>CAMHLZ010000004.1 GCA_946186125.1 uncultured Lachnospira sp. | reverse complement strand
AAAAAGAACTTGATGAGTCAGACGGTGTTAAGCTTAAAAAGAAAATCATAGAGTCTATGGAAGCAGGAAACACGCCGATAGATATGTTAAGGGAAATATATGATGATTATGTAGTGTATCAGTATGCCGGAAAATATCATTTTGAAAAGATAGATAAAACGCTTCCGTTGAACAAATTAAACCAGGATGATTTTAAATTAAATGATTCTGGAGAATTAGAATATAAAAAAGGCAAAGTGAAATCACATAAAGGAATTGATATTTCAAAATATCAAGGAGCGATTGACTGGGATGCGGTTGCAGAGTCAGGAGTTGAATATGTAATTGTGAGGTTAGGTTATCGTGGATATGGAACAGGTGCCATACAGTTAGATGAAGCATATGAAGAAAATGTAAAAGGAGCCTTAAAAGCGGGACTTGATGTCGGAGTATACTTCTTTTCACAGGCGGTTAATGAAGCAGAAGCAGAGGAAGAGGCAAAGTTTGTATTAGAAAACATAAAACCATATAAAATAAACGGACCTGTAGTATTCGATACGGAAGAGGTTGCAGGTGAGAATGGCAGGGTAAATAATATTAGTAAAGATGAACTCACGGACATCACTATACGTTTCTTAGATACAATAGAGGATAATGGATATAATACAATGATATATGCAAACCTTAACTGGTTTATGGAAAAGATGGACATGTCAAAAATAAAAGATTATGACAAATGGTTTGCGTCATATACTACAAAATTATATTTTCCGTACGAGATAGCTATGTGGCAGTATACGGATACGGGCAGTATACCGGGGATTTCAGGCAATGTAGATGTGAATATAAGTTTTAAGACATGGGATAAATAGGGAGGAAATTAAAATGCGTAGAGACAGAAGTCAGGCAATAGTAGTAAGAAATCACAAGATACTTCTCATAGAGGAGACAGTGAATGGCAGGGTATTTTACAGTATTCCGGGTGGTGGAATAGAAGAAGGAGAGACACCGGAGCAGGCTGCGATAAGAGAATTGAGTGAGGAAACAAATCTTACGGGAAAGATAGAGAGGAAGCTGTCTGTACAATATAAACCGGAGGGAAGGGGAGAAGTTCACACGTTTCTTGTAAAAACCGATGAAAATGATGAACCGTCAAGGGGAAGAGATCCGGAATTATCGGTTCAGGTAATTACGGGTGTTGCCTGGAAGAGTTTGAGTGAACTCAGTGAAATAGACAGGATGTATTTGTGGTCATCCGGGTTGGTAAGAATAGATGAATTCAGGGAAGAGGCAAGGAACTGGTCAGATGAAATCAGTTATCCCGGATACAGATAAGTTATATAGTTTGTTATGTGTGAAAGGCAAGATGAGAACATATGAGAGCAAATTATGATCAATATTTAAATGAAATAATTCGTAATTATCTTGAAAGTGATTTGCATAATGGCGGGATTAGAATCGTGCGATGTTATGATGCAATAGATGCAGACAAAAATAGCATAACAGAGCTAATCAGTGCATATGAATTGGATGCAGTCGTTTTATTTCATGAATTCAAAACCAATGAAATACAAAAGCCTTTTGAACCATTTTTGGAATGGATTAGAGAGGCTGGTTTTAGTGCGGATAATTCAGTGCTGCATCAGATATATGATGAAACTAATGTATATGTGCCACACAGAGAATTATTAACTTCTTATCTTGCAACCGGAGAATGTAAGCGGACTGAAAAACCTATTATAAGCGAAATAGAATACGAAACAGTCAGAATGACAGACAGCCTTATCAGAATGATTAATTTTATATTCAGAAAAAAACCGGTTATAATGATTCTTAATAATCTGAACTATGCTGAAAAATCCACCATAGATATATTATTGCGTTTTATTGAAAACAAAAATAATAACATATCAATACTTGCAAGCTATAATGAAGCTAATGTGATTCATGAATACAAGAAGCAATCATGGGATCTTTTTATTGAAAAAATAGAAAAAAATAACTTTCTTGTTGTTGGAGACATGGATGATGAACAGGAAATATCTGTAAAGCATAAAAGAATTGAAAAAAAATATCAGTTTAAAGGTGAAAATGATTTAAAAAAGATAGTAAATCTTGTAAATATGTTAGCTATAGGGGAGGCTGAGTATTATATAAGAAAATTATTCCATATGACGGGCAAAAGACAGGTAACGGATACCGATATTCTGATAGAAATACATAGTATTTACTCATACGTATCAATGTGCAATAATAACACAAAAAACGCATTCCTTATGTGTAAAAAAATGAGTGAAATAAAGGGATTTTCAAAGAATCAGAAGGCAAAATTCACATGCCATTATCTGCTTGCACTGATACATGCAAATGATTCTCAAAGAGAACGGTCTTACGGACATGTTGCGCAATGTTTAAAGATTGCAGAAAAAGAAAACTCAAAAGAAATGCTCTTCGAGGCGAAGCTGTTAAAATATATGACGTGGCACGGAATATGGAAAGATGTTTTTGAGTGGGATAAAGAAATAGAATTAGACGAAACATTTTTAAAAGAATGTGAAGAAAGAAAACAATACAATCACCTGGCATATTTATATTTTTTTACAAATTTTTCATCAAACATAATGCATGCAGAAGACAGGGACAAGTCATTTAAATGTTATGAATCGGAATATTTTAAAAAGGGTATGAAGTATGCAGAAATGCTTGACAATGACAGATGCATTTTTAAATTATGGCAGAAAATTATAATATACAGTACATCAAACGGCAGATATGAGAATTTAGAGTATTATTATCAGAGATGTTTAAAAATATGCTATAAAAACAATGATAAGCATGAAGAAGCAGAGATATATAATGGAATTGCATATGATTTTTTAGTGCTCGGAAGATATGAAAAAGCAGATGAATATCTAAAAAAATCATTAAAAATCATGCTTGAATTAAAAAACACGAATGTATTGCTGGAGACATTGTACAATATATCACTCAATGCACTTTTGATAAAAGATTATGAGACGGTTATTTATTATGTAAACCATTTTTTGAAAATAATGAAGCTGCTTGGAATAGAAAGAATCCGTATTTGTAATATAACAAAAATATACGGAATTTTAGCCATTGCATATATAAAGCTTGGCAGGGTTTATGATGCAAAAGTATATATAAAAAAGATGCAGATGGTGTTAAGACATCTGCTCGATACAGATATTGAACCTGATTATGAATATTGGGAGGATGATATTTTCCTGTACCAGATGATAATAGGAATGATATACAAAAACGAAAAAAATTATTCAGTATCAGAAAAAACATTTGAAAAAGGAATTGAATTGTGGAAGACATTCAATAACAAACAAAATTATATATTTATAAACTATATAATGGAATATGCAGATCTTTATAACAAATTGTACAATGAAAACAAAAAATCAGAGATTGTAGAATTAGGACTGATTTTTTGTGATGAGAATAATTATGAATATCAGAAAGTGTTGCTTGAAAGATTCAAAAGACTGCATGATATTAATGAAATAATAGCATGCGGCAGTATAGAACGAATTGATGAACGTACTATGGATGAAATAATGAATCTTATGTATATGAAGGGAATCGAGACGGAATTACAGAAAAAAAATAAAGCGTTATTGTTTTTAGAGACTTGGGTAGAGCACATCAATAAAGAAGGTGATACATTTGAAGAAGTTGTTGAAAACGTGATGTCTACCATGCAAAATGCTTACAATCTTGATAGAATATTATGGTATAGAGATGAGGGTGAAGGTAAATATACTATAATATTTGAGGATGAGTATTTAAAGCTTAATGACGAACAGCTTGGAGAGATTTCAGAATATTTTAAAGCCAAAAAAGAACCGGTAGTGTTTAACCGAAATGAAAATGAATTCGATAAAAATGATATACTGCTTAAGATATTGGGATATCATGAAATAAGCTCGATTATTGGAATTCCGGTAGCCGCATCTGAAGAAATAATTGACATTTTAATTGTATCAAGAAATAAGATAGCAAACTTTATAGGAAACATAACAATGCTTGATCAGGACGATGCAGGAATAATACTTGCGGCGTTCCAACAGATTATTGACGCAGGAAAACGTGAAGTGCTGCGAATGGAATTAGAAAAAAATTCCGTAACGGATTTACTGACAGGAATTTTAAACCGACAGGGAATGAAACAATACATCGGAACAGAGATAAATGAATTAAAAAAGTTCACGGTACTTTATATGGATCTTGATAATTTTAAATTCTGTAATGATAATTTTGGGCATAATGTGGGAGATGAAGTATTAAAATGCTTTGCTTACATGCTAAAAGACATAATTGATGATTCAGGGAAAATTATCCGTTATGGCGGAGATGAATTTATTGCAATAATCCCGGAAAAAGATGAGCAATATGGAGAGATAATTGCAAAGAAAATTTTTAAAAGACTCGAAGAAAATAAAGGATTTTATAATGATATAATAAGAGCATACGGAAGAGAGATTACGATTTCAAAAGAACACAGAATATCATGCTCTGTCGGAATATCATTTGGAACATGTTCCGTTCCTGAAGATATAGATAAAATATTAAAGAGAGCAGATGCAGCATTATATGATGTGAAAAACAGCGGTAAAAACAGTTATATTATAAATGTTTAAGAAAGGCAGAATATGGGAACAATTGAAGAACTGAATAAATTTATAAAAAAAGCAACCTCGCCTTTTCATACGGTGGATAGTGTTTGTGAAGAATTAAAAGCAAAAGGATTTACAGAACTTAATATGGCGGGAAAGTGGGAAATACAAAAAAAGGGACGATACTATGTAAAAGTATATGATAGTACACTGATGGCATTTACCGTTGGGGAAAATGGTATTGCCGGCGGTGATTTGCGGGTATGTAGTGCACATACAGACTTTCCATGCTTCAAACTAAAACCTGATGCGGTAATTAACGAAAACGGATATAGAAAAATAAATACTGAATTATATGGCGGAGCTATTTTGAATACATGGCTTGACAGACCATTATCTGTAGCCGGCAGGGTTATCATAAAGGGAAAAGGTGACTTAGAAGTAGAAAACAGACTTGTGGATTTTAAACGGCCAGTAATGATAATTCCTAATCTGGCTATTCATTTAAACAGAGAAGTCAATAAAGGAGTGGAATTAAACAGGCAAAAGGAAATGCTTCCCATAGCAGATATTATTTCAAAAGAAGCGGATAAATTCTGTCTTGAGGAACGATTGGCAGGACTGATAAATGTAAAAAATGAGGATATACTCGATTATGAATTATATATATACCAATGTGAAGAGGGAGAGAAAATAGGGTTTGATAAGACAATGTTTTCCTCACCGAGACTGGATAATCTGACTAGTGTAAAAGCAGCCGTGGATGGTATTACCGGTGCTGAAGAAAGAGAGTCAGGCATAAACATGGTGATTTTATATGATAATGAGGAAATAGGCAGTAGAACCAAGCAGGGAGCACAGTCGGATATAATTCTTCTATTATTCGAAAAAATTATGTTGTCATTGGGAAAAACTAGGGAGGACATGATAGATTACCTGATAAATGGAAAGATGATTTCGGCAGATGTGGCACATGGCGTTCATCCGAATTATCCGGAAAAAAGTGATATTACCAACAAACCGATGCTTAACGGAGGAACGGTTATAAAAATTGCAGCGTCGCAGAGTTACGCAAATGACGGGGTTGCATCTGCATTTATAAAGCTTCTTGCAAAGAAAAGTAAAACACAGTGTCAGACATTTGTAAACAGGTCGGATATGTCAGGAGGAAGTACGTTAGGAGCAATTACATCTACCATATTGCCAATGAGGACTATAGATATAGGGGTTCCTATATTGGCAATGCATTCGGCAAGAGAGCTAATGGGAGTAAATGACCAAAAATGCATTAAAAAACTTTTGACATGTTTTTTCAGCTAATGTATCATATAGATAAGGTAACAAAAATTGAAAGGAACAGCAGTAACATGGAAAACCAAGTAACAGAATCTAAAAATTTTATTGAACAGATTATAGAAAAAGATATAGAGGAAGGAAGTTATGATCATATAACGACGAGATTTCCGCCGGAGCCAAACGGTTATCTTCACATAGGTCATGCAAAATCAATATTACTCAACTATGGACTTGCCGGAAAATATAACGGAAGTTTTAATATGAGATTCGATGATACAAACCCTACAAAAGAAAAAGAAGAATTTGTTGACTCAATCAAAGAAGATATAAAGTGGTTAGGTGCAGATTGGGAAGACAGACTATACTTTGCATCAGATTATTTTGAAAAAATGTATGAGGCAGCCGTAAAATTAATAAAAAAAGGAAAAGCTTATGTATGCGATCTGACGGCAGATGAGATAAGAGAATACAGAGGAACACTTACATCACCGGGAAAAGACAGCCCATATAGGAACAGAACGGTAGAAGAAAACCTTCAAATGTTTGAAGATATGAAAAATGGTAAATACTCAGACGGTGAAAAAGTATTGAGGGCAAAGATAGATATGGCCTCTCCGAATATTAACATGAGAGATCCTATTATATATAGAGTTGCCCACATGACACATCACAGGACAGGAGATAAGTGGTGCATATACCCGATGTATGATTTTGCACATCCTATAGAAGATGCCATAGAAGGAGTAACACATTCAATCTGTACTTTGGAATTTGAAGATCACAGACCGCTTTACGAGTGGGTTGTCAGAGAACTTGAATACCCGCATCCGCCAAAGCAGATAGAATTTGCAAAGCTTTATCTTACAAATGTGGTTACCGGTAAGAGGTATATCAAAAAACTGGTAGAAGATGGAATAGTAGACGGCTGGGATGATCCGAGACTTGTATCGATAGCAGCACTCAGAAGAAGAGGATTTACACCGGAATCTATAAAAATGTTTGTGGAATTATGTGGAGTATCAAAGAGTAACAGCTCAGTAGATTATGCAATGCTTGAGTATTGTATAAGAGAAGATTTAAAACTCAAGAGACCAAGAATGATGGCAGTTTTAGATCCTATAAAATTAATAATCGATAATTATCCTGAAGATAAAGTAGAATATATTGAGGTGGAAAATAATCAGGAAAATCCTGAACTTGGAACAAGAACCGTACCATTTTGCAGGGAATTATATATCGACAGAGAAGACTTTATGGAAGAACCGCCTAAAAAGTATTTCAGATTATTTCCTGGTAATGAAGTAAGGCTTATGCACGGATACTTTGTTAAATGTGAGAGCTTTGTAAAAGATGAAGACGGCAGGGTGACGGAGATTCATTGTACATACGATCCTGAGACAAAATGTGGTACCGGATTTACCGGAAGAAAGGTAAAAGGAACCATACATTGGGTAAGTGCAAGACATGCAGTTAATGCTGAAGTAAGATTATATGAAAATATAGTTGATGAAGAAAAAGGAAAATTAGATGAGGACGGAAACCTGAATCTGAATCCAAATTCGTTAACGGTATTAAATAATTGCATGATAGAGCCAAAACTGGCAGATGCAAAGCCGGCTGAGAGCTTTCAATTTGTAAGACAAGGATATTTTTGTGTTGATACAAAAGATTCTACAAAAGATAAACCTGTATTTAACAGAATTGTTTCTCTTAAGAGTTCATTTAAGTTACCGAAATAGCGGGAAGGAGGAAATGTGAATGAGTGATAATTTATTTGCAGGATTAGAACAGTTGGGATTGGGGGATATGTCAGGATTAGAGGTTTTTGAGGAAGAAAAAAAAGAAGAAGAGCAGGAGAAAAAAAAGGTACATGAGATAACAGAAGAAGAACTTCTGTTTGATAAAACCTATACATGTCCTGTATGTGGAAAAAAATTCACTTCAAAAATGATAAAAACGGGTAAAAATCAACTAGTTGGGTCAGATAGTGACTTAAGAGCGAAGTACAGTATAGCAGATCCTATTAAGTATGAATGTATTGTCTGTGGTAATTGCGGATATGCCGCACTTAGCAGATTTTATGGAAAGCAGACAGAAAAACAATATGATGCCATAAAAGCAAAGATAAGCTCAAAATTCAAAGGTGTTGATGAGACTGCTCCGGTATACTCATATGATGAAGCTTTTGTAAGATACCAGCTTGCATTGGCAAATGCAGTGGTAAGAAATGCAAAAGATAGTGAACGAGGATATATATGTTTAAAGAGTGCATGGATACTGCGTGGTAAGGCAGAAAATCTTCCAAGTGACATGGAAGAGATTGAACAGGCACGCGAAGAACTCAAAGCTCAGGAAAAGACATTTATAAAAAATGCATACCGTGGATTAAAAGATGCAATGATGAAAGAATCAATGCCTATATGTGGCATGGACGAGCATACAATTATGTATCTTGTTGCAGATTTAGCCAGACAATGTAAGGAATATCCGGTATCATTAAAGCTTGTAAGTGAGATTATCACATCAAAAACAGTCACGCCAAAGTTAAAAGACAGAGCTTTGGAACTGAAAGAAATGATAAAAAAAGAGGTTGGAAAAAAATAGTGTGAAAAATCATATTGATATATGATTTTTCACACGTCAATTTGTGCCGCAGGCGCCACAAATTGCTAACATCGCACGCGATTCCTTCGACGCAGGCGTCTGCGGAATGGAGATTAGTATGAATGAGTTGACGCTTGTACTTGACAATACGGGCAATACTCCGTTATACGAACAGATTTATCAATACATAAAAAGTGAGATAAAAAGTGGGAAAATTGAGTGTAAGACCAAACTGCCGTCATCGCGTTCTCTAGCGAGTCACCTGCAGGTAAGCAGAAGCACGGTAGATATGGCTTACACTCAATTGATATCGGAAGGCTATATAGAATCTGTTCCGTGTAAAGGATATTATGTTTGCGAAATATCGTTGTTATATGATATTAATATTCCGAAAAGAACAAAAAAAATACCGAAAACAAAAACAGTGGAAGAAAGACTAATAGATTTTTCACCTAACGGTATTGATCTGGAATACTTTCCCTTTGGAACATGGAGAAAGATATCACGTTCAATTTTAAATGAAGAAAAAAAAGAATTATTTGACAGTGGCAATTATAAAGGTGATGAGGGATTGCGCCGGAATATATGTAATTACCTGTTTGAAGCAAGAAACGTACATTGTTCACCAGATAATATTATTATAGGTGCAGGTAACGATTTCCTGATGACGATTTTATGCCGGCTTATGAAACAGACAAGAGTAATAGCAATGGAAAGTCCTACATACCAAAGAGCTTATCAGGTGTTTCGGTCAAATGATAAAAAAGTAGTTACCGTTAAAGTAGAAAAAGACGGAATTGATGTTGAAAGTCTTAGGAGCAAAAATGCCGATCTGGTATATGTTATGCCGTCTCATCAATATCCGCTTGGAACTGTAATGTCTATCAGAAAGAGAAATAAGCTTCTAAAATGGGCAAACGAAAAAGATGAACGGTATATTATAGAGGATGATTATGACAGCGAATTCAGATATCACGGTAAACCGATTCCGGCATTAATGGGAATAGATAACACAGATAAGGTAATATACATAGGAACATTTTCGAAATCAATTGCTCCTGCAATCAGAATGAGTTATATGGTTCTTCCGGAGCATTTAATGAATTTGTACGAGAAAGAAATAAGCTTTTACTCACAGACAGTGTCAAGAATAGATCAGGCTGTAGTCAGTGAATTTATAGAAAACGGACACTTTGAAAGACATTTAAACAAAATGCGTTCAATATATAGAGAAAAACATGATATGGTATTATCAAATATGAAAGATATGGGAAAAATGATAAGCATATATGGAGCAAATGCAGGATTACATATCGTAATAAAATTTAACAATGGGATGACGGAAAAAGAATTGATTGATAGAGCACATAATGCCGGCGTTAAGGTATATCCGCTATCTGAATATTACATAGATGAAACGTATAAAGAAAGAAATGCTGTAATTATGGGATTTGCAAAGTTAAATCACTCAGAGATAAAAAAAGGAATTGAATTATTAAAGAAAGCATGGAATGGAGGATAAGTATGAAAGAACAATTATATACAATACCCGTAAATGATGCATTTAGCAAAGAATGTGAATGTCCGGTGTGTGCAATGTACCTTGAACTTGAAAAAAATGCAGTTCAATACACAATGGGACCGAGTTATATGGAAGATGATGTAAGGGCAATGACTGATGAACAGGGATTTTGCGAAAAACATATAAAACAGATTTTTCAGATTGAAAACAAATTAGGACAGGCATTAATCCTTCACACGCATATGGTAAAGACAAACAGGATAATACGTGAACTGACATCAGAGACAAAAAAATCAGGATTCTTTAAAAAACAGGATAATTCACAATTATTGGATTATATTCATAAACTGGATAATTCGTGTTTTGTATGCAGTAAGATAGAAGGAACATTTAAACGTTACATAAAGACAATACATTATCTCTGGGAGAAGGATGATGTATTTAGAAGCAAGTACAAAACCTGTGCAGGATTTTGTACAAGACACTACGGAATGCTGATAGAAGAAGCTGGTTCTAACATGTCAGGAAAAAATCTTGACGAATATATAAAACAGACAAATGAAATATACCTAACCAATATGGAGAGAGTGACGGGGGATTTAAGCTGGTTCATAGACAAATTTGACTACAGACATAAAGACGAACCGTGGAAAAACTCAAAAGATGCATTAACAAGAACAATTACAAAAACTAACAGTATACTAAAAGAAGAGGATGAGCAATAACGCTCACCCTCTAAAATAATCATTCAGTTTCTTTATCATCAAAATCATCATCGATGGAAGGAATGGAAACATAGCTGTTCTTAACAGGTGTATCCGCTTCTTTTGACTCTTCATCTTCAGAGTTATCATCAGAAGATTCTTTTGAATCATCATCTGTATCTTCAGACTTATCATCATCGTCAGAATCATCATCAATATCATCTAACTCATCGAAGCTTCCGTCGAAATCATCCTCATCAAAGTCGTCATCATCAAAATCATCGTCAAAATCTAAAAAATCGTCATCTTTTTCAGACTTAAACTTATTGTATAATGCAATTCCTCCCGCAACAGCAGAACCTACCAAAGCACTGCATAGTAAAAATTTTCCAAATGTTTTCTTAGCCATATTTCGTACTCCTTTCAAGCTTAACCTTATATCTATTGTAATACGAAATGAACCAAAAATAAAGATAAAAATACATTTTTTACAAAAAAATATACTGTAAAAAATATTGTATTTTACATATAAAAATGATAGTCTGATAAGTGATTATACAAAAGAGGAAGTGATGATAAATGAGAATTATCAGCGAAAACAATAACGTAATAATAAAAAACATAAAAGATTTCACACTTAGTCAGACTCTTGAATGTGGACAATGTTTCCGTTATGACAAAATATCTGATGAAGAATACATAATAGTTGCATTTAACAGGATGCTCCATATAAATCAGGAAAAAGACAGCCTGATTTTTCATAATACAACTGAAGAAGAGTATGAAAACGTGTGGAAACAATATTTTGATATAGAAAGGGATTATGGAAAGATTAAAGAAATACTTAAGAAAAATGATGAAAACATGACAAAAGCAATTGCATTACAGGGAGGAATAAGAATACTTAATCAGGAATTCCGGGAGACATTAATTTCATTTATCATATCCCAAAACCAGCAAATAGTCAGAATAAGACAGATTATTGCAGTATTGTGTGAAAAATACGGTGAGCCGGTTGGAGAATATAAAGGAAAAACATACTATTCATTTCCGGATACAGACGTACTTGCTGACATTCCCGAAGAAGGATATAGGGAATGCAAAGCGGGATTCAGGGCAAAATACCTGTTTGAGGCGGCAAAAATTCTAAAGTCGGGAGAACTTGATGAAAAAAAGTTGAGACAGATGACCAGAGAAGAAGCAGGGGTAAAATTAACAGCTTTAAAAGGCGTCGGAAAAAAAGTGTCGGATTGTACATTGCTTTTTGGTCTTGGATTCAGGGAAGCTTTTCCAGTGGATGTGTGGGTGAAAAGAATAATGGAAGAACTATATTTTAATAAAGATGTGAAGAAAGAACAGATACAGGAATTTGCAGGTGAAAAGTTTGGAAAATACGGTGGGTATGCCCAACAGTACCTGTTTGCATATGCAAGGGAAAATGCTGATAAAAAATTAAAAACACAAAAATAAAAGAAAAATTAAGAAAACGAAAGAAATAATAAGAAATAGCAAGCAAATATATAGAAAATCTGACTTGCATAAATAAAGCAAAGCATTTATTATAAGTTTTATGAATTAGCACTCGATTAGAACGAGTGCTAATAACATATAGATTATATTGATTGGAGGACTAAGTAATGAAGTTAGTACCATTAGGAGACAGAGTAGTATTAAAGCAGTTAGTTGCAGAAGAGACAACAAAATCAGGAATAGTTTTACCTGGTCAGGCAAAGGAAAAACCACAGCAGGCTGAGGTAGTAGCAGTAGGCCCGGGCGGAGTTGTAGATGGTAAAGAGATAAAGATGGAAGTTTCAGTTGGTAATACTGTAATATATTCAAAATACGCAGGAACAGAAGTTAAGATAGAAGATGTGGATTATATAATCGTAAGACAGTCTGACATACTTGCCGTTGTAGAATAAATCATTAATAAAATCAGGAGGTAGATAGAACATGGCAAAGGAAATAAAATATGGAGCAGATGCTAGAAAAGCATTAGAATCAGGTGTTAATCAGTTAGCAGATACAGTAAAAGTTACATTAGGACCTAAAGGAAGAAATGTAGTTTTAGATAAATCATATGGCGCACCACTTATTACAAATGATGGTGTAACTATTGCAAAAGAAATCGAGCTTGAAGATTCATTCGAAAACATGGGTGCACAGCTTGTTAAAGAAGTTGCTACAAAGACAAATGACGTTGCTGGTGATGGTACTACTACTGCAACAGTTCTTGCACAGGCAATGATTAATGAAGGAATGAAGAACCTTGCAGCGGGAGCTAATCCTATCATACTTAGAAAAGGAATGAAGAAGGCGACTAATATTGCAGTAGAAGCAATTGCGCAGATGAGCAGTAAAGTAACGGGGAAAGATCAGATTGCAAAAGTTGCAGCTATATCTGCAGGTGATGAAGAAGTTGGAAACATGGTTGCAGATGCTATGGAAAAAGTATCAAATGATGGTGTTATCACTATAGAAGAGTCAAAGACAATGCAGACAGAGCTTGATCTTGTAGAAGGTATGCAGTTTGACAGAGGATATATTTCAGCGTACATGGCAACAGACATGGATAAGATGGAAGCTGTATTAGAAGAACCATACATCCTTATTACAGATAAGAAGATTAGTAACATTCAGGAAATTCTTCCATTATTAGAGCAGATTGTACAGTCTGGTTCAAAACTTTTAATTATTGCAGAGGATGTTGAGGGTGAAGCACTTACAACATTAATCGTAAATAAGTTAAGAGGTACATTTAACGTTGTTGCTGTTAAGGCACCTGGATATGGCGACAGAAGAAAAGAAATGTTAAAAGATATCGCAATCCTTACAGGCGGTCAGGTTATTTCTGATGAATTAGGATTAGATTTAAAAGAGACTACTATGGATCAGCTTGGTAGAGCAAAATCTGTTAAGGTTCAGAAAGAAAACACTGTTATAGTAGACGGTGAAGGCGATAAAACTGAGATAGAAGCAAGAATCGCTCAGATTCGTACACAGATTGAAGAGACAACATCTGATTTCGATAAAGAAAAATTACAGGAGAGACTTGCAAAATTGGCAGGTGGAGTTGCAGTTATCAGAGTAGGAGCTGCTACAGAGACAGAGATGAAGGAAGGAAAACTTCGTATGGAAGATGCTCTTGCAGCTACAAGAGCAGCAGTAGAAGAAGGAATCATCGCAGGAGGCGGTTCTGCATATATCCATGCTTCTAAGAAAGTAGCAGATCTTGTATCATCATTAGAAGGTGATGAGAAGACAGGTGCTAACATTATACTTAAGGCATTAGAGGCACCTTTATTTACAATCTCTAAGAATGCAGGACTTGAAGGTTCAGTAATTGTAAATAAAGTAAGAGAGTCAGAACCTGGATTTGGATTTGATGCATTACATGAAGATTATGTAAATATGGTAGAAAGAGGAATTCTTGATCCTGCTAAGGTTACAAGAAGTGCTTTACAGAATGCTACAAGTGTTGCTTCAACATTACTTACTACAGAGTCAGTTGTTGCAACTATAAAAGAAGATGTTCCACCAATGCCTGCAGGCGGCGGAATGGGCGGAATGATGTAACAGACGTTCTTAAAGAAATATTTAGAGATACATGCTTTGGCATGTATCTCTTTTTAGGTATACACAAACTGAAGTAAAATATTAAGAAAAACATTTTCAAAAGGTTAAAAATCCGTTATACTAAATATATGGTGGGTGAAGATTACTATGGAGGAAGGGCTTTTATATGAAGAAGATTAAATGGGTACTAATAGCTATATGGATTTTAACAAACAGCATGACGGTATATGCAGATACTCCTGATTATATATTAGGACGTGAAATGAGTGAAAGCGAAATACTAAAGCAGCAGCAGTACGAACCGGACAGGGATACATATATATCAGAAGGTGAGCTTAAAGCTGTACCGGTTGCAGACAACGGACTCAGCAGGGCTGTCAGTTTGCCGTCTGCATATGATGCCAGAAAAGAAGGCGTTAAAACAGAAGTTAAGAATCAGGATTATCAGTCAAAAAGTTACGGTACCTGCTGGAGCTTTGCGACCTGTGCAGTAGGAGAAAACTATTTGGTGAAAAAAAATATACTCTCAAACGCAGATTTATCAGAGATGCATCTTACATATTATGCTTATCACAGGGCAGCAGATCCTTTAGGTGGTACAAAAGGAGATTATGTCTCATCAAATAGCACGGATTACAGACTGCTTGGAGGAAATGGCAGCCTATCAGTATCAACACTGGCTCAGTGGATTGGACCGGTCAGTGAGGAAAAAATGCAATATGAAAATATAGCCTCAAGCGATTTTAAACCGTCAGAAGCTTTGGCATACGGAGATACTATAGCACATTTACAAAATTCATATTGGGTAAGTATGGAAGATACTGACACGATAAAAACATTTATAAAAAATTATGGAAGCGTACAGATTAGTTTCAGATACCTTTCATCATGCTATAACTATTCTACTGCGGCATATTATAAGAATACCACGGTGAAAAATGGAACAAATCATGCTATTTGTATCGTTGGCTGGGATGATGACTATAATGCAGACAATTTCAAAACCAGACCGTCCGGAAATGGAGCATGGCTGGCAAAAAACAGCTGGGGTCCCGGCTGGGGAGATAATGGATATTTTTGGATATCATATGATGATGTATATACATCATCTGCAATGGCATATACATTTATATATGAGAGTAATGACAATTATGATAACAACTATCAATATGATGGAACAGCAAATCTTATGCATTACGCGAATTATGGGACAAACGACGGATGGATGGCAAATGTATTTACCGCTGATTCAGATGAAGTGTTAAAAGCCGTTTCATTTTACACTTTAAATCCTTCTGTAAATTACCAGATACAGATATACAAAGGATTGGACGAAAACTCTCCAATAAGCGATTCTCCGTGTTATGTACAGCCTCAGGAAGGAAGCTGTGAGTATATGGGATATCATACAATACAATTAAGTAAGACAGTTTACATTGATAAGGGCGAAAAATACTCTGTAGTTATCAAATTGAATCATGAGAATGAAAGCGTATATATACCGACAGAGGCAACAGAACAGGTCGGATTTTTGGTTACAGCTTATTCAGAGCCTGGACAGAGTTTTATAGGATATGACGGAGAGACGTGGTTTGACCGCGAAGATAATGGAAACGTAAGGATTAAGGCGTTTACCGACAGAGTGAATTTATCCTATATACAGGGAATAGAAGTATCGTTGGATAATGAAGGCTGTGTTCATGTATCGTGGCATGATAATGAAATATATGACGGATACACAATATATCGTTTTTCTGATAAAGGTTCAGATATTGAAACCGTGGCAAATATGCCGGTTGGGATTGATAACATAACAGATAAAGAAGTTGAAAGCGGTATTAGCTATCATTATACCGTAAAAGGGTATATAGAAGCAGGAGGTAAGAAATATTACGGAGAAACGTCATATTACAGAGGAATTAGTATTCCTATAGCAAATACGGTAATTACCACAAAAAAAGCAGGAAAAAAATCAATAAAACTCAAATGGGAAAAAGCAGAAGGTATTTCAGGATATCTTATATATAGAAGTGAAACAGAAGATGGAAAATATAGTTTATACAGAAATATAACAACAGCAGACACAACAACATGGTCAGACAAAAATGCGAATAAGAAAAAAAACTATCACTATAAGATAAAAACATACAAATTTGCTTATGGAAAAGTAATATACGGCGACGAATCAGAAGCAGCATAAATTATCTTAAGAATAGCATCAGGCTTTGCAGATATTATCAAAGCAGGCTGGAATGCTATTCTTTTTTGTTCGGGAAAAAATAATTGTTGACAAACAAATTAGAAAGTGCTATCTTATCAATGTAAGCAATTAGCACTCTGCCCAAGTGAGTGCTAACAATGAAGATTCAAAGAAAGGTATGTTGATATATGGGACAGGAATTGGATGAGAGAAAATTAAAGATTCTTAAAGCCATAGTTCACAATTATTTGGAGACAGGTGAACCGGTGGGTTCCAGGACAATTTCAAAGTATACGGATTTGAATCTTAGTTCAGCAACGATTCGTAATGAGATGTCTGACCTTGAAGATATGGGATATATTGTTCAGCCACATACTTCTGCAGGCAGGATTCCTTCGGATAAGGGTTATAGGCTTTATGTGGATAACATGATGAAGGAAAAGGAAGAAGAGCTGTCGGTTAAACAGCAGGAGATTACGGATATGAAAGAATTCCTTACCGAAAAAGTGGAACAGGTGGAGGAATTATTGCAGAACACGGCAAAACTGCTGGCGAATAATACGAATTATGCCACAGTCGTTTCATCACCAAGATTCTCAAAACGTATCAAATTTATTCAGTTATCATTGATAAATGAAGACAAGATGTTGTGCGTTGTGGTCATGGAAGGCAATGTAATAAAAAATAAAATTGTGAACCTGTCAAAGAATATAGACGGAGAGACAGTGTTGAAACTGAATATTTTATTTAACAGTACATTGAACGGTATGACGATAGAAGAAATTAACTTAGGAACAGTCAGCCGTATAACCGGTCAGGCCGGAGAGCAGGGAGAACTTGTAAGACGTGTTCTCGAGATTATAGCTGAAGTGGCAGGCTCGGGAGAGGATATGAAGATATTTACCAGTGGTGCCACAAACATGTTAAAATATCCTGAACTTAGCGATAATGCCCATGCCAGTGAGATTATTAATGTTTTCGAAGAAAAACAGCAATTAGAGACATTGTTAACAAGCAGCGAAGAAGACGGTGAAGGTACTGGAATACAGGTGTATATAGGAAATGAGACGCCTGTGCAGAACATGAAGGATTGCAGTGTAGTTACCATGACATATGATATTGGTGACGGAGTTCAGGGAACAATAGGAATTATCGGTCCTAAGAGAATGGATTATGAAAAAGTAGTCGAGAATCTTAAGACTGTTAAAAAACAATTAGATGATGCATTTCAAAATAACACATAGAAAGGTGGTAAGAAAAGTTGGCAGAAGATATAAAAGACGTGGCAGAGGATATACAGGATGAAGCAGAAGAGACTACGGAAACTGTAGAGCAGACTGTTGCGCAAGCCGAAGAAAATGAAGAAAAGAATGAAGAATCTGTAAAGGGAGATGATGGGAAAAAGTCAAAGAAAAGAGATAAAAAAGATATACTCATCGATGAACTCACAGATAAATATAAAAGAACGTTTGCTGAATTTGATAATTTCAGAAAGCGTTCAGAAAAAGAAAAGTCAGCAATGTATGAAGTTGGAGCAAAAGATATCATAGAAAAGATTTTACCGGTGGTAGATAATTTTGAAAGAGGACTTGCGACGGTTACAGAAGAAGAAAAACAGACACCATTTGTTGACGGAATGGATAAAATCTATAAGCAGTTAATGAAGACACTTGAAGATGCCGGTGTAAAGCCGATAGAAGCAGTCGGAAAAGAGTTTGATCCGGATTATCATAATGCGGTAATGCACATAGAAGATGATACATTTGGTGAAAATATAATTGCAGAGGAATTACAAAAAGGATATATGTACAGAGACACTGTTGTAAGACACAGCATGGTCAAAGTAGCAAATTAGTTAGGATTAAATATTAGGAGGCGCTTAGTTATGAGCAAAATAATCGGTATTGATTTAGGTACAACAAATTCATGTGTAGCAGTTATGGAAGGTGGAAAACCTACAGTTATAGCAAATACAGAAGGTGTCAGAACGACTCCGTCCATTGTTGCATTTACAAAATCAGGTGAAAGACTTGTTGGTGAGCCTGCAAAACGTCAGGCAGTAACAAATGCAGAAAAGACTATTTCATCAATAAAAAGACATATGGGTACAGATTACAAAGTAGCTATTGATGACAAGAAATATTCTCCTCAGGAAGTTTCAGCAATGATTCTTCAGAAACTAAAAGCTGATGCAGAGGGATATCTTGGAGAAAAAGTTACAGAAGCAGTTATCACAGTTCCGGCATACTTCAATGATGCACAGAGACAGGCAACAAAAGATGCAGGTAAGATTGCAGGACTTGAAGTAAAGAGAATTATCAATGAGCCTACGGCAGCAGCACTTGCATATGGACTTGATAATGAAAACGAGCAGAAGATTATGGTATACGATTTAGGTGGTGGAACATTTGATGTATCTATTATCGAAATCGGTGACGGAGTTATTGAAGTTCTTGCTACTAACGGTGATACAAGACTTGGTGGAGATGACTTCGACCAGAAATTAACAGATTATATGCTTGCTGAGTTCAAGAACAATGAAGGAGTAGATTTATCAAATGATAAGATGGCACTTCAGAGATTCAAAGAAGCAGCTGAAAAAGCAAAGAAAGAATTATCATCAGCTACTACTACAAATATCAACCTTCCGTTCATTACGGCCACAGCTGAAGGACCAAAGCATTTCGACATGAACCTTACAAGGGCAAAATTTGATGAACTTACAAGTGATTTAGTAGAGAGAACAGTAATACCTGTACAGAATGCATTAAAGGATGCAGGTCTTACTATTAATGATATAACAAAGGTACTTTTAGTAGGTGGTTCAACAAGAATACCTGCTGTACAGGATAAAGTAAAACAGTTAACAGGAAAAGAGCCAAACAAGAGCCTTAACCCTGATGAGTGCGTAGCACTTGGTGCTTCAATTCAGGGTGGTAAACTTGCAGGAGATGCGGGTGCAGGTGATATCCTTCTTCTTGATGTAACACCACTTTCACTTTCAATTGAGACAATGGGTGGCGTTGCTACAAGATTGATTGAGAGAAATACTACTATTCCTACAAAGAAGAGTCAGATATTCTCTACTGCAGCTGATAATCAGAGTGCGGTTGATATCAATGTATTACAGGGTGAAAGACAGTTTGCAAAAGACAACAAGAGCCTTGGACAGTTCAGACTTGACGGAATTCCACCGGCAAGAAGAGGCGTTCCACAGATTGAGGTTACATTTGATATAGATGCAAACGGTATAGTAAATGTATCAGCGAAAGACCTTGGAACAGGAAAAGAGCAGCATATTACTATAACAGCAGGATCAAATATGTCTGATGAAGATATCCAGAAAGCTGTAAATGAAGCTGCTGAATACGAAGCACAGGATAAGAAGAGAAAAGAAGCAATTGATGCAAGAAATGATGCTGATTCAATGGTATTCCAGACACAGAAAGCTTTAGACGAAGCAGGAGATAAGCTTGATGCAAACGATAAGGCAAGTGTAGAGGCAGACTTAAAAGCATTAAAAGACCTTGTAGACCAGTCTAACCCGGAAGACATGTCAGAATCACAGGTAGCAGATATCAAAGCTGCACAGGAAAAATTAATGCAGAGCGCACAGACACTCTTTGCTAAAATGTATGAGCAGACTCAGGGAGCACAGGGGGCAGGACCTGATGTGGGTGGTGCTGATGCACAATATACTTCTACACAGCAGGATGATAATGTGGTTGACGGAGATTACAAAGAGGTTTAATATAAGAGTTGCAGATGACCCTGAGAAGTGTGATACATTGCTCAGGGCATTGCACTGTAGATGCAGTTAGTAAAATATAAGGAAGTCAGGGGATGACCAATGGCAGATAAAAGAGATTATTATGAGGTGCTAGGTGTCGATAGAAACGCAGACGACGCAGCATTAAAAAAAGCATACAGGGTATTAGCAAAAAAATACCATCCGGATACAAACCCGGGAGATAAGGAAGCAGAAGCAAAATTTAAAGAAGCTTCGGAAGCATATGCCGTGCTTAGTGATCCTGAAAAAAGAAGACAGTATGATCAGTTTGGTCATGCAGCATTTGAAGGCGGTGGTGGACCGGGAGCCGGAGGATTTAGTTTTGACTTTGGTGATATGGGCGACATATTCGGTGACATGTTTGGTGATTTATTCGGTACAGGCAGAAGCAGAAGAACGAATAACGGACCGCAGCGTGGTGCTAATATAACTACAAGAGTCAGAATCAAATTCGAAGAAGCGGTATTTGGCTGTGAAAAAGAAGTGGATATTACTCTTAAAGAAGAATGTACTACATGTCACGGAACAGGTGCAAAACCAGGTACAGAGCCTGTTACATGTACTAAATGTGGTGGAAAAGGACAGGTCGTTTATACACAGCAGTCATTATTTGGCATGGTAAGAAATGTACAGACATGTCCGGACTGTAACGGAAAAGGAAAGATTGTAAAAGAGAAGTGTCCTGACTGTTATGGAACAGGATATAAGAGCGTAAGAAAGAAAATACAGGTAACTATCCCGGCAGGTATAGATAACGGACAATGTGTACGAATACGAGGAAAAGGAGAGCCGGGTATCAACGGCGGAGAACGTGGAGATTTGCTTGTAGAAGTAGCAGTATCAGCACATGTTACATTTAAAAGACAGGGATTTGACTTATATTCTAGAGCACCGATGTCATTTGCACAGGCAGCCATAGGTGGCGATGTCAAGATTAGCACAATAGATGGCGATGTCCTGTTTAACATAAAACCGGGTACACAGACAGAGACAAAGATAAGATTAAAAGGAAAAGGTGTTCCGACATTACGAAATAAAAATGTCAGAGGAGACCATTTCGTTACACTGTATATACAGGTTCCTGAACATCTGACGAGTGAACAAAAAGATTTAATTATCAAACTTGATGATATCTCAGGAGAGACATTAAGCACCGGAAAAGATAAGCCGAAGAATGAGAAGTCCAAGAAAAAAGGTTTCATGGATAAATTAAAAGATTCGCTTAATTAAACACGCAGACAAATTGAATGGATGATTTTCACACAAAGTGTTCGGAATGGAGGATTATTGTGAGATGGAATAAATTCAGACTCACAACTACTACAGAGGCCGTTGACATAGTCAGCGGCCTGCTTGTTGAGTTGGGAATAGATGGAATAGAAGTGGAAGATAATATTCAGATAACAGAAAAAGAAAAGAAAGAAATGTACATAGACATTCTTCCGGAACTCCCTGAGGATGATGGACATGCCTATGTAATTTTTTATATGGATGAAAATGAAGACAAGGATACGATACTATCAGAACTGACAGATGGTCTGACAGCGATTAAAGAGTTTGTAAATGCAGGTCCATGCACCATAGAAGAGTCTGTCACGGAAGATACTGACTGGGTAAATAATTGGAAAAAATATTTCAAGCCGTTTAAGGTAGATGACATATTAATAAAGCCGACGTGGGAAGATACACCTGCAGATAAAGAAGAATACAAAATGATACTTGATATTGACCCCGGTACATCATTTGGAACGGGCAAACACGAAACAACGCAGCTTTGCATAAGACAGTTAAGAAAAAATATAAATAAAGATGACACAGTCTTAGATGTGGGATGTGGAAGCGGAATACTGTCTATTATAGCGAAAAAACTCGGAGCCGGAGAGGTAACCGGAATCGATATCGATAAAATTGCGGTAGAAGCATCTGTAGAAAACAGCAAAGTAAATAAAGTTCAGAATATAAGATTTTTTGATGGAAATATCATAGAAGACAAAGAAATACAAGACAAAGCGGGATATGAATGTTATGATATAGTAGTTGCAAATATTTTAGCAGACATTATAATACCATTAACGGCAGTAATTTCAGCACAAATGAAAAAAGGTGCATTGTACATTACTTCGGGGATAATTAACACAAAAGAGCAGGACGTGGTTGCTGCCATAAAAGCAAACCCGGAGCTTGAAGTAGAAGAGATTACAAGACAGGGAGACTGGGTATCAGTTACTGCAAAAAAGATATAAATGGAGGTAAAGTATGCATCATTTTTTTATATCATCCGATAGTAAAATCGGAAATCAGATATATATAAAAGGTTCTGATGTCAATCATATCAGGAATGTTTTAAGGATGAAAGCAGGGGAAGAACTCCTGATTAGTGATGGTCAGGGGAACGACTATTTGTGCCGTCTTACCGGATTTACGGATACCGAGGTTATATCCGAGATTTTAGATGAAGAATATGCAGGAACAGAACTTGATGCAAAACTATATCTGTTTCAGGCACTGCCCAAGAATGACAAAATGGAAATGATCATTCAAAAGGCGGTAGAGCTTGGAGTATATGCGGTGGTGCCGGTAAAGACCTCAAGATGTGTAGTAAAGCTTGATGATAAGAAAGCAGCTTCGAAAATAAAACGTTGGACCGGAATATCGGAAAGTGCAGCAAAGCAGTCAAGAAGAAGTATTATACCAAAGGTAGAAAATCCGCTTACATTTAAAGAAGCCATAGAGATGGTAAAAGATTTCGATATGAAGATAATTCCTTATGAGAATTTTAAAGACATGGAAGAAACCGTCAGGGTACTAAATGATGTAGAAAAAAAAGAAAAGATAGGAATCTTTATAGGACCTGAAGGAGGATTTGCACCTGAAGAAATAGAGATGGCGATGCAAAGCGGGATACAGCCGATATCACTTGGAAAACGTATATTGAGAACAGAGACGGCAGGAATGGCGATACTATCAGTATTGATGTTCAGGCTGGAGAATAGAAAGGCGTAATATAATGGAAGCATATTTAGATAATGCCGCGACAACAATAGTATATGAACCGGTAAAAGAGATAATGTTAAAGACCATGACACAAGATTATGGAAACCCGTCTTCGCTCCATATGAAGGGAGTAGAAGCAGAAAAATACGTTAAAACAGCACGGGAAATAATCGCGGCAGAATTAAAATGTAAAGATAAAGAAATCGTATTTACTTCCGGTGGTACGGAATCAAATAATATGGCTATAATTGGTACAGTCATGGCTAATAAAAGACGGGGAAATCATATCATAACAACACAGATAGAACATCCGTCAGTGGCTATGCCGGTGAAATATTTAGAAGAACAGGGATTCAGGGTGACAAGGCTTGGTGTGGATGAACATGGAGTTATATCTTTAAAAGAGCTTGAAGAAAGCATTTGCGATGAAACTATACTTGTATCTGTGATGTATGTCAACAATGAAGTCGGTTCTATACAGCCGATAGATGAGATAGCTGAAATCATACAGAAAAAAAATCCGGATATCCGCTTTCATGTAGACGCCATACAGGCATTTGGAAAAATTAGAATTTATCCTAAAAGACAGAATATAGACCTGTTATCCGTGAGCGGTCACAAAATACACGGACCAAAGGGAACAGGATTCTTATACATCCGTGAAAAAGTAAACGTAAATCCAATCATTTTCGGAGGCGGACAGCAAAAAAATATGCGTTCAGGCACGGAAAACGTACCGGGAATCGCCGGTATGGGTGAAGCAGTAAAAATATTATACAAAGATTTTGACAAAAAGATAGAGAATTTAAGAGAGTTAAAAGATTATTTTATAGATGAAGTGTCAAAAATAGAAGGTGTCACGGTTAACAGCAGAAAAGGAAAAAGTGCAGCTCCACACATCGTAAGTGTAAGTTTTGATGGAATAAAAAGCGAGGTTATGCTACACTCATTAGAAGACAAAAAAATATATGTTTCAGCAGGTTCAGCCTGTTCTTCTAATAAACAGTCAGTCAGCGCAACACTAAAAGCAATGGGGCTTCCGGCTGAAAACCTGGATTCTACCGTAAGATTCAGTTTCTCGCCGGATACCGGAAAAGAAGAACTCGACTATACTCTTAACGAGTTGAAAAATATAGTTCCTATGCTTAGAAAATACGTTCACATGTAGAAATGGAGAGAGAGATGTTTAAATCATTTTTAATAAAATATGCGGAGATTGCCGTAAAAGGGAAAAACAGATATATATTTGAAGATGCGCTTGTAAGCCAGATAAAGAGAGCATTGTCAAAAGTAGATGGGGAATTCGCAGTTAGAAAAGTTTCAGGAAGAATATATTGCGATGCTTCTGGAGATTTTGATTATGATGAGACAATTCAGGCACTTCAGAAAGTATTCGGACTTGTGGGAATATGCCCGCTTTTGCAGTTTAACGATAACGGATTTGACGATATGGTTGAAAAAATACTCGATTATATTGATACAACATACCCTGATAAAAACAAGACTTTCAAAGTATTTACCCGTAGGGCAAGAAAGAATTATCCGATGCAGTCACCGGAAGTATGTGTAACGGTAGGAGAAAAGATATTAGATCGTTTTCCGGAAATGAAAGTGGATGTTAAAAATCCTGATATAAAATTAAACATTGAAATCAGGGAAAAAATAAACGTATATTCTGAGATAATACCTGGACTTGGAGGAATGCCGCTTGGAACGGCAGGGAAGGCAATGCTCCTTTTATCAGGAGGAATTGACAGTCCTGTAGCGGGATATATGATAGCAAAACGAGGCGTTACGTTAGAAGCAACATATTTCCATGCACCTCCGTATACAAGTGAAAGAGCAAAACAGAAGGTAGTTGACCTTGCAAAGAAGGTGGCAGAGTATGCGGGAAATATCAGATTAAATGTAGTGAATTTTACGGACATTCAATTATACATATACGAAAAATGTCCACATGATGAACTTACGATAATAATGAGAAGATATATGATGCTTATAGCAGAACATTTTGCAAAAGAGTCAGGATGCCTCGGACTTGTTACAGGAGAAAGTATAGGACAGGTTGCAAGCCAGACTATGCAAAGTATGCTCGTAACAAATGCAGTATGTACATTACCGGTATACAGACCGCTTGTTGCATTCGACAAACAGGACATTGTGGACATATCCGTGAAAATAGATACATATGAGACTTCTATTCTTCCGTATGAAGACTGTTGTACAATATTTGTAGCAGAGCATCCTGTTACAAAACCAAAGTTGTCATGTATAGAACAATCTGAGACACATATGGCAGAAGATATAGAGCGTCTTATGAAAGAGGCAATAGATTCCGTAGAAGTGATAGAAGTGACGCCGTAAGCAAAAAGTGTCCACACATGCATGCATGGTGGACACTTTAGAAAAAAACGTCTTACTGTACGATATAAGGCTTTAACGCTTCCATGACATCATCAATGTTGTCATCTGCGTGGATATTTAAATCAATGCTCTTAGAAAGGTCTAAACTGAAGATACCCATGATAGACTTAGCATCAATAACGTATCTGCCTGAGACTAAATCAAAATCTGTCTCGAATTTTGTGATATCATTTACAAAAGCCTTAACCTTGTCGATTGAGTTTAAAGAAATCTTTACTGTTTTCATAATAAAAAACCTCCTCTATGTTCTAACTGAAATTATATGTATTATGAGAGTCATAAAAAACACTCACTAACTAGTATAGTACATTTTAAAATGAAAAAAGTCAACAAAAAAAAGAGAATTCGGAAAGGAATGATACAAATATATGATTAACCGGAACAAAAAAGTAGCACTTCACAACTTAGGATGCAAAGTAAATGCATACGAAACAGAAGTAATGGAACAAAAATTAAAAAACGCGGGATATGAGATAGTACCTTTTGAACCCGGAGCAGATATTTATATCATAAACACATGTACAGTTACAAACATAGCTGACAGAAAATCAAGACAAATGCTTCACAAAGCAAAAAGAATGAATCCGGATTCTATAGTGGTTGCAGCCGGATGCTATACTGAGACAGATAAAGAAAAGGTAATAGCTGATGAGAATATAGATATTGTTGTAGGAAATAATAAAAAAAGAGATATAATCGAAATTTTAAATGACTACTTTAAGAAATGTGAAAAAATAGATGCAAGCATAGATATTAATCATACATCAGAATACGAAGAAATGACACTTGAACAGCTAAGTGAACATACAAGAGCATATATAAAAGTACAGGATGGATGTAACCAGTTTTGCACATATTGTATAATTCCATATGCAAGAGGAAGAGTCAGAAGCAGGAAAATAAGTGACATAGAAAAAGAAGCAGAGATTCTGGCCGGAAAAGGATTTAAGGAAATTGTAATAACCGGAATTCATATAGGTTCGTACGGAATTGACTTTGACGATAAAGAGACAGGATTGATTGATGTCGTGGAAGCAATATGTAAAATACCGGGAATAGAGAGAGTGAGACTTGGTTCCGTTGAACCGCGTACCATCACTGAAGATTTTATGCAGAGAATTTCAAAGCAAAAAGAAATATGCCCACATTTTCATTTATCGCTGCAAAGCGGATGTGATACAGTATTGAAGAGAATGAACAGAAAGTACAACACAAAAGAATTTATAAAAAGTTGTGAATTAATCAGAAGCTATTATAAAAATGCTGCTATTACAACGGATGTTATAGTCGGATTTCCGGGAGAAACGGAAGAAGAACATAATATTACGAAAAAGTTTATATCCGAGGTGGGGTTTTCTGACATGCATATATTCAAATATTCAGTAAGACATGGAACAATGGCTGCAGGAATGCCAAATCAGGTACCGGAAAGTATAAAAACATTAAGAAGTGCAGAATTGATTGAATTATGTAAAAAAATGCAGAAAGAATACAGAAAAAGATATATAGACAGCACGACGTATGTTCTGTTTGAGGAAAAAGAAATAATAAATGAAAAAGAATATTATACCGGACATACAAAAGAATATGTAAAGATTATGGTTGAATCTGACGATGATATCACAAATGAAATTAAAAGAGTAAATGTTACAGATTATTATAATGACGAAATTTTACTTGCCGAAATCGTTAATTTATATTAAAATATAACGTATCAGATACGAACGTGAATTTTGGAGGCAATAACATGGAAAATTTAAACAACACACAATATGTTAAAGTTCCGGTAGAGACGAAGCTGGAAGTAGGACAAGTACTGGAAAGAGTATACCAGGCACTGGTAGAGAAAGGTTATAATCCGGTTAATCAGATTGTCGGATATATTATGTCAGGTGATCCGACATATATTACGAGTCATAATAACGCAAGAAGTCTGATTATGAAGGTAGAACGTGATGAATTAATAGAAGAAGCGTTAACATATTATATCAATAAGAGACTAAAAGAAAAGAAGTAAGAGTAATTTATAATGAGAGTATTAGGGCTTGATTATGGCTCCGGGACAGTTGGTGTTGCAGTGTCGGATGAACTGTGCATTACAGCCCAGGGGCTTGAGATAGTGCGACGTGAATCAGAAAAACAATTAAGAAAGACCCTTCGACGCATAGAGGAGATTATCAGTGAATATAAGGTCGAAAAGATTGTACTGGGATTTCCTAAAAATATGAATAATACCGTTGGAGAACGAGGAGAAAAGACTCTGGAATTTAAAGAGATGCTTGAGCGCAGAACAGGTCTTGAGGTTGTTTTGTGGGACGAAAGACTGACTACCGTAGCTGCTGACAGAGCTATGATGGAGGTCGGAGTGCGCCGTGAGAACAGAAAAAAATATGTAGATCAGATAGCTGCTGCATTAATATTGCAGGGGTATCTTGATTTTTGCGATAATATAAAATAATTAATTGAATAATGGAGGAAGATTTATGTACGGACATTTGACTGTTGTTGATGAAGAAGGCAAAGATATTGATGTTTATGTGATAGAAGAGACGGTTATTAATAATACCGGATATTTACTTGTTACGGATTCGGATGACGAAGATGCAGAGGAAGTAGAAGTGTATATATTAAAAGATATTTCAGAAAAAGAATCCGAAGAGGCAGATTATATTGTTGTAGAAGATGATAATGAATTAGAATACGTATCAAAAATATTTACAGAGCTTATAGAAGATGCAAAGATTGAAAAATAATGGAGGTATAGTTTTGAAACAGAAAATAAAAAATAATAATGAAAGGATTAAAATCATTCCTTTGGGCGGATTGGATCAGATAGGAATGAACATCACGGCTATCGAATATGAGGATAATATAATAGTGATTGATTGCGGATTATCGTTCCCTGATGATGATATGTTAGGAATTGATCTTGTTATACCGGATGTAACTTATCTTAAAGATAATATAAAGAAAGTAAAAGGATTTGTTATAACACACGGACACGAGGATCATATCGGAGCTATTCCGTATGTTCTCAGAGAAGTAAATGTCCCTATATATGCTACAAAGCTTACTATAGGAATAATAGACGGAAAGTTAAAAGAGCACAATATGCTGAACAATGTGAAGAGAAAAATCGTAAAATACGGACAGTCGATTAACCTTGGATGTTTCAGAATAGAATTTATCAGAACAAATCACAGTATTGTCGATGCGGCAGCATTAGCCATATTTACACCGGCAGGTGTTCTTGTGCATACAGGAGATTTTAAAATAGATTACACACCGGTGTTTGGAGATGCGATAGACCTTACAAGATTTGGCGAGTTAGGTAAAAAAGGGGTATTGGCACTTATGTGTGACAGTACCAATGTATTGCGTCCGGGATTTACAATGTCTGAAAAGACTATTGGTAGAACATTCGATCATATATTTGCAGAGAATACAGAGAATAGAATTATAATAGCAACATTTGCTTCAAACGTAGACAGAGTACAGCAGATTATAAATTCAGCGTACAAATACGGAAGAAAAGTTATAGTTGAAGGCCGAAGCATGGTGAATATAATTAATATTGCGAGTGAACTCGGATATATAAAAATTCCTGATAATACATTGATAGATATTGACATGATGAAGAATTATACTGATAAGCAGATTGTACTTGTTACAACCGGAAGTCAGGGGGAATCCATGGCAGCACTTTCAAGAATGGCTGCTTCAATTCATAAAAAAGTCACCATTAAACCGGGTGATGCAGTTATATTAAGTTCATCTCCTATTCCTGGAAATGAAAAAGCAGTTGCAAGAGTAATTAATGAACTTTCCATGAAAGGTGCGAACGTAATACATCAGGATACACATGTATCAGGTCATGCATGTCAGGAAGAAATAAAACTTATATATTCACTTGTAAAACCAAAGTATGCTATTCCGGTACATGGTGAGTACAGACATTTAAAGGTACATGGCGAACTTGCACAGAGTATGGGAGTGCCAAAAGAAAATGTAGTTATTATGGAGTCCGGAGATGTGCTTAGCATCGGCGAAGAAGGAGCTGACATAGTAGATAAAGTAACGGCAGGAGGAGTGCTGGTTGACGGACTTGGAGTCGGTGATGTTGGAAATATAGTATTAAGAGACAGACAGAATCTTGCAGAAAACGGAATTCTTATAGTAGTCATGACATTGGAAAAATATACAAATCAGCTTTTGTCGGGACCGGATATTGTAACAAGAGGATTCGTATATGTCAGAGAATCCGAAAATCTTATAGAAGAGGCAAAAGAAGTAGTGTCAGAAGCTTTAGAGAATTGTCTAAGTCACAGAGTTTCAGACTGGGGAAAAATCAAGATGGTTGTTAAAGACAGTCTGAGCGAATATCTGTGGAAGAAGATGAAGAGAAGTCCTATGATACTTCCGATTATTATGGAAGTTTCATAAAAAAGGAGTAAAGCTATGTTTGAAATTGAGAGTAAAGCAAGAGAACTTTCAGAACTCATTGTTAATAGTGAAATATATTCAAAATATGATAGTGCAAGAAGAAAAGTAGAAGAAGATGCAGAACTTTTGAAAGGCTTGAATGAATATAGAAAAAGAAGATTCTATATTCAGAATAATCCTGATGAAAACATGCAGAATTCTATAAACCAGCTCACGTCAGAGTTTAATTATGTTGTTAACAATAAAACAGCAAAAGAATTTCTTGATGCAGAATACCTTTTGTGTCGCGAAATCAGGAAAGTTACGTCTATAATAGCGGAAAGTATCGAGATGGACATGAATTTCCTGGAGTAAGAAAGGCCGGTGGATAATGAGAAACAGTATAATAAAAGTAGCATTAAAAGCGGCAGTATGTATGCTTATTATTCTGGTTATTTATATACTTGGAAGCAAAAGCTATCAATTTGGCAGAACAATTTTCTCGAAAGATGGATTCAAAGAAGCACCGGGAGAGGAAATCGAAGTGGTAGTGGTGCAGGGAGATACGGTTGCTGATATTGCAGACGAATTGTACGAAAAAAAGGTTATTGGTGACAAAAATGTATTTCGTATACAGGCTTTTTTGTATGAAGCAAAATTGAAACCGGGTGTGTACAATGTGAGCAATGCGGCATCAGGTGAAGAGATAATAGAGTTATTATCATCGGGAGAGACATCGGAGGAACAGGCGAAGTGATAGTTAATGAAAGAATTGTTACGTATTTACATTCACTTGAAAAATCTAATGGTGAGCTGTGTGATGAGATTGAGCGGTTTGCCCATGAGACGGACGTGCCAATTATAAGAAAAGAAATGGAAAGCTTTTTGAAGGTGATGATTACTATGAAAGCACCGGCAAATATTTTAGAAATTGGCACGGCGATAGGGTATTCAGCAATATTGATGGCAAAGGCCATGCCTGAAGCGTCCAGAATTACTACAATTGAAAACTATGAAAAAAGAATTCCAATAGCAAGAAATAACATTGAAAAAGCAGGATTCTCAGACAGAATAACACTTATAGAAGGGGATGCACTAAAAGTGCTTCCGGAATTGGCAGAAATTTATGATTTTGTTTTTATGGATGCTGCAAAGGGACAGTATATGAATTATCTCGAAATGATTATAAAAAAAGTTGCTCCGGGTGGGGTTATTATATGTGATAACGTCCTTCAGGAGGGGGATATTGTAAAGTCAAGGTACGGTATTGAGAGAAGAAACAGAACAATACATGGACGTATGCGGGACTATTTATATGAATTAAAAAACAGAGATGATTTGGAAACTACGATTGTACCTATCGGAGATGGTATAACAGTAAGTGTAAGAAAGGATATAGGCTGATGCGCAAGATAGAATTATTAATACCTGCAAATAATATAGAAGTATTAAAAGTTGCGGTTCTTTATGGAGCTGACGCGGTTTATATCGGAGGCGAAGTATTCAGCCTCAGGGCAGGTGCTAAGAACTTTACAATAGAAGATATGAAGGAAGGAATTGCATTTGCTCATGAAAGAGGAGTTAAAGTGTACGTTACTTCTAATATACTTGCGCATAACGACGATTTAGAAGAAGTTAAAAAGTACTTTACAGAATTAAAAGATGTAAAACCGGATGCACTTATCATATCAGACCCGGCTGTATTTATGATTGCAAAAGAGATACTTCCTGATATAGATATTCATATAAGTACACAGGCAAATAATACCAACTATGGGACGTTTAAATTCTGGTATGGACTTGGTGCGACAAGAGTAGTGACGGCAAGGGAATTGTCACTTAATGAAATAAAGGTTATCAGGGAAAAAATTCCTGAAGATATGGAGATAGAGACATTTATACACGGAGCTATGTGTATATCGTATTCCGGAAGATGTCTTCTCAGTAATTTTATGACGGGAAGAGATGCAAACAGAGGTGCGTGTACACACCCGTGCAGATGGAAATATGCTGTTGTGGAAGAGTCAAGACCGGGAGAATATATGCCGGTATATGAAAATGAGAGAGGAACATATATATTTAATTCAAAAGATTTATGTATGATTGAATATATTCCGGAACTCATAGAAGCTGGAATAGACAGCTTCAAAGTAGAAGGAAGGATGAAGACTGCATTATATGTAGCGTCTGTTGCACGAACATACCGTATGGCGATAGATGAATATTTAAAAAATCCGGATTATTACAAAGAACGTATTCCGTTTTACAAAGAAGAGATTGCAAAATGCACATACAGGCAATATACTACAGGATTCTTTTTCCATAAACCTACGGAAGAAACACAGATTTATGACAGCAATACATACGAGAAGAATTATACGTACCTGGGATTGATTAAGGGATACAAAGAAGGTCTGGGTTATCTTATAGAACAAAAAAACAAATTTTCTGTAGGTGAAGAAATAGAGATTATGAAACCGTCCGGCGGGAACATAGTCAGACAGGTATTAAACATATATGATGAGGAAGGCAATGCCATGGAGAGCTGCCCGCATCCGAAACAGATGATATATGTTAACCTTGGTATCGAACTTGATAATTATGACATATTAAGAAGAAAAGAAAAATAATACATTGGAAAGGCACTAAGAAGCTGTTTTTGACATATTATGATGTTAAAGAGGTTTCGAGGTGCTTTTTTTGAAGAGTTTTAAAGAACCCCTTACCAGACAGGAAGAAATATATTATGTTGACAAATATCTGCATGGAGATGATCGTGCCAGAGAAATATTAATAGAAAAAAACATGAGATTAGTGGCTCATATAGCGAAGAAGTATCGACAGGACGGTAAGAGTATGGAAGAACTGATATCAGTGGGAACAATCGGGTTAGTAAAAGCTGTGAACAATTTTAATGCGGATAAAGGCCGCCTTGCTACCTTTGCATCGCGATGTATTGAAAATGAAATACTGATGATGTTTAGAAATGACAGGAAACACTCAAAAGAAATATCGCTCTTTGAATCTTTAGGTAAAGATAAAGATGGAAACGATGTAAGCCTGATTGATCTGATAGAAAGTGATGATGAACAGATATATGAAAAATGTGAATTAAAACAAAATATTGAAAAATTAAACAGAGTATTCTTTAAAACGTTAAATCGCAGAGAAAGATATATAATATGTCACCGTTATGGAATATATAATTGTGAAATATACACACAAAACAGAATAGCGCATTATTTTGGCATATCAAGAAGCTATGTAAGCAGAATTGAAAAGAAGGCACTTGAAAAATTAAAACGGTCGATGGAAGAAACACTGTAGTGCAAAATATACTAATGAAAAAAGTATACAAAAATAACTTATATTTTAGTAAAAAACTCCTAAAGTTAAGATTTGGACAAGTCATATTGTTAAAAAATACTTTATTTTACATTGAAAATGTGATAAAATTGTGAAAGGTTGAAAAAGTATGAAGAGGAATGAAAGAGTATGGCAAGATATAACAAGATACGTTTGGGTGACTGCCTTGTTCAGAAGGGGTTGATCACAGAAGAACAGTTACAGACAGCACTTCAGGAGCAAAAGAATAAGGGGATGAAGCTTGGTGAAACAGTCGTATCATTAGGGTTTGTCGATGAGATGACCGTAATCGACGTATTGTGTGACCAGCTTGGAATTGAATACATTGATCTTAGAAAGATTAAGATTGATGAAAGTATCGGTAAGATGCTTAATGAAGACTTTATCAGAAAGAATTGCCTGATACCTTTTGAATTCGACCAGTTAGTACCTAATGTGCTTAGGGTTGCTATGGCGGATCCTATGGATATTCTTGCAATTGATGATATTTCTATCATTACTAATTATCAGGTTGATCCTGTGCTTAGTACAAGAGCACAGATAGAGTATCAGATTGATAAACTCTATGGTGCCACAAAGGCGATGGCAGCTGCGGAACAGTTCCGAAAAGAAAGAGAAAAAGACAAAGCAAAATTCGAGGAATCAGAAGAAGCTGCAAAAGATGATACAGTTGAGAATTCACCGATCGTTCAGTTAGTAAGAAGTATACTTGAACAGGGTGTAAGGCGAAGAGCCAGTGATATTCATATCGAAGCATTGGAATATGAAGTCAGGGTAAGGTATCGTATTGATGGTGCTTTAGTGGAAGTTGCCAAGTACGATATAGATTTTTTGTCTGCTATTGTGGCACGTATAAAGATTATTGGTGGTATGGATATTTCAGAAAAGAGAAAACCACAGGATGGTCGTATTGCCATGACTGTTGACAGAAGAGAGTATGATGTCCGTGTATCTATACTTCCGACTATCAACGGAGAAAAGATAGTTATGAGACTTACATCCAAGGAAAACCTTACCAGAGATAAGGAAAACCTTGGATTTAACGCAGAAGAGCTTGAGAAATTTGACAGAATCCTTAAGAATCCTCATGGAATTATCCTTGTAACAGGACCTACAGGTTCAGGTAAATCAACTACTCTTTATACTGCTCTTAGTGAGCTGAATACAGAGGATGTTAATATTATAACGGTTGAGGACCCTGTCGAAGCAAATATGGAAGGAATCAATCAGGTTCACGTAAATGAAAAAGCAGGTCTGACATTTGCAGCTGCGCTTCGTTCGATTCTGCGTCAGGATCCGGATATCATAATGATTGGAGAGATTCGAGACGGTGAGACAGCAGATATAGCCGTTAAAGCAGCTATTACAGGTCACTTGGTTGTAAGCACACTGCATACAAACGGTACTGCAAGTACGATCAGCCGTCTTGCGGATATGGGTATCGAACCTTATCTGATAGGTGATTCGCTCGTTGGAGTAATAGCACAGCGTCTTGTAAGAAGACTTTGTCCGGATTGTAAGAAACCGGTTATGGCTACTCCGGAGGAAAAGAGACTTCTTGGTGTAGATGAGATGACCCCACTTACAATATATGAACCGGGAACGGAATGCAGCACCTGTGGAGGTGTTGGATACTTTGGCCGAATCGGTGTATATGAGATTATGGCGGTAACTAATAGTTTAAGAATAAAGATTGCAGCCGGAGCCAGAGCTGATGAGCTGAAAAAAGCGGCTATAGAAGAAGGCATGCATACATTAAAAGACAGTGGCGTAAGATTATGTCTGGAAGGTGTTACTTCATTTAAAGAAGCACTTAAGATTGCTTACGAATCTGAATAGAATCTGGATTGGAGGATAATATGATTACAATTGAAGAGCTACTAACGATTGCGGCACAGAATAATGCATCCGATGTACATATTACGGTTGGTGTTCCGCCAAAGATGAGGGTACATGGTAAATTGATAAGCATGGATTACCCGGCACTTATGCCACAGGATACGGAACCGATTATTATGAGTATTATGGACAGAAGAAGAAAGGAAATATATGACGAGAAAGGAGAAGTTGACTTCTCTATCTCGGTACCACAGATCGGAAGATACCGTGTTAATATCTTTAAGCAGAGAGGCTCAATGGCCGCTGCACTCCGTGTGGTTGGTGTTGAGATACCTACTGCAAATTCTCTTGGAGTTCCACAGTCTGTACAGGACTTGTATGACAAGAAAAGAGGACTGGTTATAGTTACAGGACCTACAGGTTCGGGTAAATCTACAACCCTTGCTTCTATGATAAATATTATTAATGAAAATCTTACATCGCATATTATTACGTTGGAAGATCCTATCGAGTACATGCATAACCATAAACTTTCAATGGTCAATCAGAGAGAAATCGGGCTTGACACTTTATCTTATGCAAATGCTTTAAGAGCTGCTCTTCGTGAGGATCCTGACGTTATACTGGTAGGAGAGATGAGAGATTTGGAGACTATTTCTATCGCTATCACGGCGGCTGAGACCGGTCACCTTGTATTCTCTACATTGCATACAATTGGTGCGGCAAGTACTATCGACCGTATCATTGACGTATTCCCTACACATCAGCAGCAGCAGATAAGAATCCAGTTATCCATGGTATTGGAAGCAGTTATATCCCAGCAGCTTGTACCAACAGCAGATGGTCTGGGTCGAGTTGCAGCGTTTGAGGTAATGCTTGCAAATGCAGCTATAAAGAATATGATTCGTGAAGGAAAAACATATCAGATTCAGTCAATGATTCAGACAAATGGTAAACTCGGAATGATAACAATGGATGACGCTTTGTACAACTTGTACAGAAGTGGACGCATAACTGGTGAACAGGCTATGATATTTGCACAAGATAAGCAAGCCGTCGAGAAGAGACTAAGAGGCTATATGTAGTGAAAATGGATAAAATATTAATAAACTATTAACAATGTGCACAAACTATGGAAATTATGAACAATAGGTGCTATAATATGAACAGACAGAGAGGAGAGAGGAAATGCCTAGTTTTAAATATGTAGCTTATAAAGATGGGAAAGAGGTTAAAGGTTCCATCGAAGCTGCCGATAAAGAAGAGGCAGCTGCAAGAATTAAAGAGCAGGGCCAGATGGTAATTAAGGTCGAAGCAGAGTCAGGACTCAGCAAAGACATCAATTTATCTTTTGGCGGTAAAAAAGCAAGTACAAGAGATTTGAGTGTATTCTGTAGACAGTTTGTAAGTATCTCGACAGCCGGCGTGCCTATCGTGGATGCACTTGAGATGTTGGGTGACCAGACAGAGAATAAGGCGCTGCAGGAAGCAATATTTGCGGTCAAGGCTTCGGTTCAGCAGGGTAATACTCTCGCTAACAGTATGAGACAGCAGGGAGGAATTTTCCCTTCTATCATGATTAACATGGTAGAAGCTGGTGAGTCATCAGGTAACTTAGAGACATCTTTTGACAGAATGGCGACACAGTTTGAGAAGAGCACAAGAATCCAGCAGCTTGTTAAAAAATCAATGATTTATCCTATAGCATTGACTGTTATTGTTGTAGCGGTAGTTATTGTAATGATGGTACTGGTTATACCGACATTCTCTGACATGTATGCAGATATGGGTCAGGAATTGCCGGCGATTACAAGATTTGTAGTAGGATTAAGTGATTTTGTTGTACATAAGTGGTATTTACTGATTGCGATTGTGGTTGGTATAGTTGTAGCTTACAAGATATTTGCAGCTACTGAGACAGGCAAGTATATAATTGCTGATATGTCAAGAAAGGCACCTATATTTGGCAATATGACAGTAAAGTCAGGGTCAGCTCAGTTTGCAAGAAACTTATCAACACTTACAGCAGCAGGTTTGTCTATGATTGATTCACTTGATATTGTGGCAAAGACGATGACAAATTTGAGATTCAGGGATGCGGTATTGGACGCTAAGGAAAAGGTTGCACAAGGTAGACCGTTATCTGAACCACTTAGAAACAGTCAGGTATTCCCTAATATGATTATTCATATGATAGGAATAGGTGAGGAAACAGGTAATATGGAAGATATGCTGATAACAGCTGCTACTTATTTTGAGGAGGAAGTAGAGGTTGCGACAGAACAGGTTTCGGCAGTAATAGAACCTTTATTGATAGTAGTTATGGCTGCAGTGGTTGGTGTAATTATAATGTCAGTTCTGATACCAATGTTTGGTATGTATGATATGGCAGGAGGCGGGGATGTTTAATCTTCGAAAGGAAATGATGTTATGAAAAAGAATGGAGGTTTTTCATTAATTGAATTAATTATCGTTATTGCGATAATGGCGGTATTGGTAGCTATAATTGCTCCCAATTTAACAAAGTATCTTGGTCAGGCTAAGCGTAATACAGACTTGCACAATGCGGATGATTTGGCAGATTCGATATTGACATGTTTGACTGATTATGAGATTAATCATGGAAATTTTATAGCTGCAGGTGGCTCTCCGGTTACATTAACTTGGTCAGGAAGAACCGTTAGCGGTGGACCGGTAGCATTCAATACAATGCTTGATTCCACTGTGAATAAAGATCCAACAAGCAGGGAAGTAAGTGGTGCAGCAGGTGTTGCGACTGCTACTATATCTTTGAAAAATACTTCGCCTGAAAATGGCTATAATATTAAAGTTACCATTGGAAATGCAACAGTAACAAAATAATAAAATTGTTCAAAAATGCAGAATGCATTTTTAGATAAAAATTTTTTTAAAAGAAAAGGAGAGATGATTTTATGAAAAAAATCACAAACAACAACAAAGGTTTCTCATTAATCGAGCTTATTATCGTTATAGCTATTATGGCTGTATTAGTAGCGATTATTGCTCCAAACTTAACAAAGTATCTTGGTTCTTCTAAGAAGAATGCTGACACAAAGAACTTAGATGAAATTGAAGCAACACTTAAGACATGTATCACAGATTTTGAAATGTCACATGGCGACTTTATTTCTACAGCAGGTACTAGTATAACAGTAACATTTGGTGCTTCTGGATGTACAGTTAGTGGAACATCTAATGATGCTGATGCAAAAACAGCAATTGATACAGCTATAGAAGCAGCTAAGACACAGAGTAAGGTAGATACAACTAAGTATGCAACAGCAACAGTTAAGAAGAACTCTGATGGTTCATATGATATTAAGGCTACATTCTAGTGTGGATATTTGGTGAGATGTGATGGGAATAATATATTTGGTTCTTACAATTGTATATGGTGTCATAATAGGAAGTTTCTTAAATGTATGCATTTATAGAATTCCTAAGAATGAAAGTGTAGTGGTTGTAAGATCCCATTGCATGTCATGTGGAAAACAGATTAAGTGGTACGATTTAGTACCACTTATCAGTTTTCTTTTATTAAGAGGAAAATGCAGATATTGCAAAACTAAGCTATCATGGCAGTATCCTGCTGTAGAGGCTTTGAATGGAATTTTATATGGAATAATCGTACTTGCTAATGGTTTTAACATAACAAGTATATTGTACTGTTTGGCTACATCAGCATTATTGGCACTCAGTATTATTGATTGGCGTACGTACGAGATTCCTGTGTCCTTTAATATTTTCATCGGTATTTTAGGAATTATTAGATTAATAGTAGATTATCACCATTGGTACAATTATGTGATAGGAATGGTATCAGTGAGTGGATTTTTACTGTTGATCTTATTGATAACGAAAGGAAGAGGTATGGGTGGAGGCGACGTGAAGCTTATGGCGGCTGCCGGGCTTTTAGTCGGATGGAAACTTATCATTCTTTCGTTAGGCTTAGGATGCGTTTTAGGTTCTGTCATTCATATAACACTTATGAAGGTGAAAGATAAGGATAGAGTCTTGGCATTCGGACCATATTTATCATTGGGTATATATATATCTATGGTATATGGTGAACAAATAATAAGATGGTATTTACATATGTATATGTAATGACAAAATCTAGAGGGAGGCTATCAAATGGCATCAAAGACAAAATTAACCATTGAGGTTGGAAGCGAATTTATTAAAATTTGTGAATCAGAAGTTGTAAAGAAGAAAGTAGTATTGGTAAAGCATGCTATCTCAGTACAGACACCTAACGGAGCTGTAGAAGACGGACTTATAAGAGATATTAATGCGGTAGCTGAAACTGTCAGAAACGCAATGATGGAAGAGCAGATTACCAACGATAGTATAACTTTCGTTTTGGCTTCATCAAGAGTTGCTGCAAAGGAAGTAGTTCTTCCTTTAGTAAAGAAGGATAAAATCCAGAGTTTGATTAATTCAAATGCAACGGATTATTTCCCTGTTAATATGAGCGACTATGTATTATCTTATACACTTCTTGAGTCAAAAGACACAAAAGACGAGAAGAAGTTAAGAGTGCTTGTATATGCGGCACCTGAAGCAATGGTACAAAGTTATTATAATCTTGGTAAAGTTTTAGGAAAAAAAGTAAATGCTGTCGATTATTCAGGAAACAGTACATTACAGGTTATCAAGATACAGACAGATGCGAAGCCAAACCTTGTTATCCAGATGGGTATGGATACTACTATTCTTTCTGTTATGAATAATAATGTGTTGCAGTTACAGAGAACAATACCTTACGGTGAGTCAACTCTTCTTAATGAAGTAATGAACAGCAAAAATGTAAAGGCAAGAGTTGCTCTTGAACTCTTATCTACTGCAAAGATTGTAAAAGATAATGTGGATGCAGATGAGATTACAGGTTCATTAAAGCATCTTGTAAATAATATAAACCGTGTTATAGAGTATTATTCTTCAAGAAATCAGGATGCTCCGTTACAGAAGATTGTTATCATCGGTGATGGTGCTGATATCATGGGTATTGACACTTTGTTTGCTAATGAGACTAGTCTGCCGGCAGAGCGTGTTACTGTATTGAAAAACGTTGAATCATATAACCGTATCAAACTTCCTGAGACATCATTAAGACAGTACATGACAAATATCGGTGCTACTTTGTCGCCGGTTAACTTTGTAGCTTATTCAGCGGCAGAATCACAGGCAGGAGCCAGCAGTGCTTCAGCAGCAGGAGATGGAAAACTTATTGCAGCAGGTCTCGGTCTCGTGGTAGTTGCAGCAGTACTTACGGCTATTCCGTTAGTGAAGAATATTACACTTAAGGCAGAGGAAAAAAATGTATTTGCAGAGATAGCTCAGTATGAAGAGATAGAGGGTATAAAAAATGATATGACTATAGCCGAAGAAAAAGCAGGAGCTCTTAAGTCATATTATAAGCTTACTGAAAATGGTTCAGAGTGGACAGTACCACTTTTGGATGAGTTGGAAAAATCAATGCCATCTGCGGTAAGAATAAGCAATATGCTTGTAAATGATGGAGTAGTGACAATTAATGGTACTGCAACTGATAAAGCTCAGGTTGCTCAGTTAAAAGTTGCTTTGGAGAAATGCAAGAATATCGACGGAGATATTGTATCAAATATAGCAGAAGATGCTGAAAACGGAGTCTCTTATACTTTGAGATTTAGCATTTTAAAAGATTCTCAGATAAAGGAAGATGCTGAGGAGACAGAAACTACGACAGAGGAGGCTAAATAATATGAAAAAATCAAATAGTACAGGATTATTAGTTGTTGTATTGGGTATTGTGGCACTCGTTTTATCATATATGTTTGGATTTAATGCATATAATAGCAAGAATAGTGAATTACAGGCAGAGATAAATGAGTTAAAGGTCAGAAGAGATGAATTAAAGGCTGATTATGCCCATAAAGATGATTATATTAAGAAAACTGATGAGTTTAACAAAGAGTATGAGAATGTTTTAAAGAAATTTGACACCGGTATTTCAAATGAAGGTGAGTTGATGGATTTATATAAGCTTCAGGCATCTGCAGGAATCAACTTAGATATGGCAACATTTACTGAGCCTGAGGAGACATATGCTTTTGACGGTTCACTTACTACGACAGATATGATAACTCCTACAGTTGATGCAGACGGTAATCCGGTAGAACAGGATCCGATTATAACATCAACAGCTGTGAATAATACATACAGAGGAGTATCAGCAGATGTAACATTTACAATGACCAGTTCATATGCAAACATTAAGACTGCATTAAAGAGTCTTGCTGATGAAAGTAAGAGAAGAGCATTTAAGAATTTTACATTCACATGCGATGCTTCTAACGATACTGTAACATGTAACGGTTCATATAAAGAATATGCTATTACGGGAGATGACAGAAAACAGACTAAAGTAGAAATTCCTGAAAGTGCATCAGGTCGTACGGATTTGTTCCTTGGTGGTCTCGGTGTTCAGCAGGTTACAACAGAATAGTGTGACTGTGAGAAAGGAGATTATGATAATGGATGAGATGAATCGAAACAGAGGTTTTACACTGGTAGAGTTGATTATTACTGTGGCAATACTGGCTATTATTGTAGCTCCTTTTTTGTCGGCTTTTGTTATAGCAGGTAATAATAACTTAAAGGGTTCTGAAAGCCAGAATGCGGCGGATGTTGCTGAAGAGATTGCGGAAGAATTTAAGGCAAAGCCGCTTAGTTTGTTGGAAAACCAGTTTACGTGTACAAAAGATCCTACAGGAACTATATATACATTTGATATGTCAAATTCGGATTTACAATCACTTGTAGCAGTTCCCTCAGGATATACGGCAAGTGTTAAGCTTGAGCCATCAGCATCATCTGTAATAAATGGTGATATGCCTACTATATCAAATTTAAAAGGTGATAATACGATGTCCATCGTTTCAGCATTTTATATTAATGATACTAAAGTGCAGGCAGCACATGGTGGTTCGGGGTATTATAGAAAGTGTACTATAAAGATGGAATACGATCCTTCATATGATGCGGCAGCTCCTGATGGCAAGTATATATATAGTCTTGACATAGAATATTTTAACAGTACCGGATCTGTAGCAAAATTTGAGGATATTATAAGTAAAAGTTTTAAGTATGATGAACATCAGGCTCCACCTACATTGTATATGGTTTATGCTGCAATGAGTGATAATGATCAGCTATTCATAGAAAATGAGATTGAGGAATCTGATCTTCCGACGGATGATGATGGTGATGAAATTCCTGTTACAGTATGTTTAGCATCACAACAGGATGTGCCAAGTAAGTTAAAAACAAGCAATTTCAGTATTAAGGAATATACAGGTGCGACATTCACGACATATGGATTTGTAAGCTATGTGAAGGATAAGGCTGACAAAGTGTGTGATATATATACTAATCTGAGTGTTGCAGGTACGCCGATTGAATCAACATATGATTCTACATTGTTATCGTCTATAGAATCTAATAGGATTTATGATATTACAGTTGAAGTTAAACACGGTTCTAAGACATCTAAGTTTACATCAACAAAGTTGACACTTGGCTAGGGAGGAATATTATATGAAGTCTTTTTTGAAAAAATTAAAACTGAATAATAAAGGTGATACCTTAGCTATAGTATTAATTGGTATTGTTGTGGTGGGGGTTATTGGAACTGTCATCATGCAGAGTACATTCGTTAACTATAGAATGAAGGTAAGCAACTTAAAGACTAAACAGAACTTCTATTATACTGAGATGGCGATAGATGATATTTATTCAAAGCTTGGTAAAGAAGTTTCAGATTCGGCAGAGCAGGCTTATAATAAAGCTTTAGCTTCTTACGTGCAGGTTTCAGGTGCTACATATAACATGACGGCATCTGCAGATGATGTATTTAGAAATACGTATATTGATCATTTTCAGAATCATAAAGATGCTTCAGGTGCTCTTGACTATGCGTTTAGTAATGTAGTAACACAGATAGATGATGTTGTTGCAAATTTAAACAGCTATATCAATACTACAAAGTATAGTTCACTTGGAGTTACAATTACGGTAAGTAAGGTAGTAGCTGCTACTGCAGCAGATTCTACATATTTAACTTACGAAGATGTTGACGGTGATTCTAAGATTGACCGCATTGCAATCAGAAATGTAAAAGTTACCGGAGAATCAGGAAGTCAGAAATATATTTCATCTATAACGACTGATTTTGTAGTAGATGTACCTGATATAAAATTTGATTTTTCAGATGTTTCAGAAGAACAATATGATAAGTTCTTTGAATATGCATTGGTTGCAAGTGGTGAAGCATCTGGAAGAGATGATGCAAGTTCAGATTTGGACGAAGCATCCATAGTGGTTGGAAGTGGTTCTAAAATAGTGTTAAACGGTAACTTGTTTGCCGGTGATTATCATAACTATAGCAATACAACTACAAATCATAAATGGGTTGACAAAGAAGGTATTTCGATTGGAGATGGAGCCAGTTTTGTAACTAATTCCGGCAATGTATTGTCGAGAGGAAAAGTTATACTTAAAGGTAATAATTCAAAGTTTGAAGCAAACGGCGAATCTTTAACAGCGAATAAATACATAAAAGATGCTTCTAAGTTAAAATCATTAAGAGTATATGCTAAAGATTTAATTCTTGAAGGACAGTCTGCTGATATGCAGATAAAAGGTGACGCATATGTTAAGGATGATTTGGAAGTAAACGGTAATAGTGATAACGTAACCATTACAGGTTCTTATTATGGATTTGGATATAATGGTGATGAGTCAAGACTGAGTTCTAATATTGTTGCTGAAAGTAACAGTTCAGCGGTAAGCGGATTCAGGGGTGACGGATCGCCTGTTATGGAGCATGAGCTTAGAAGTGCCGTTATCGTAAATGGTGACAGCGCAAGCGTAAAGTTAACTACAGATGGTAATAAACAGTTTGTAGTAGGGGGAAGAGCATTTATTGATTTGACGACAGGTGTGGCAGACGGAACAGGAGCTACATATATGACTGCTGAGTCTGTATCTGTAAAGGGTAATCAGAAGATTTATCTGATAGATAATCCGGCGATGTACCAGAACACAGCAGATCCAAACAAATTGATTAAAGGTAATCCTAGTGATTTAAGTCAGCTTTTATCAGTAACAGGACTTAATCCATATTCATATACTAAAGAGCAGTTATATTCAGCACTTGGACTTGATACTAATAATGTTATAGCTAAGCTTGTTGGTACAAATGGTGTATACTTCTATATGAAAGAGAATAATCCTTCAGTACTTACAGAACGTGTAGCTGATATGGTTAGAAATACAACTAATAGTGCATATAGTACTATGGTTGAGGCTGTTGGAGCAGAACATGGTATGGATGTTAGAGATTTAACTCTCGGTGCAGGTACTACTTCTTATACAGTCGGTACGGCAATACAGGCATCAGGCGGTGCTTTACTTGGAGATAGAAATATTCCATATGAAGAAAACGGAATCAGTGAAGATGAGTTCTGTGAAATAATTAAGGATGTAAGATTACGTTATGGAAACATGATGTATAACATTACTGATGACAGAGATGATATGAATACAATTTCAAATGTAGGTTCATCATCTAAGGTTGTAAGTGTTATTGAGACAGGTAAGGAAAACAATTCACCATTTGATAATTTTATAAATCGTCCATTGCTTGATTCAATTACAAGTGAGCAGATATACAGATTTGGTGAGTATACAGATACAACGTTCCCTTTTGGTACATCGTATGCTATTGTACCTACAGTAACTGCTTCTGAGTTAGCAGCTTGTGGAATGACATCTTCTAAGTTTGCAATAGTAGTAAGAGGTGATGGAAAGAATGACAGCAGTTATTCAACTTCTACATTTAAGACTGCATCAGGTGGCGGTACTACAGCTTATGGTATATTGATAACAACAGGTAATGTTAAAGTTGACTGTGATTTTGAAGGAATGATTATAGCAGGTGGAAATATTACGGTAGATGGAGATCATACATTTACTGCAAATCCTGATTTAATTCAGTTAATCAGAAGAAAGTCTGATTTCATGCATACTCTTTTAAGTGGAAGCTCAACGCCTAAGCTTATAAGCAAAGATGGAGATTTATTATCAGGACTTGATGCTAATGGATTTACATTTGATACATTTTTAACGATGGAAAATTGGAGAAAGAACGCCGATTAGTTTAGAAAGTGAGGGTTAACAATGCGTCATAATAAAAAGGATTTAGGTTTTTCGTTGATTGAGATTATTGTAACAATTGCTATTATGGCCGTTGTTACCGGAGCAAGCGTTGGAATTTACAGTCTGATAGGACTAAGTAATTTCAAACAGGGATACAAAGCAGTAGAAGATACAATGTCGTCTTCAAGGACTCAGACAGTTTCAAAGGGTGGTCAGTGGGCATCAGCTATATATTACAGCGGTAATAATATTGTAGCAGATGTTGTAAAGGATTGTGATGCTACATCATATTCTGTTCCTACTCCAGCCGGAAAGCTTTTTGAATCTGAGAGTCTTGGTTCGAAGAATAAATTAAGAGTAAGGAATTCATCAACGGGTGCGATGATTGATTTTGCCAGCGGAGATTATATATGGATTGAGTATTCAAGAAGCGGAAAATTCAAAAATGCGTATATAAAATCCGGTGGTGCAAGTACCGATATAGATGGTATAGAGGTTTATTCAGGAACAAAATATTCGAAGACGATCGGATTAGCGTTAAGCACAGGAAAATTCTTCGAGGAATAGGAAAGGGTGGAAATATGAATAAGGAAAAAATGAGTGATTCGGGTTTCACTCTTGTGGAGTTACTTGTTGGATTAGCGATATCGTGCATAGTTATAGTTGCTGCGTATTCGTTTGTGCTGACGGGACTAAGGAGTTACGACATGAGTCGTAAAAATGCAGAACTCCAGGAGGAAACACAATTTATTGAAAATGCAATAGTAGATGCTGTTGAAAACGGAAAGGCTTCAACATCGGACATAACATCCGTTGTGTATAGCGGAACTACATGGACTGTATTTGATACAGGATATCAGAAAATATGTTATGATGGAAGCGGAAAGCTTGCATTATATGGATTGACTGATACAGTTGGGGCAGATTTGAAAAAACATCTTCTTTCATCTAACGTTTCTTTATTCAACGTGTCATATGTGTTAGATGAATACGAGACAGATGCTACAGGACATGTAAAGACAGCATTGGCAACGGGTGAGAAGTCTGGACTCGTTGAGGTTGAATTTGATGTATCATTAAATAATAAGACTGATAAAATAATTAAGAAATACAAATTCAGAAATAAATAAATTGTAAAAGGAGGTATGCAGGATGTCTAGAAGATTTTTTAAGAGAAACAGAAAAAAGATGGCAATTACCGGCATTATTATGGCGGCAATTCTGCTATGTGTCGGTGTAGCAAGTTTATATGGCTCTAATATACTTGCCGGCGTTTTTAAAATGACAAAAAATGATGATGGAACAGTCTCTTATACTTATACAAAGAACATAACGATTCTTGAGATTGTCGCACAGCGTGGTCAGCAGATATTAGGTTATACGGTCGGTGGTGACAGTGCTCCTATTACAAACGAGGCAATTGAAGCTTATACAGGTGATATAGATTTTGCTGAGTTTAAGGATGCTACAGGATACGATATTACAGGAACACCGGGAAATTACACAGTTGTAGCAACAAATGGTACGAAATTTGCTGACGATGTTCTTGACGGATATATGTATGAAGATGGAGATACAATAACAGTTAAAGTTGTTACTGCTTCTGAGTTGTCAGAAGATGATTTTAATAATGTTGATCTTGTTTATATTAATTCGGCCGATTATGATCCGAATCTTTTGTACTATTATGACCAGATTATGAACAGCGGAAAAGACGGTGTTGCAAAAGGTGATTATGGGTGTAATTATGCAAGTACATACAGTACATCAATGTCTGTAAAAGAGATTGCTGTTAAAACTATTACAACAGCTGCAGGAAGAGCATCTGCTGCAAAAGCTTTGACACTTGATACATTTGATATGGCTGGTATTACAAATTGTGATAAGCATTTCATTACTGAATATATTTCAGGAATTGCGGCATTAGAGAAGAATTCACTTACAGGTTCAACTGTAGATGAATCAGTCACAAAGATAACAGCAGCGATTGAAAAGATAAATGAAGATTTTAAAAAGAATGCTAAAAATATAGTAGCCGGTTATGTTGATGCCGCTACACTTTCAGATGATGATATTGTCAGATTTAAAGCTGCTTTAAGTACTTTTAACGGTTATGTTGATGAAAATGCTGATGATTATGTTACATATATTAAGGATAATTCATTAAGAACCAATAAAAAGATTTTAAAAGGTATTGCTGCAGTAAATAATAATAACAGAGATAATGGTATATCTACATTAAAAAATATAATAGCTAAGACATTACCTGAATCATTTGATGCTGATGGTAATCCAATAGACGGGTTTGATTTTACGCCTTATGTATCGAAAGCAATAACAGGTATTTATTGTATCTCAGGAGATTATAAGTATATACCTGAAAATATCGATGAATATACATCAGCATTTATGGGAATATATGAAACAATTGATGCTGCTGATGCTGATAATATTAACGATTATTTCGGCGCTAATTATATATTAACAGTTAATGATGCTGAAAAAGATAAGGCGTTTAATACAGTTGCAGGAGTTGCAGGTAAATCTGGTGACATTGCTGCCATAACAGAAGATGAATTCGACGAATATTTTACACTTATGGACTTAGCAGAATATAAATCATATAATCTTGAAAAATACATTACAAGACTTGGAGAACTTAGTGAAGGTGCACTTTCTGTTCAGAAAGAGAAGCCTGAGGGTGGATTTGAATGGTCATATTCTATTGATAAGATTAAGAATGACTTGTTTGAATATGTGAACAATGAAATAGGTTCTAACGATGTATCTTGTGATATTCCTTCATGGTCTGTGGCTTTAGCGATGTATGATAAGATTACGTCAGATGGAATTGCATTAATGTATAATACTGAATTATTGTCATCAAAGACACTCGGAGATTATACTACAGCACCTGGAAGCAGTAACAATATGTATAAGTTACTTTTAGTATTAAGACAGATGACAAAGGATTATTTTGATACTGTTAAATCAAGCATTAATGAAAATGGTATTTTGAATGGTTCTACAACACCTGAATGGTTTGCAGGAACATTTTGTGACAGCTACGCTGATGAAGGCTCAGCTGACAAATCAAAATTCTGTCAGCCGGCGGTAGTTGGTAAAGTTTACAATGCAGATGGTTCTGTGCTTGCTGAGGCCGGAACAAGTTATGTTAAAGATAATGTATTTGCATACGTACCTTCAGCTGATGACGACGGATATTTTGGTGGAAAGGCATTTGCAGCGGAAGATTATAAAGGAAAAGCTATTTCAGCAGCTTATGAAGAAATAACATTACCATATATCAGAGTATATTTCTGTACAAAGAATCTTGATGGCGGAAATGCTAACTGGTGGCATAACTGTGTAGTTGCCGGATATCAGGGTGCAGAATATAAATATAAAGATTTAGATGGAAATGAAAAGACTGAGCAGGTTCAGGTAGGTCAGATTGCGACATATGATATGACTAAGAATTACAGTAGTAATTCATATAAGACAAATCAATATTACAAATGTACATATTATGTAGATGTTCCTGCCACAACAAGTCAGATTTATTTCTATATTAACAGAGCTGACTGGGGTGAATTCAACTATACAGAAGTATATAAAGGTACACTATCAGACGGCGTACTGTTTTATATAACTAATACTGCAAGTGTGCCTGGAACAGATTCTAATGTAACCGGAGCTGCAAATATATATAATAAGACTTTAAAGAGATGGCCGGTTACTAAGACAGAGGGAACTAAATTCTCAGGATCAGATAAGGAACCACAAAAGAAAATGGTTTTAAAAGAAGGAGATGGGAAGACAAAAGCTGAGATAATCAGAGAGATTATGGGTATCAGTCTTAATCAGATTCAGAGTATTCCTTTCAAGATTCTGGAGATACAGCCAACAGGTGGTGTAAGTGATTTTACAGAATATAAGAAGTTTCAGGAATTAGCTGACTGGATGAGAGTTGAACTTCCGGCGATGAATGAAACAAATTATAATAATTACTTTACAGTTGAGACTGTCAGCGTAAGAGAGTTTGATACACGACATGAGCGACTTAACGGCACATATGATATGGTATATTTTGGAATAAATCCGGGATATATGAATAAGAAGACATATAAGGCTGCTGATGGTACTACAATAGAAAGAGCATTTTATGGTAACAGTACTGTTATGGGTGAGAGTTATTTTATGAATGGTCTCGTCTATACAGGAATCGGACAGGAAAGAGCAGTAGGAGGTTCTTTAAGAGGAACTGTTGCTTCAGATTATTCTGTGGTAGGAAGTGTGAAGACTAATGTTCAGAAAGATTTAAATATCTGGAAAGAATATTTCTTCGCAGAGTTTAAGAATGGAAAGAATTATTTAAATCCTGCTTTGAATTATGTTCAAAATAAAGGAGATATTACTACGAGATTGTCAGGTAATGATATTACTGTTGCAAGAATGGACGATTTGCTTGATTACGTGAAAGGTGGTTATCCGATTTTATTTGCAGACGGATTACTTGATTCAGATGATTATGTAGATTGTACAACAATCAATGCTGCATCTGCTTCATATGACGTTGCATCTAAGTGGAAATATTTAGATAAGCATACAAAACTTTATGCATTTATTAAACAGGCAAAGGGCCTTGGAGCAGGGGATATCAGAGATGGTCTTGATTATGCAAGTATTGTAAGTGTTTCTAACGCAAGAACAGGAAAGAATCCTAAATTTTTGGGTGCAGATGAGAAGTATAAGGGCGGTCTTGGATATGCTATACAAAGAAATGTCCAGGTTGATTTTAAACTGATTCATACACCACAGGAATATGACAGAGATAAAAACGGTAACTTATTATCTTTAGGTAGTGTTGGTAACTTAGAAGATGTTAATGGTGCTACATGTTACTTTACACTTGAGCCAAATGTTAATGTAGAAAAACCATTAGAGTGGATTAAGGATAATTATGAATTTAAGATGTACATTGATAAATCAGGTACAGGTAACTTTAATTCTGACAGAACTGTTGAGCTTGATCTTGCTGATACGTATTTTAATATGAAGACGGGACAGATTACAGTTGCTACAAAGAATAGTAAATGGCCTGGTGGAGTAGAAGGTTTTGTACCTTGGAGACTTGTAGCAGTAAATAAGGTTAACGGTTCAAATTATTGGGAATATACAGGTTTTTCAGCATTTAAGAAAGAAAAACGAAGAGTTAACGTTTTGTGGGTAAGTTGTCAGGCTACGAATAACTGGGGTGGTGCCCAGGGTGGTTCTACACTTGATTTCACAGGCATGATTGATAAGTACAAAGGTTATATTCAGGATTATGATATCAGAGTTGATAAGATAATGTATCCTGACTTTGTTAAGAACTGGAATGATTGTGGTGATAGTTATGATCCAAGAACAGACCAGAGAATTAAAGTTAGAAAGTTAAAGTATTATAAAGATCAAAAATCAGATGCTTCAGATGAAGGTAAAGAGTACGACATGATTGTATTTGGATATTCAGACAGTTACGAAGTACTTGATATTGATAATATCCACTGTTTAAAGAATGTCGATTACTTTACGGCAAAAGCAGAAGATGGAGGATTGGATCATTCACTTTTATTTGCACATGATAATTCAAGTTATATTACTTCATTTAATTATTATGTTGATGCAAATGGTGGAAAATCATTTGGTCAGTCTCACGGTTATAATACGAACTTTGCTAGATATAATACTTCATATTTGAGAGGTATTCTTGGAATGGATGCATATGGAGCTTCATTCTCAACAGAGGCTATAGTTGATGCACCAAATACTGCAGATGGTTCGTTCAGATACTTATCATGGTTGTACAAACCGGCAAGATCATTGTATAATGCCAGAAAGTATTTGTTAGATGATTCACAGATTTCTGATCCGGATCTTGGTTATCGCGGTGCGATGAGAGGTTATGTTGACGGACAGGTAATGTGGTATTCAACCGGTACAGGTGATTGGAATTATTTGAATGGTTCTAGCAAAATTGGAACTAATGCTTATGGTGACTGGTTGATTACTAAAAAGACTGAGTGTACTAATAAGGGTCAGATTTCTATCTATCCGTTCGTTATTGGAGATGAGCTTACGTTAGGTACTGATACTCACTTCCAGTACTTGAAACTGGATGTTGAGGATGATGATACAACTGTTTGGTATACACTTAGTGGAAACAAAGGAACTTATTATGATGCTACTAAGGGTGACGGTTCAAATAACTATTACATTTATTCTAAAGGTAATATAACATATACAGGTGCCGGACATAGAAAGATTGACAATAAGGCTAATGAGTGTCTGTTATTTGTTAATACTGTTGTAGCGGCTATCAAGCTTGGAAACTTTGCTCCTGATGTTACTTATACTGATTCGGTATCTGTTACAACGGCTACAGGTCAGCAGGATGTATTATATGGATATGAGACAGATAAGTCACTCAAGGTTACATTTAAGGCAACTGACTATGATGAAGTTGCAGGTGTAGAGCATGACTTCCTTAATGCATATATTTTCCTTGATAAGAATGGAAATGGTATGTATGATGCAGGTACAGATAAGTTGTTAAATCAGCCGGCGTTTGGTGGTGGAACGACTTCAATGCTTAAGGATGCCTCAGGAAATGTTATGAACATTTCAGGTACAGAGCTTGTTAACAGAAGAGAAACTACATTCTACTTATCATATACAGACCTGGCAGACTTCTACACATCACTTCACGGTGGTTCAGGATTATCTGAAGGAAAGAAAGTTGCTAAGCTGTTTGAAGAAGATGGTTATAGATTAGTAGTAAGTACTATTAATAATAAGACGTATGAAAAATATAAGAACACAACAGACATACTTACAAAGTATAGTTTTGCATCTGCAAAAGTTGTTATAAGATCATTATTTAATCTTAACTAAATTTAAAGTGTTTCGCATCAGTTTTATACTGGTGCGAAACATTTTTTTTGCAGGAATGTGTCATTAATGTCACTTGACACCATTATTAAATAATGGTATAAGTGTGATAGGAGAGGGGAAATAAAAAAGAAATAAGGTGGTTATTATATTTTATACAGTAATTACAGGCACTGTGGATGGTGCGAGGGCACACTTAGTTAATGCTGAGGTTGATTGCTCTAAGGGGATGCCGTATTTCAGTATGGTTGGCATGTTATCATCTGAAGTAAGAGAAGCGAAGGAGAGAGTCAGATCTGCTATTAAGAACTCAGGATATAACCTGTTACCCGGCAGAATTGTAGTGAATCTTTCTCCTGGGGATATTAAAAAGATGGGAGTACACTTTGATTTGCCGATTGCTATAGCAATATTGAAAGCATATGAGTTAATTAGTGATACTAATGATAAAGATTGTCTGTTTATAGGCGAACTTGGTCTGAATGGGAGAATAAGATCCGTAAGCGGTATATTGCCTATAGTCATTGAAGCAAAGAGACATGGTATTCGGGATTGCGTCATACCGGTTGGAAATTATAATGAAGCATCACATGTTGAAGGAATGAATATTATTCCGGTCGATTCTCTAAAAGAGGCAGTTGAATATGAATGTTCAGGAAAAATACATGATAGAAAAATTAAGGTTAACAATTTATTATACGATAAATGTGAATATGATTTAAATGAAATTCATGGTCAGGATTTAGCTAAAAGAGCCATAGAGATTTCAGTAGCGGGGAATCATAATATACTTCTGAATGGGCAGCCGGGAAGCGGTAAGTCAATGCTTGCAAAGCGAATCACCGGAATCATGCCCGAACTTTCCCAAAAAGAATTATTAGATATTACAAGCATATATAGTATAGCAGGTTTGCTAAAGGATGGATGTATGGTTGGCGGAAGACCGTTCAGGGCGCCACATCATACTATTACTATATCCGGCATGACGGGAGGTGGTACCTATCCGAAACCGGGCGAAGTGGCATTAGCACATAAAGGTGTATTGTTTTTAGATGAACTGCCCGAGTTTACCCCACAGGTGGTTGATTCTTTAAGACAACCTCTTGAAGATAAAAAAATAGTTATTACGCGGAGTATGGGAACATATGAATATGAATGTGATTTTTTATTTGTTGCAGCTATGAACCCTTGTAAATGCGGATATTTTCCTGACAGGGAGAAATGCAGATGTACTGAGGAAGAGGTCAGAAAGTATCAGTCAAGAGTAAGCGGTGCTATACGAGACAGAATTGATATATGCGTGGATGTGCAGAGAATAGCATATGAAGAGCTGACAGACGGCAGAAAAGAGGAAAGTTCGGAAAATGTCAAAAGTAGAATTGAAGAGGCATATGAGAGGCAAAAATACAGATATAAAGATATTGGTATCAGTTATAACGCTAAGCTTTTACCAAAAGATATTATAAAATATTGTAAACTTTCAAAAGATGGTGAACTTCTTATAAAAAAAGCATATGAAACTCTTGGTATTACATCGAGAGGTTATTTTAAAATATTAAAAGTTGCAAGAACTATTGCAGACCTGGACGGGAATGAAAATATACTTGCAGAGCATATTGAAGAAGCTATTGCATATAGATTATTATCAGGAAAGGAATAAAGATACAATGCAGAAAAGTTATAGTATGCTCACGAAGGATGAATATTGGTATTGGATTACTAATATACAGGGAATTGAAAATAAAAAAACAGCTCACATAATTAGTATGTTTAAAATGCCGGAAAAAGTATTTTATGCAGGAAGATGTGATTTAGAAAAGGTCAGTAAGCTTAATGATAAAGATATAGATTGTATAATAAAAAGCAGGGAAATTTCACGTATAAAAGAAGATTTTTCAAAATTAGCCGCTAAAGATATCAGATTTATACATATTGAAAGCGAGGATTATCCGGAAAAGTTAAAAAACATATATGATCCTCCGTATTCTCTTTATGTACGTGGGAAGCTTCCTGATGAAAAAAAACCTTCCGCAGCTGTCATTGGAGCAAGGATTTGCAGCAATTACGGATATACGGTTGCAGAGAAATTATCAAAGGAATTATCAATGTACGGTGTACAGATTATCAGCGGCATGGCCAGAGGGATAGATGGTGCTGCTCATAAAGGTGCACTTATGGGCAGTGGAGAATCTTTCGGTATATTAGGCAGTGGAGTAGATATATGTTATCCAAAAGAAAATATTGAGATATTTACAAAAAGTATCGAAAATGGTGGTATTATTTCAGAATATCCTGTCGGAAGTAAAGCACTTCCTTACAGATTTCCACAGAGAAACAGAATAATAAGTGCTTTTGCCGATATAGTTATAGTTGTGGAAGCTAAGGAAAAAAGTGGAACGTTTATAACTGTTGAGACGGCATTGGATCAGGGAAAAGAAGTTTTTGCCGTTCCCGGAAGGATAGGGGACAGCCTTAGCATAGGATGTAACAGACTGATAAAAAGCGGTGCCGGTATTGTTACATGTGTAAAAGATATATTAGATGAATTAGGAGTTGATTGTAAAAAAAATGATGAAATTTTTAGAAAAAATAAAAATGTGCTTGAAAAAGATTTGCAAGTGGTGTATAGTTGTCTCGATTTGTTACCAAAAAGCATAGACATGATTTCAGATGAAACCGGTTATGAAAATGCTAAAGTGGTAAAGTTAATTGTTCGATTACAGTTGATGAATCTGGTAACAGAATATACTAAAAATTACTATATTAAAAATATATAATAACATTCAAAAGGGGACATTATTATGGCTAAGTATTTAGTGATTGTGGAATCACCTGCAAAAGTAAATACAATTAAAAAATTTCTGGGAAGCAATTATAATGTGGTTGCTTCAAATGGTCATGTTCGTGATTTGCCTAAGAGCACAATGGGCATAGATGTTGAAAATGATTATGAACCTAAGTATATTACCATACGTGGAAAAGGTGGGAAATTAGCTGAGCTTAGAAAAGAAGTTAAGAAAGCAGATAAAATATTTCTTGCAACTGACCCGGATCGTGAAGGTGAAGCAATATCATGGCATCTTGCTACAGCCTTGAAGCTTGAGTCGAAAAATATGAAAAGGATTACGTTTAATGAGATTACAAAAACGGCTGTGAAAGCATCTTTGAAACAGCCCAGAGAGATTAACATGAATCTTGTTAATGCCCAGCAGACCAGAAGAATGCTCGATCGTCTTGTTGGATATTCCATAAGTCCGTTATTATGGCAAAAGGTCAAGAGAGGTCTGAGTGCGGGAAGAGTACAGTCTGTAGCTCTTAGAATGATTTGCGACAGAGAAGAAGAGATAAATGCATTCATACCGGTTGAATATTGGACATTGGATGCTCTGCTTAAAGTATCGGGAAGTAAGAAACCACTTGTTTCTAAGTTCTACGGTAATGCTGATGGCAGAATCAATATAGAGAACAAAGAACAGCTTGACGTGATATTATCTGAGCTTAAAGGAAAAAAATATGTTGTAAGTGATGTGAAAAAGGGGGAAAGAACAAAAAAAGCTCCATTACCTTTTACTACCAGTACGTTGCAGCAGGAAGCATCAAAACAATTGAATTTTTCTACTCAGAAGACGATGAGAATTGCGCAGCAGCTGTATGAAGGAATTAATGTCAAGGGACGCGGTACTATAGGTCTTATATCTTATCTGCGTACAGATTCTACGAGAATATCAGATACGGCAGAGGAGATGGCAAGGACATTTATTCTGGACAGATATGGTGATGAATATATAGCGAATAGTGAAGCTAAGACAAACAAGTCTGACAGTAAGATACAGGATGCTCATGAAGCCATAAGACCAACAGACATAGAACTTACTCCTGTTACGGTAAAAGAAGATTTATCAAGAGACCAGTATAGATTATATCAGCTCATTTGGAAAAGATTCACGGCAAGCAGAATGCAGAATGCAAAGTATGAGACAATGTCTGTTAAGATTTCAGCCGGAAAATATATTTTTACATCATCTGCATCTAAATTGATTTTTGATGGTTTTATGTCTGTATATACAGATGAAGACGATGACAAAGGTGATAAAATTACTATTAAGAACATAGAAAAAGATGACGAGCTTGATTTTGAAGAATTTGACAGTAAGCAGCATTTTACTCAGCCACCGGCTCATTTCACAGAGGCTGCACTGGTAAAATCACTTGAAGAACAGGGGATTGGAAGACCGAGTACGTATGCGCCTATTATTACAACTATTATTGCAAGAAGGTATGTTGTGAAAGAACAGAAGAATTTGTATGTGACGGAACTTGGTGAGGTAGTCAACGATATAATGAAGAAAGAATTTCCTGCAATCGTTGATTCAAGTTTTACGGCTAATGTAGAATCTTTGTTAGATATGGTTGAAGAAGGCAGCGTACAATGGAAAACTATAGTAAGGAATTTTTATCCGGATTTGGCTGAGGCAGTGGAAAAAGCGGAAAAAGATTTGGAAAAAATAGAGATTGCCGATGAAGTTACGGATGTAATATGTGAGAGTTGTGGGAAAAATATGGTTGTTAAGTACGGACCGCATGGAAAGTTCTTAGCGTGTCCGGGATTCCCGGATTGCAGGAATACAAAACCGTATTATGAGAAGACGGGAATACCGTGTCCGGCCTGTGGTAAAGAGATAGTTATTAAGAAGACTAAAAAAGGACGTAAATATTTTGGCTGTGAGAATAATCCGGAGTGCGAATTTATGTCATGGCAGAAACCGTTGGCAAAACCATGTCCACGATGTGGAAAATATATGTTGCAAAAAGGCAATAAGGCGGTTTGTTCTGATGAGCAGTGCGGATATTTTGAACAAATCGAAAAAGACCAATCATCATAAAACAGTTTAGGAGAAGTTATTGACTTATGGGTAATGTTCATTTGTTGGATAAAACAAGAAAGATAAATAAGTTATTGCATAATAACACATCAACGAAGGTTATATTTGATGACATATGTGATGTATTGGGAGAGGTATTGTGTTCAAACACAATAGTAATTAGTAAAAAGGGTAAAGTGTTGGGAGTAGGAATACAACCAGGGATAGACGAGATAACAGAGCTGATTCAGGATGAAGTAGGAAAACATATTGATAAATCATTTAACGAAAGACTTTTAAATGTTTTATCTACGACAGATAATGTTAATCTTGAGACATTTGGATTTACACGGGACGACATCAGAAAATATAAAGCTATTATATCACCGATTGATATAGCAGGAGAGAGGCTTGCTACGCTGTTTATATACAAAGATAAAGACGAGTACGGAATTGATGATATAATAATCAGTGAGTATGGAACTACAGTTGTCGGTCTTGAAATGATACGTTCAGTAGATGAAGAAAATGCTGAGTGTTCAAGAAAACGAAACTTAGTTAACTCGGCTTTGAGTACATTATCATCTTCTGAAAAAGAGGCTGTTGCATATATCATACAGGAGCTTGACGGGGTTGAGGGCACGCTGGTTGCGAGTCGTATTGCTGACAGAATAGGTATTACAAGATCTATTATAGTAAATGCGTTAAAAAAACTAGAAAGTGCCGGAGTGATAGTGACACATTCATCAGGAATGAAGGGAACATACATTAAGATATTAAATGATACAGTATTCGACATCATAAAATAAACGATATTATCAACGACAAAACTGCCTATATGTTAAAGATTTATCATACGTGGCAGTTTTTTCATGTTTCATATTTGAAAAATGTGCTTGCCATTTTGTGCTATCACACTTATAATAAAGAAGTAGAATTGCGTGAATTGTGCGATTAATCAAAAGTGTGAAGGAGGAGACAGTTTTGATAAATACAAGCATATATAATTATGTTAATGTTTTAGATAAAGCAGCAGATGCGAGTTGGACAAGAAATGACATATTGTCTAATAATATTGCAAATGCTGATACGCCTAACTATAAGAGAAAAGATGTTTCGTTTCAGGGATATCTTCAGGCAGAGCTTGCAGGGGCAGATACATCTACACTTCAAAAGAGAGTATCTGATATAGAATTAGGCAGCATTAATGCTACTACCTATACTGATATGGCATATCTGTCATACAGACTTGATGGTAATAATGTGGACGTAGACACGGAAAATGTTGAGCTGGCATCAAATCAGCTTATGTATCAGGCTCTTATGAAGAGCATCAGTAATGATTTCGATATGATAAAAAAAGCAATGGAGTAGTATTAGGGATGGTACGAAAGGATTGGTGTATATATGGGTTTATTTACTAGTTTTGATATAAGTGCGTCAGGTATGACGGCACAGAGATTAAGAAGTGATACAATTTCTCAGAATCTGGCTAATATAGATACTACAAGAACGGCTGATGGAAAGCCGTATGTACGTAAGACAGTAATGTTTCAGGAAAAGAGATCTTCAGGATTTGATGGTATATTGCAGACCACGATTGGAAGAATAGGTCATGGAGTAAAGGTGACTTCTATTGTGAATGATACAAGCACGGCTATGAAGAAGGTTTATGATCCGTCTCACCCGGATGCGGATGAGAATGGATATGTATTGTATCCAAATGTGAATACTGTGACTGAGATGACTAACTTGATTTCAGCTTCACGTTCTTATGAAGCCAATGTTACAGCTTTTAATGCAAGTAAAGCTATGGCAACTTCAGGATTGAATCTGGGAAACTGATGTAACTGAAAGGAGAAAAATAAGTGGCGGGATTAGATATGATGGCAGTTCGTAACATTGCTTCAAAAGCTATTGAGAAAGAATTGTCAGCTAATATAGAAAATGCAGGAAAAAAGAAAAACGAGGGAGCGTTTTCTTCTGTGCTTGACGCAGCAATGAACATGGTAAATGATACAAATAATTTATCAAATGCTGCAGAGGCAGAACAGCTTAATTTTGCTATGGGATATTCAAATAATGCACATGACCTTGCTATAGCACAGCAGAAAGCGGCACTGTCATTGCAGTATACGGTAGCTGTTAAGAATAAATTTCTTGAGGCTTATAAGGAAATAATGAATATTCAAATTTAGTAACAAATATACGTAGGGAGAAGCAGTTCCATGAATGAAAGAGTAAAAGCAGTACAGGAAAAGGCAGTGGAATTTTGGAATAAGTACAATAGACGACAGAGGACACTAATGATTAGCATTGTACTTGCAGTGATTGTTTTTATAGCGGTACTGGCATATGTGCTTACAAGACCGGAGTATGTAACATTGCTGACATGTGATTCGGCAACCACCGCATCGGAGGTCAAAACCTGTCTTAATGATGCGGGAATAACTGATTACACTATGTCTGACACGTTTGTAGTAAAGGTTTTAAAAGAGAAAAAAGTTGATGCAGAGATGGCTATTGCTACTGCCGGCATAGGGGCGGATGGCTATTCTATTGAAGATTATTCGTTAAATGATGCGCTCGGTGGCGGTTTCAGTTCTACAGAAGCTGATAAGCAGAAAAAGTATTGGGCATACATTGAAAGTAAATTAAAATCAGCTTTAGAGAGTCAGGATTATATAAAGATTGCTAAAGTAAGCATAAAAGTTCCGGAAACTACATTGAGTGTACTTGAAGAGCAGGAAGATACATCGGTTAGTATTATTTTAAAATTAAAAGAAGATATAGGAAGTTCTAAAGCAGAAAATATAGCACAGTGGGTTGCAACTGCTGTAGGAAATGATTCTACCAGCAATGTTACTATTATAGATTCGAATGGAAATATGTTGTTCCGTGGAACGGATTATGATGCGGACGACTATTCAGGTACATCTAAGAGTGAGATGCGCCAGGCAGCAATGGATATTGTAACATCAAATATAAAGAAATTATTTGATGCGGCTGAGTTATATCAGACTGTTGAAGTATCACCTTATCTGGACATGAATTTTGATACGGTAAGTTCAACGGAGGTTACATATAATACAGGTGACAGGGAGCAGGGGCCGTATACGTCATCGTATGAAGTAGATGAGACAGGCGGTACGGCATCAGGAGGAATCCCGGGAACGGATACAAATGATGAAGATATAACATATGAGCTTCAGGATTCTTCAAGTTCGACCAGCACATATTCGTTGAAAAAATATGAGTATGCAGTTAACCAGATAGTGTCAAACACGACAAATGAAAGAGGAAAAATTGATTATACAAAATCGAGGGTATCGATTGTAGTTAGTTCTTATAACATTTACGAAGAAGATGTAGTAAAAAAAGCGGGATTACTTGACGGTACTACATGGGAGGAATTCAAGTCAGCAAATGCAGACAATGTTGAAATCGAAATTCCTGATAATATATATAATCTTGTGTCAGATGCGACCGGATTTGATAAAGACAATATTACCATTGTCGGATATCAGGTTCCACAATTTGTTGATTCGGTAGATAATGTAAAGACATTTGCTGATTATATACCATATATTCTTGCAGGTATTATATTACTGTTACTTGCGATTGTAGTATACAGAAGTACAAGACCGGTAGAGATTGTAGAGCAGGAGCCGGAATTGTCAGTGGAAGAATTACTTGCTACTACAAAAGAGGCACAGGAAACTGTTGAAGATATTGATTTGAATGATAAATCTGAGACCAGAAAAGCTATTGAGAGGTTTGTTGATGAGAATCCGGAAGCAACAGCATTGCTGCTGCGTAACTGGCTTAATGACGACTGGGGCTAGGATGGTCTGAGAGTTTTGGGAAAGGGACGGTATTAAGATGGCAAAAAGCGGTACAAGTGAAATGATGGGAGTGCAAAAGGCAGCGATACTGCTGATTGCACTTGGCCCTGAAAAATCAGCAAAGATATTTAAACACTTAAAAGAAGAAGAGATAGAGGAATTGACGCTTGAGATAGCGAACACAAGAAGTGTTACTCCACAGTTAAAAGAAGAAGTACTTGAAGAGTTTTATCAGGTTTGCCTTGCACAGCAGTATATTGCCGAAGGTGGTATTTCATATGCAAAAGAACTCTTGGAGAAAGCTTTGGGAGCTTCTGAGGCTCAAAATGTTATCAATAAGCTTACCGCGTCATTACAGGTACGTCCTTTTGAATTTATAAGAAAAACAGATGCATCCCAGATTCTTAACTTTATTCAGGATGAGCATCCACAGACGATAGCTTTGATTCTGGCATATCTTCCGTCAGCTCAGGCGGCACAGATTATATCATCTTTGTCGCTTGATAAACAGGCTGATGTATCTAAGCGTATTGCACAGATGGATAGAACATCGCCGGATGTTATAAAAGAAGTTGAAGAAGTGTTGGAGAGAAAGTTATCATCTCTTGTAAATCAGGATTACACAATTGTCGGTGGTGTGGATTCAATCGTAGAGATTTTGAATTCTGTTGACAGAGGTACAGAAAAACACATTATGGAAAGCCTTGAAATTGAAGAGCCAGAACTTGCAGATGAAATCAAGCATAAAATGTTTGTATTTGAAGATATCCTTGCACTTGATGATAAGACTGTACAGAGAGTGCTTCGTGAAGTTGATAACAGCGATCTTGGTCTTGCGCTTAAGGGAACTACGGAAGAAGTTCAGAATATTATCTTTAAAAACCTTTCAAAGCGTCTTGCTGCAATGATAAGGGAAGATATGGATTTTATGGGTCCTGTACGTATGAAGGATGTTGAAGAGGCACAGCAGAAGATTGTTAACATCATCCGTAAGTTAGAAGACTCTGGCGAGATTGTTATAGCTCGTGGCGGAGGTGACGAGATAATTGTCTAATTTATTAAAATCGATTAATATTAAATGTGATAGTAACGAAAAAAAGGTAATAGATTACAATGCGTTAATTACCGAAAAAATAGCCCAGATTCAAAAAAAAATGGAGATGGAGCAAAATATTCAGGAACAGGATGGGGAGTTTATTGAGGGAATAGATGCTGAGTCGGTAGAAATGCTTCTTGATGACGAAAGTAACATAATAAAAGAAAATGAGGCTGCAAATGCCAGAGCTGATGAAATTATAGCATTAGCACAGAGTGATGCTGAGGCTATAATAGAACAGGCAAGACAGGAATGTGAAAGCATAAGACAGGCAGCTTCGGCAGAGGGTAGAAATGCAGGTTATCAGGATGGGAAAGTTCAGGCTGCAAAGGAGATAGAAAAACAGACAAAGCTCCTTGCAGAGGAAAAAGAGAGATTAAATTCTGAATATGAAGCCAGACTTAAGACAATGGAAGGGGAACTGGTTTCTACGATATTAGATGTATTTACTAAGGTTACTCATGTATTGGCAGAAGATAAAAAAGATTTAGTATTCAAGTTGGTTGAAGATGTAATTGCAAAGAATGAATTCAGTTCGGATTTATTAATAAGAGTATCGACCACAGATTATAAATTTGTTTTAGATAACAAGGAAAAATTAAGACAGTCCATACATGGAAAAATGCAGATTGAAATAATAGAAGATCCGACATTTAAAAAAGGACAATGCATGATAGAAACAGATAGCGGAATATATGACTGCAGTTTGGATATTCAATTGGAAAACCTGGTTGAAAGTATAAAAATACTGGCATGCATGACGGAATAATGATTAGGAGAAACAGATGGGTGTAGTAGATGTTGAAAAATATATGCGTCTTATGGACAAATCATATATTAAGTGTCTTGGGAAGGTTGTTAAGATAGTCGGACTGACGATTGAATCAATGGGACCGGATGCTAATTTAGGTGATGTATGCAGAATTGTATCAAAAGAAGATTCATCAATGTGGGTTATGTCTGAAGTGGTAGGATTCAGGGATAAAAGAGTTTTATTGATGCCATATGACAGTATAGATGGAATTGGACCGGGAAGTCGTGTGGAAAATACGGGACATGCATTGAAAGTAAAAGTTGGAGATGAACTGCTCGGTTATACACTTGACGGACTTGGCAGACCGATAGATGAAGAAGTAGATATAAAATCTTCTAAGAGGTATTCTGTGGAGGCGAAGCCGCCGGATCCATTATCAAGAAAAATTATAGATGAGGTGTTACCGCTTGGAGTTAAGGCTGTAGATGGTCTTATTACAGTGGGAAAAGGTCAGAGAATTGGAATATTTGCAGGAAGTGGTGTTGGTAAGAGTACACTTCTTGGAATGTTTGCAAGAAACACAAAAGCTGATATAAATGTGATTGCACTTATTGGAGAACGTGGAAGGGAAGTAAGAGAATTTATTGAAAGGGATTTAGGCGAAGAGGGTATGAAGAGAAGTATAGTTGTTGTTGCTACTTCTGACAAGCCTGCTTTGATAAGAAAAAAAGCAGCACAGACCGCAACGGCTATTGCAGAGTATTTTAGAGATCAGGGAAAAGACGTACTGTTGATGATGGATTCTCTGACACGTTTTGCAATGGCACAAAGAGAAATAGGACTTGCTTCAGGAGAACCTCCGGTTACAAGAGGATATCCGCCGAGTGTTTACAGTGAAATGCCGAAACTCCTTGAGCGTTCTGGTAATGCATCAGTTGGATCTATTACCGGGTTGTATACTGTATTGGTAGATGGAGACGATTTTAATGAACCGATTACTGATACTGCGAGAGGTATATTAGACGGACATATAATTTTATCGCGAAAACTTGGACATAAGAATCATTATCCGGCGATAGACATATTGCAGAGTATATCCAGAGTAATGAGTGCTATTGCTGATAAGAACCATAAAAAGGCTGCGTCAAAGTTAAAGAGTGTTTTAGCTACATATAATGAGGCAGAAGATTTAATAAACATAGGTGCTTATAAGGCAGGTTCCAATAAAAATATTGATTATGCAATAGAAAAGATAGATGAAGTTAATGCGTTCCTTATGCAGGGGACAGATGAGAAATATTCATTTATTGAAGTAGTAGATATGTTAGAAGGAATCTTTGAAATGTGATAACAGGAAATAAATCGGTGAAAATATGGCAAAATTTGTATACAAAATGCAAAGTATACTGGATATAAAGTACAAATTAGAGACTCAGGCAAAGTCAGAGTACAGTATTGCAATGGCTGATTTGCAGTCTGAAATAGTTAAGCTGGATTGCATTTATGCCGATATACAAAAATATGAAGACAAGCTGAGAGAAAACAGCTCCGGTATACTGAACATTTTGGAAATGAAGGCAGTTAATGATGCTATCGCATACAAAAAAGAAGAAGCCGAAGCTCAGAAAATCGTTATAAAGAGAGCTGAAAAAAGAGTTGACAGGGCAAAGGCAAAACTTAATGAAGTGATGGTAGACAGGAAAACTCATGAAAAGCTTCGCGAAAAAGCTTTTGCTGAATTTTTAAGAGAAACATCTGAACAAGAGATGAAAGAAGTTGATGAGGTAGTGAGTTTTCAATATAATAATCAGGATGCAGGTGGAAATTAATGGCAAAAAAAGATAAAGAAGAGGTGCTGACGGAGGTCACAACTCCCGGATATGAGGTTGAAGAAGAACCAAAGAGTAAGGTTGCTTCTGCGATAATTACTATATTGATTGTATTGATATGGCTGGGAATATTTGCAGTTATAGTAAAGACTGATATTGGAGGATTTGGAAGTAATTTCATGACTCCTATTTTAAAGGATGTTCCGGTGCTCAATAAAATTTTACCAGAGACATATAAAGAAGACGAAGATAGTGATTATCATTATAAAAATATGGCAGATGCCGTTGAATATATTAAGCAGCTTGAGGCTCAGCTTGCAGTATATCAGGAAGATGATACTACCAAAGATGAGCTGATTGCTGAATTACAGGCTGAGAACGCCAGATTAAAAACATTTGAGGAAAGACAGGCAGCATTTGAAGCTGAAAAACAAGCATATTATGATGAGGTTGTGTTTGGAGACAGCGCGATTGATTATGAGAATTATGTAAAATATTATCAGGAGATTGAGCCGGATACGGCGGAAGAATTATATAGAGAAGCGATAGAAAAGTACTCATATGATGAGACGTACAAAACAAGAGCTGCATTATACAGTTCAATGGATCCGAAACAGGCAGCAGCTGTATTTTGTGAGATGACAGGGGACATGGATTTAGTAGTAAAACTCCTTAATTCCATGAATTCATCAAAGAGCAGTGTAATAATGGATGAAATATCTAAGACGGATCCGGTATATGCTGCAAAACTTACAAAGCTATTGTTACCATAAGGTAATGATATAAATATTATGTGGAAAGGAGGAACCATATGGTAGTTATGCAATTAGGTGTTCAAAATTTTGAACAGACAGGAAAGGCGGGGACACCGGCAAATGCTGAATCGGCTGCAAAAGACAATATAAAATCAGGATTTGAATCTTTTTTACAAGGTGGTAACAGCAAAAATCCGGAAAAGACGAATGATAGTTCAAATACAGGCAGTATTGTAAAAGACAATGTGAAAGAGATGTTTAATAAGAACAAAAATGCTGAAAAAAAGGTAGATGAATCCCAATTCATCTGTCAGGGAAATATTGTTAATACATCATATGCCGTTAAAGAACTTGAAGTATCAATCACTGAAGAAGTAAAAGAAGTACTTAAATGTACGGAAGCTGATGTTGTAAGCAGTCTGGCTGATTTGAACATGACAAAATCTGATTTGTTAAAAGAAGCTAATGTTATAAAATTAGTTATGAATATAAATCAGATAGAAGATTCGTCAGAACTTTTAGTAAATCAGGAAGCATACGGACAATTTACAGAGATTAACACATTAATAAGCGACCTTGTGAAAGAATTTTCTGATGATTATGGAGTACCTGCTGAAAATGTCGGCGATTTGCTCAGAGAGTTTGATATGGCAATGCAGGTAGAAATGCAACAGGAAGTTCCGAATACAGTGGATACGGTGTTTGAGAGCGAACCGGTTATTTATGAACCAAATGTACAAAAACAAAACAAGACGGTAACGGAAGAGACAAAAATGACCGATATAACAGATGACAATACGACGGAACAAAAGATTAACAATGCTGCTCAATTAACAGGCGGTGAAGAACAGGATAATAAAAAAGTTTACAGCAAGCCGGAAAATGAGCAGATGCCTGGAAAAGCCACGCAGAAGGAAATCAGTACTAAAGTTGAAGGCAGCCAGGTTATTCGTGAGGATGAAGATACCGGTATAAAAAATGTTGATACAGTCATTGCGGATGATAAAACCGATACGGATATCTTAGTACTTCATGGTAGTACACAGGATATCAAATATTCCGATAGTAACGAAACGCATATCGAAAATCCGGGTGCAGGTAATGTATCACCTAAAAATGAAGAGCAGATATACATGAAAGATGAGAATAATGAAAATGTAATTGTTCAGACCACGGAATATGTTGAGGATTCAGCTATCGTAAACGCAAATGCGGGTGCGGAAGTAAGTACAGATGCAGAGAATTTATATACCGGAAAAAACAGGAGAGATAATCAGACTGAACAACCAGAGACAGAACATAAGAGTGGCAAGAACACTGATGATGTAATTGTAAAGAATTACCCGGAAAGTTTCAGAAAAACAGAAGTGAAGACTAATGATGACATTGTAAAGGATTACAATGATGGCCGTGCAAAAGAGATTATTAATAAATTGCAAAAAGACGTAGAAATTAAAACAACCGATAATCTCAATACAGCTAATCGTATAAAAATCCCAAACGAATCCGGAATGAAGCAGCAAAAGAGTAACGAACCTTTATTTGATTTTAAAAATGTTACTGCAAATCTTACAGAACATGTTGATGCAGCTTTGACAGGCCGGCCTGTTACGGAAAATGAAAGATTATCATTTACATCAAGAATTATGGAACAGGTAATGGATAATGTAAAGGTTATGTCAGCTGACGGATTATCATCAATGGAAATGCAGTTAGAACCTGAGAATCTTGGCAAATTAAACATTCACGTTGTTGCAAAGAATGGTGTTGTTACGGCACAGATTACGGCACAGAACGAAGCAGTAAAAAATGCTTTGGAGAGTCAGGTAGCTGTATTAAAAGAGAACCTTAACAAGCAGGAAATCAAAGTTGAAGATGTTGAGGTGACAGTTGCAAGCCATGCGTTTGAACAGGGAATGGGAAATAATGACTCATCAGGAAACCAGAGACAGAACAAAAGACGTTTTAATTCATCGCAGGAAAGTACAGTGCTTAATGAAAATGAATTAAAGAGCATAAAGGAAGAACTTTTAGAAGAAGCGATGAGGGAAAAACAGGGAAGCACGGTAAGTTATACAGCGTAAAGGAGGAAAGATATGGTTACGGCAGATATTGTAAATGGTAAAGTTGTAGCGGATTCTACACCTACATATGCAAAAAGTTCAGGAAGCAATCTTGACAAGCAGGCATTTTTAACATTGCTTACTGCACAGATGCAGAATCAGGATCCGTTGGAACCGACAGATAATACTGAATATGTAAGTCAGCTGGCTCAGTTTTCAGCATTGGAAGCTATGACAAATGTTGAGCAGTCACTTACTAATCAGAATGCATTCAATCTTGTAGGAAAGAATGTAGTGATTACTCCGGGAGCATCTGAGGGAAAATCAGAGAGTGAAGTTGCAGGCAAAGTAAATTATGTTGAAATAGTAGATGGAAAGGCTCAGTTGTCTGTTAATGATAAGATGTATTCTTATGAGGATTTAAAATATGTGGTAGACGACAGCTATATAATGTAGCAGATATAGGAGATGAGCGTATGAATATTGGAAATGGGTTTACCTCAATAGAGCAGGTAACACACAGATATTTGAATAACGACAAAAACGAAGTGTCTTCTGCATCATCTCAGTCATCAGTAAAATTTGAAGATGTTTTGAAAAACAAAGAAAAAGCCGCAGATACAGAAAGACTAAAGTTTTCAAAACATGCGGGAGCGAGATTGTCAGACCGCAATATAAGTCTCACGGATGAGCAGTTAAGACGTTTAGAAGAGGGAACAAAAAAAGCACAGCAAAAAGGAATTAATGAATCTCTGGTACTTATGGATAATATGGCGTTTATAATAAATGTAAAGAAAAGCACAGTTATCACGGCTATGAATCAGAGAGAAACAAATGAACAGGTTTATACAAATATAGACGGAGCCGTTATAATATAATCACCGGACCTGAATGGAAGTGATAATCCCTGAACGACAGATGGGATAAGACGGCTGGATTTAAGGAGGTCAATGAATTATGGTAAGATCATTATACTCAGCAGTTACAGGTTTAAAGTCACAGCAGAATGCTATGGATGTAATTGGTAATAATATTTCAAACGTAAACACAGTAGGATTTAAAGCATCAAGAGTTACATTTAGTGAACTCTTCTATCAGACAACAAAGAGTGCAACCGGTCCTAATGAGGATACAGGGGCAGGGGGTACAAATGCAAAACAGATTGGTCTTGGTGCTTCTACAAGTGGAATAAGTGTCGACATTACAAATCCGGGCGGATTTGAGAATACAAACAGACCGTTTGACTTAGCGATTAATGGAGACAGCTTTTTTGTAGTTCAGAGTAAAGGTTCTACATATTTTACAAAAGCAGGAAACTTTTCAGCTGATGAAGCAGGATATTTAGTTACAGATTCCGGTGCATATGTAATGGGATATGTGGCAGAGGAACCGGGTAAGGCGCTTCAGACTGACAGAGTAAGACCGTTGGAGGTATATTCAGAAAAGTTTACGTATGCAGCACCTGAGGGAACAAAATCCGCTACACTTTCAGGAAATTTAAATAAATCAGATAAGAACTTTGGACAGGGTCTTTATGTAACAGCTAACCTTTCAGTATATGATAATCTTGGAAACGAGTATGATGTACAGGTAAGATTTTCAAGAGATTACGATACAAGTACACCACCTGTTCCGGTTACTGACGCATCCGGTAATCCGATATATAATATTGCGGCAGCAGGTGTATACTCAGGAAGTAAACTTATATCAGATTTAAATGTTAATATGGCAGGAACATTAACATTTGATGCTGTTACAGGTAAAATACTTACAGGTTCGCCATCAGCATTTGAACTTGAGATTACTGATGCCGGTACAGGAACAGGAAAAACAGATGCATTAGGATTTACTTATACACAGGATGATGTTGACCAATATTTAAAAGAAAATCCTACACAGACTACAGCTCCTTTTAATGTTGGAGATACAAGAAAGATTGTAGTTGACTGTAGCAGCCTTACACAGTTTGGAACTGCAACGGATATTGAACCGGCAAAGGGAATTGATAATAGTGCAGGAGATAAAGTAGGCTCGCTTGTTATCGGTACGGGTACGGACAAACTTCAGGCATGGCAGATATCAGGTGGTAAAAAAGTCGGAACTATGACAAGCGTTGGTGTATCGGATAAGGGTGAATTGGTAGCTGCGTACAGTAATGGTGCAAATGCAATCATAGGACAGATAGCGGTAGCAAATTTTGCGAACCCTGCAGGTTTGGAAAAAATGGGTGATAATATGTACGGAGCAACCATTAACTCCGGAGCATTTGACGGAATCGGCGAGACAGTAGATGTGTCGGGTGGTTCGATAACAAGTGGTGTTCTTGAAATGTCAAATGTAGATCTGGCACAGGAATTTACAAAAATGATTGTTACCCAGAGAGGTTTCCAGGCAAATTCAAGAGTTGTTACGACATCAGATACAATGATTGAAGAGTTGTTAAGTCTTAAGAGATAAAAAATGATATTTGCTATATGATGGCAGTATGTATAATAAGGTGTGGCATTAGTCACACCTTGTTACTTATTATAGACAGGGAAGGTGAATTATGATACAGGTTACCAGATTGAATGGAAAAACATTTACAATAAATTCGGACTTGATTGAATTTATTGAAGAAAATCCAGATACAGTCGTTACATTTACAACCGGCACTAAAGTAATAGTTAAAGAAAATACAAAAGAAATAGTAGAAAAAATAATAGAATATAAACGAAAAATTATGCAGCAGCCGATAATAAAAAGCTCTAATTAGTGAAAATAAAAAAAAAAAATTTTTTGACAAAAAAATTATAAAAATGTTGGTGTTATTGACGAAAATGTGGTAGAATATTAGAGACAGTTTTATAACTAATTCAAAAGATATAGGTGGTGGGTACAGTATGGATTTGGCTACAATTATTGGTATGGTTGTATGCTTTATCATGGTAATATATGGAATAGCATCAGGAGATGGCGGATTTGCGCTGATTAAGAACTTTATTGATATGCAGTCGGCGTTGATTACAATAGGTGGTGCAGTATGTTGTGTGCTTGCACAATATAGTATTCCGGATTTCTTAGCATCCATTAAAGCAGCTAAGAAAGCATTCAAGATGCCGAAGAATGATGACGCAGGTACTATTAAGACGATTATAGAATTATCTAATGTTGCCAGAAAAGAAGGATTGCTTGCTTTGGAGGAAGCAGCAAATAACCTTGAAGATGAGTTTATGAAAAAAGGGATATTACTTATAGTAGACGGTACAGATCCTGAGATGGTAAGGTCAATCATGGAAAATGATATGGTATGTACTGAAGAGCGTCATAAAAAAGTAATTGGATTTTATGACACACTTGCAGCCATGGGACCTGCATGGGGTATGATTGGTACCCTGATCGGATTGATTAATATGTTAAGAAATCTGGAGGATATTGCAGCGGTTGGACCGAACATGGCGGTTGCGTTGATTACGACATTATACGGTTCGTTAATTGCAAACTGGATATGTGCTCCTATTTCAGGAAAATTAAAATATAACAATGGAATGGAAATAATGCTTAAGCAGGTTATGATAGAGGGCCTTTTGTCAATACAGGCAGGTGAGAACCCTAGAGTAATTGAAGAGAAGTTAAAAGCATTCCTGTCGCCTGATAATAGAAACTCATTGAATGATGAAGGTGATGGAGTAGCTGCAGCTGGAGCTGGAGGTGAGTAATAATGGCTAAAAGAAAACAGGAAGATCCACCGGCAGGTTCACCGGCATGGATGGCTACTTTTAGTGATTTGATGAACTTGTTGTTATGCTTCTTCGTTTTATTGTTTGCCATGTCAACAGTCGATCAGGAAAAATTTGAAGAGCTGGTTGCTTCGTTGTCTGCCAGCTTTGGGATTATGGAAGGTGGTTCGGCTTCTGTTATAGAAGGAACATTGATTTCTACCGGGGTTGCTGATTTGAATCAGTTAGATGATTATTATGAAGACCTTGGACTGAATAATGAAGGTAACAGTGATGAGATAAGCAAGGATGAAGGTAGTAGTGAAGGTGATACAGTATTAGAGCAGATTCAGAAAGAAGGTCTTGAAGAATCTGAAAAGATGGCAGAACAGATTGAAAGTGAAGCTGCAAAGCAGAATGTTGCAGGTTCGATAGACATTGATTTCACCTCACAATATGTGCAGATAACATTAAATGGTGCATTATTGTTTGATTCTGCAAAGGCAAGTATCAGAGATGATGCAATGTTACTGGTAGATAAGATAGGAGATATACTTAATAATTACAAAGGTAATATGGTAGAGATAACAGGATATACAGATAGTGTTCCATTGATTGATGATCCTAAGTATGATGATAACTGGGATTTGTCAAGTGCAAGAGCTAAGACAGTACTGATGTATCTTGTGAGTAAAAAGGGAATGGATATAAGCAGAATGAAGGCTTCTGGAAGAGGGGAAAATGATCCGATAGCGTCTAATGATACGGCTGAGGGAAGAGCACAGAACAGACGTGTTGAGATAAAAATATTCAATGAAATAAGCAATTACTAGTTATACTTATTTAGGGAAGCAGGTGTAAAATAATATGAAAAAAAGCATTTTAAGTATCATAACGCTTGTTCTTGTATTGACCAATACAATATTAACGGCGATTATGGCGATTGTAGTTATACCTTCAACAAACAGTTCAAATGCTGTTATTTCAAAAGTGGCTCAGGCTATTGATATTGAAAAAGAACTGGATGAAGAAGAGACTGAGCTTGCGCTTAATGATACGGAGACATATAATCCGGATGTTAAGCTTACGATTAAGTTGAAATCAGGAGCTGATGGAAAAGAACATTATGCAGTTATTTATCCACAGCTTAAGATTAATAAAACTGACAAAGACTATGAAAAATTGTCAGCTACATTACAGGAATATACAGGTGACATTACACAGCAGGTTCAGGATGTAGTGCAGAAGTATACAGCTGATGAATTACAGTCTTCTCCTGATACAATCAGAGAGGAAATATTAGTAAATCTTCAGGAAATGTATGATTCTAAATTCATAGTAGGGGTAATCTTCAGCAGTACAACTATTCAGTAAATTTTACTTGATTATGCGGGAGGTGAAGATACGTGGGTGAAGTATTATCCCAGGAAGAGATTGACAGCCTTTTAAATGCGTTGAGTTCAGGAGAACTTGATGCTGATGAATATAAAGATGCTGACACACAACAAATAAAGAATTATGACTTTTCAAGACCGGCAAAATTTTCAAAAGAGCATCTCCGTACCTTGGAAATTATATTTGAACACTATGGACGTTTACTGTATACGAATTTACCGGCATATTTAAGAAAAAATGTACAGGTAGAAGTAGTAAACTCAGAAGCGGTGGCGTATTCGGAATTCTCGAATGCATTGTCAAATCCGGTTTTGTTGGGAATAGTGAATTTCAGACCTTTAGTAGGTAATATAATTGTTGAACTTGCTTCAAATCTTGGCTATGCAATTATAGACAGATTACTTGGCGGTTCGGGAATGACAATAGAAAAGAAGAGAGATTTTACGGAGATCGAGGTTACCATTATTGAAAGAATATTATCCATATGTGTTGATTTGTTGAGAGAACCTTGGCAAAACGTAGTTGAATTGGAACCACGACTTGAAAGAATTGAGACAAATTCTCAGTTTGCTCAGATTGTATCTCCGACGGAGATGATAGCGATTGTAACTTTGAATCTGAGGATAGGAGATGTGGAAGGATTGATGAATGTCTGTCTTCCGTATCTTACCTTGGAAGAAGTTATGGATAAATTGAATACTAAGTATTGGTATTCGACAATGCAGGAAGTAGATGAAAAGTATTATGGCGAAGACATTGAATATCTTATTTCAAAAGCTTCCGTGCCAATGAAGGCAGTGCTTGGTGTAAGCTCGATTTCAGTAAATGACTTCATGAACTTACAGCGAGGTGATATAATTAAACTTAATTCGGGAATTGAAGATGAACTTGAGATATATGTTGGAAATATCAAAAAGTTTAAGGCTCTTCCCGGTGCAGCATCAGATAATTATGCTGTACGTGTTACATCAATAATTAGAGAGGAGTAAGCAAAATGGATGGAATGCTTTCTCAAGAAGAAATAAATGCTTTGCTGAATGGAATCAGCAATGATGACTCTCCTTCTGAAGAGCCGGAAACGACACAAAGTGTTGAAAGTAGTGGTTCAGAGCTTACGGATTTTGAAAAAGATACCATTGGAGAGATATCTAATATAAGCATGGGAACGGCAGCAACGACGCTGTCATCATTAGTAAATCAGAAGGTAGATATAAGTGTGCCTGTTGTTTCATTAGCAGAATGGAATGATTTGGTATCAAGCTATGACAGACCTTGTGTATTCCTTCAGATACAATATAGAGAAGGTCTTGATGGCAATAATATATTAATACTTAAGGAAAAAGATGTTAAGGTAATTGCCGATCTGATGATGGGTGGCGATGGAACAAATATTGAAGGAGAATTAGGTGAATTGCACTTAAGTGCTATATGTGAGGCTATGAACCAGATGATGGGATCAGCTTCAACATCACTTTCTTCAATGTTAAATATGAAGATAGATATCAGTCCGCCTACGGCAAGTCTTATAGATTTGAATGATTACTTAGCAGAAGAAGATATTGCAAATTTCCTGAAAGAACGTTTTGTAAAAAACTCATTTCAGATGACAATTGGGGATTTGGTTAACAGCGAAATGATGCAATTGTTTCCTATAGACTTTGCAAAAATGTTATGTAATTCTGTTACGGGAAATGGTTTATCTGACGCAGCACAGCCGGAACCACAACCGGCAGCACAGCCGGAACCACAGCCGGCGCCGCAGCCGGTACCACAGCCGGTACCACAGCCGGTACCACAGCCGATACCGGAACAGCAGCCACAGGGAATGCCGTACCCTGGAATGCCGTATCCCGGAATGCCGTATCCTGGAATGCCGTATCCCGGAATGCCGTATCCCGGAATGCCACAGGTACAGGAGGTTAATGTACAACCTGCACAGTTTCAGGCATTTACGGGTGATATAAGTGGGGTGTCGCAGAAAGAGAACATTAATCTTATTATGGATGTTCCTCTTAATGTAACTGTGGAACTGGGTAGAACCAATAAGTCGATTCAGGAAATTTTAGAATTTTCACCTGGAACAATTATAGAATTGGACAAGATAGCTGGTGAACCGGTAGATGTGTTAGTTAATGGAAAATTTGTAGCCAAAGGAGAGGTAGTTGTTATCGAGGAGAGCTTTGGTGTACGAATTACAGAAATAATAAAATAAACTTCATGATGGGAGAGAAGAAAAATGGCAAAGAATATTTTAATATGTGATGATGCAGCGTTTATGAGAATGATGATTAAGGATATCCTTACAAAAAATGGATATAATATCGCAGGAGAAGCTGAAAACGGAGCAAAGGCTGTAGAAAAATACAGTGAAGTAAAGCCTGATTTAGTAATGATGGATATTACAATGCCGGAGATGGATGGAATACAGGCTCTTAAAAAAATAAAGGAAATGGATCCGGGAGCCGCTGTTATCATGTGCTCAGCTATGGGACAGCAGGCAATGGTTATAGAGTCAATACAGTCAGGAGCGAAAGATTTTATTGTAAAACCTTTCCAGGCTGACAGAGTTATAGAAGCTGTGAAGAAAGCAGTAGGTTAGTAAGAATTGGATGAGGTAATTAAATTAGTTGCAGCATTGGTTATGTTTGCGTTTGTATTGTTGATGACTTATCTTACGACCAGGTTTGTAGGAAATTATCAAAAGCAGACGATGAAAGGACATAATTTTGATTTAATAGAAACCTACAGATTAACTAATAATAAATATATACAGCTGATACGTATTGGCGAAGAATATGTTGCTGTTGCAATATGCAAAGACAATGTAACCATGGTTTGTAAAGTTGATAAAGAAGGTATAGTGCTTCCGGAGACAGAAGATAAAAAATCTATGCTTCCGGATATGGATGTCAGAACGTTTAGTGAAATGTTTGAGAAGATGAAAAATAAGGAAGATAATGATGATGGACAGAAAGAAAAAAAATAAAAAACAAATCATTGTATTGTGTCTGCTTATATTGACCTTACTGTTTCAGAATGTTCTGCCAGTTAAAGCTACTATGTCAACTTTGGATGATAATGCATCTATAACGGCGGATACTGATAGCGATGCGAAAGATCTGCTTGGTATCAGGATTACGTCGGGAGACGGTGATACAAGTCTTACGGGTGCATTGCAGATATTAATCGTATTGACATTGATTTCATTGTGTCCGTCTTTGCTTATTATGCTGACTTCATTTACAAGAATATTGATTGTAATGCATTTTACGCGTTCAGCACTTGCTACGCAGACGGCACCGCCAAATCAGGTATTGGTTGGTATATCTTTGTTTTTAACATTTTTTATCATGGCTCCGGTATTTAATCAAATCAATGTGGATGCCATACAGCCATATTCAAAGGGCGAGATTACGACAGAGCAGGCTTTTGATGCGGGTCTTAAGCCAATCAGAGGATTTATGCTTAAAAATGTAAAAGATGAAGATTTAGATGCCATGGCTTCTGTTGCAAAGATAGACAGTATTGCATCGAGAGATGAAGTTCCAACTGAAGTATTGATACCTGCATTTATATTAAGTGAGCTTCGTATATCTTTCTGGATAGGTTTCTTAATATATGTACCATTTATTGTAATTGATATGGTTGTTGCTTCGACATTGATGTCCATGGGTATGATGATGCTGCCGCCAACGACGATTTCCATGCCGTTTAAGATATTATTGTTTGTATTGGCAGATGGATGGAATCTTATCATAATCAATCTGGTAAAGACATTTGTAACATAGCATGAAGGGATAAAAGAATGACTACAGAGGCAGTTCTTAATATAACAAGTGAAACATTATGGACGATTATCATTACATCGGGTCCGTTATTGATTTTATCGTTGTTGATAGGTTTGATTGTCAGCATATTTCAGACTGTTACATCGATACAGGAACAGACGCTTACATTTATTCCAAAATTGTTTGGGATATTTGTAGGAATATTAGTATTTGGTAATTTTATTTTGAACAGCATCGTTACTTTAATGCAGAATTTATGGAATTTTGAGGGATATATAAGATGATAGACGTGAATTTATCGATAAAAGGTATGGAGTGGTTTTTGCTTATATTGGTCAGAATAGCGTCGTTCATATCTGTTGCACCCTTTTTTTCACAGACGGGTGTTCCTATGAAGATAAAGTTAGGCTTATCATTTTTTTTAACGGTAATTTTGTATGAAGTACTTCCCGCACAGCAGTTAGGTTACAATACGGTATTAGGATATGCAACATTGATTGTTAAGGAAAGCATGGCAGGATTACTTATTGGTTTTTCGGCATTTATATGCACAATGGTTATTAACTTTGCCGGAAGACTGATAGATATGGATATCGGACTTGCAATGGCACAGCAGTTTGATCCGACAACAAGGACTCAGAGTAGTATTACAGGTACAATGTATATGTATTTTGTTATGATGCTTATGATGGCATCAAATATGCATATATACCTGATTAATGCAATTACGGAGTCTTTTTCATTAATACCGGTTGGTGGGATAAAACTGACACAGAAACTAAATGAAACAGTAATCGGATTTATGTCAGATTATTTTATTATCGGATTTAGAATTGCATTACCTGTGTTTTCAGCCATGTTAATTATGAACTGTGTATTAGGTATTATGGCAAAAGTAGCACCTCAGATGAATATGTTCGCCGTGGGAATTCAAATCAAACTGATGACAGGAATGTTTATTATGTTTGTGACAGTACGGCTTATGCCGGTAATATCCGGATTTATATCAGAAACGATGCAGAAATATGTTGAAACGATTATGAGGAACATGGTGTGATATGATAATTGTTGAGAGACAATATAAGATAAATCTTCAATTTTTTGCAAAAGAAGGTGAAGGTGGAGAAAAAACCGAAGAGCCTACAGCAAAAAAGTTAGATGATGCAAGAAATGAAGGTAATGTAGCAAAGAGTAAAGACTTAGTTACTGCTGTTGTTTTGCTCGTAACATTTTACCTGCTAAAAGCAATAATAGGCAGAATAGGCTATGGATTAATTGAAATCTATGCGACGGTATACAGAATGATACCAACTTATGCTAATCCTTATCATAACGAAATATCGTTAAATGCATTAAAAAGTCTGTTAATAGACATGGTTATTGCATCAATTAAATTGGTGTGGCCTATTTTTTTAGTAGGATTTGTGTTGACGATTGTGGGGGAGGTATTACAGGTTAAATGGAAGGTAACATTTAAACCTATGCAGCCAAAGTTCAGTAAGCTTAATCCTGTCAGCGGATTTAAGAGAATGTTCTCATCACAGTCAATAATGAATCTGGTTAAGTCGTTAGGGCTTGTTCTGATAAGCAGTTATGTAGTATATGGAACAGTTAAAGATAAGTTATATTATTGGTTCAGATGGTATGATGTTCCATTGATAACAGCATTGTCAACGATAGGTGATCTGGCACTTACGCTGGCTATTAAAATTTGTGGTATATATATTTTTATAGGGATTGCGGATTTTTTCTGGTCGAAACATAAGTTTCATGAAGATATGAAGATGACTAAGCAGGAAGTAAAAGACGAAATGAAGAATTCTGAGGGAGATCCGCAGGTAAAAGCACAGCAGAGACGTGTTATGCAAAAGGCATCAATGAGCAGAATGATGCAAAGCGTACCCAATGCAGATGTTGTAATTACAAACCCGACACATTTTGCTGTTGCATTAAAATATGATCTGAGTGTAGCACCGGCACCGGTAGTTGTTGCAAAAGGTGCGGATTATGTTGCTCAGAGGATAAAAGAAAAAGCCAGAGAGGCTAATGTAGAGATTGTTGAAAATAAGCCACTCGCAAGAGCATTATATGCTAATGTCGAAATAGGGAGAGAAATACCAGAGGAATTGTATCAGGCGGTTGCCGAAGTGCTCGCATTCGTATATAATATTAAGGGTGAAGGACGATAGATTAGAGAAAGGAAGTACAGAAAATCATGAAGAAATCAGACTTGTTTGTTGGTATATATCTGTTAGCAGCAATAGTATTTATGATTATCTCAGTACCTTCTTCGATGCTGGATGTGTTGTTGGCATTTAATATGTTTGTAGCATTGGTTGTGTTATTTAATGCATTGTTTTCAAAAGAATCCATGGACATGTCATCATTTCCGACGATTTTGCTTTTGACTACACTTTTTAGAATATCATTGAATATATCATCTACAAAATTGATACTCAGAACCGGAGATCCCGGAAAAGTTGTAGAAACATTTGGAAGATTTGTAGGTGGTTCAGATATAGTAATAGGTATTATCGTATTTATTATATTATTGATTGTACAGTTTATGGTTATCAATAAGGGTTCAGAAAGAGTAGCAGAGGTAACGGCAAGATTTACGCTTGATGCCATGCCGGGTAAACAGATGGCTATTGATGCGGATTTGAATACAGGTGCGATTACTGATGCAGAAGCTAAAAAAAGACGTGAAAAGATTCAGGCAGAGTCAGCGTTTTACGGTTCCATGGACGGTGCCGTAAAGTATGTTAAGGGAGATGCCATGGCTGGTCTGCTGATTACATTAATCAACATTGTCGGTGGAATTGTAATGGGAGTATTAAGACAGGGAATGGGAATAAATGATGCGCTTGATAAGTATGTTATATTGACTATTGGAGATGGTCTGGTAAGTGCATTACCATCGCTGATGATATCACTGGCTACGGGTATTCTGGTTACAAAGGATACCAGAGATGAGGCTGATCTTGGTGCAATGATATTTAAGCAGCTTATGAGTATTCCAAAAGTATTGTGGTGTGTAGGTGGAGTATTGATGTTTTTAGGTATTACGACACCGCTCCCTATATACATCTTTGTACCATTTGGTGCGCTGGCGGTTGTATTGGGATTTTCAATGAACAAGCAGCAGGGAATTGAGGAGATTGAAACTGAAGTAGACAGTACCGAACAGGAAGCAGAAGAGATAAGGAAGCCGGAAAATGTTGTTTCACTGTTGCAGGTTGATCCTATAGAATTGGAATTTGGATATGGAATTATACCACTTGCTGATGTTAATCAGGGTGGAGATTTGATAGACAGGGTAGTAATGATAAGAAGACAGATAGCGCTTGAGTTAGGAGCGGTTGTTCCTATTATCAGATTAAGAGATAATATACAGCTGAATCCTAATCAGTATATAATAAAAATAAAGGGTATCCAGGTAAGTGAAGGAGAGATTCTGTTTGATCATTATATGGCAATGAACCCTGGTATAGTTGAGGAAGAGATAACGGGAATACCGACATTTGAGCCTTCGTATCATCTGCCTGCATTATGGATTACCGAAAGTCAGAGAGAGAGAGCGGAGACTTTAGGATATACGGTAGTTGATCCGCCTTCTATTATAGCTACACACTTGACAGAGGTAGTAAGAAGTAATATTGCTGACCTGCTGTCACGTCAGGATGTACAGAATCTTATTAATAATATTAAAGATAATAACCAGACGCTTATAGATGAACTTGTTCCAAAACTGCTTGGAATTGGTGAGATACAAAAGGTGCTTCAAAATCTTTTGCATGAAGGCATTTCTATAAGAGATCTTCCTTCGATATGTGAGACACTGGCAGACTATGCAGCGGTAACAAAAGATACTGATGTTTTGACGGAATATGTCAGACAGGGACTTAAGAGAGCTATTTCAAGTAAGTATTTCCCTTCAAACGAATCTACTACCGTTGTTACACTGGATCCAAATGTAGAGCAGGAGATTATGAATTCTGTTAAACAGACGGAACAGGGAGTATATCTGAATCTTGAACCTGAAAAATCAAAGGCGATTATAACGTCTGTTAAGGAACAGGTTAAGAAACTTGAAGATATGGGAAAAGCATCAATAATAATTACTTCTCCTATTGTAAGAATGTATTTTAAACGTCTTACGGAGGATTATATAAAAGACTTAATAGTAGTTTCTTATAACGAAATTGAGTCTGACGTTGAATTGAAATCAGTTGGGATGGTGAGCATAGCATGATTATAAAAAAATTTCAGGCATCAAATGAAAAAGATGCTATACTACAGGCAAAAGAAGAGATGGGGAGTGAAGCAGTAGTATTAAATATAAAGACAATTAAGCACAAGGGACTTAAAAGACTGTTTAAAAAAGATATTGTTGAAGTTACGGCAGCACTTGAGGAACGTGTTCCAACTTCGCCGATTCCGACTAACGCAATAAATCTTGCTGTTGGAAAAAATGATGAAAAAGAAGAAACATCATCCACGGCGATAGAAGAAAAACTTGACAGCTTAAAAGAAATGTTAGCAAGTCAGATAAAAAATGAACCGGAAAAGCAGGAAGACAATAAAAATAAAATTGCAGATCAAAAAGAACAGAATCCAAATTTTGCTTTTATCCAGCTGGTATATAATCAATTACTGGAAAATGAAGTTGATGAAAAATATGCAAATAAAATTATAAGTGAGGTAGAGTCGTCTTTGAAAAAAGATGCCAATATAGATACAATTCTACCGGGAATTTATCAAAAAATAATATTAAAACTTGGAGAAACAGTAAGAATTGATACAGACAATAATAAGTCTAAACTGGTTTTCTTTGTAGGCCCTACTGGGGTTGGAAAGACTACTACCATTGCAAAACTGGCATCTTCATTTAAACTTGATAAGAAGCTTAAGGTTGCAATGATAACATCGGATACGTACAGGATAGCGGCAGTAGAACAGTTAAAGACATATGCAAACATTCTTGGCGTGCCAATAAAAGTCGTATATACGTTAGAAGAATTGAATAGTGCTATCAATGAATTTGAAGACTATGACATTGTACTTGTTGATACAGCAGGACGTTCACACAAAAACAAAGAACAGTGCGATGAAATGAAGCACCTTATTAATGACAGTGTTACGACTGAGAACATGATGAAAGAAATATATCTTGTACTTAGTGCTGCTACTAAGTATAAAGATCTGTTAAATATTGTAGATGTATATGAGAAAATTGGCAAATTCAAACTCATATTCACTAAATTAGATGAGACATCTACATTGGGTAATATATTGAATATCAAACTTAAAACCGGAGCTGCACTTTCATACGTAACTTATGGACAGGTAGTACCGGACGATATAAGGATAATTGATGCACAGGCACTTGCAAAACAATTGCTTGGCGGAGAAGAGAGTAATTAGGAGATGGCTTAGACTATGGACCAGGCACAAAATCTGAGAAATATTGTAAAACAGCATATAGAGAATGATAAGACTGAGAGAAGTGCTAGAGTTATAACCGTCACAAGCGGAAAAGGTGGAGTTGGTAAGACAAGTGTATCACTAAATCTTGCAGTTCAATTCAGTAGAATGGGAAAAAAAGTTATCATATTCGATGCAGATTTTGGTCTGGCTAACATAGAAGTAATGGTAGGAGCAATTCCAAAATACAATCTGTCTGATATGCTTATGAGAGGGAAAAAACTTGATGAAATACTGATGGAAGGACCCGAAGGAATAAAGTATATATCAGGCGGTTCAGGAATTAATTCACTGGAAGAACTTAGCAGGGATCAGATTACATATATGCTCCATGAATTTCATGTACTTGAAAAGATGGCAGATATAATTATTATTGATACGGGAGCCGGAATATCTCATACTGTTATGGAATTTGTAGCATCAAGTAGTGAGGTTTTACTTGTTACTACGCCGGAACCTACATCTATAACAGATGCATATTCATTATTAAAAACTCTCAACAGGCATGAAGCATATGATAAGAATAGCACAAGTATAAAGCTTATAACTAATCAGGTAAAAGACTATGAGGATGGACAGGGTTTGTATGAAAAACTGGATATGGTTGTCAGTAAGTTTTTAGATATAAAACTAGAATTTTTAGGAATTATTCCTGAAGATTATTACATGCATAAATCAATAATAATACAGAAACCGGTTTCGGTTTCGTTTCCGGATGCAGATTCAACAAAGTCATTTATACAGATTGCCGAGATTCTTTTGGAAAAAAGAGAAAAATATATAGACGAAAAAAAAGGATTATCATATATTTTTATGAAATATCTGAAAATACGAAGGGGGAATTAGCTTATGTTATCCAAATTAGTGTCTTTAGGAGACAGGCTTGAGCTTACGTCTCCGGCTAAAATGCAACAGAATAAAGAAAACGATGAGCCACAACCTCATAAGAAACCGTATGTTAGTCAGGTGTATGATGTTTTAGAAGATGAGCAATTAAAGATAGCCATGCCTATTGTAGAAGGGAGAGTAATACCATTACCGCTTCACGGCAGATACGATGTTACATTTTTTACTGCAGGCGGTTTATACCAGGCAAAATCCGTAATAGTTGAAAGGTATAAAGAAGATGGTTTGTTCATACTTGTAATAGAGCTTACATCAGAATTGAAGAAATATCAAAGAAGACAATATTTCCGTTTGGAATATACGATGGATGTAGAGTATATTGAACTGACAAAAGAAGAGGTGATTAATGTTCTGACAGATCCGGATGCTATGGATGAAATTCTTGAGGGTGAAATGAATGCCGGTACGATACTGGACATAAGCGGAGGAGGATTAAGATTTACAAGTAAGGAGAAGATGAAGCCCAATACCTGTATACTTGTAAAGATTAACATAGGCCTTACTCAGCCAGAAGAATATGGTATTGTAGGCTTTGTTATATCATCTGATGAATCGGAAAAAAGGGAAAAGGTATATGTTAACAGGATAGAGTTCAAAAATCTAAAGAATGCAACAAGAGAAAAACTAATTAAATTTATTTTTGAAACAGAAAGGCGTATTCGAAAAAAAGGGTAGGAAGGTATGAAAAAAAATATTTTCGTTGTAGATGACTCTGCACTCATGAGAAGCGTAATATCTGATATAATTAACTCAGATGTCAGATTTAACGTTAAAGGTATAGCGAAAAACGGCAGGGATGCAGTTGAAGAATTAAAAAAGAATCATAAGAATTATGATGCTGTTTTAATGGATATTAACATGCCGTATTTAGACGGTATCAGTGCATTGTCTTCATTGAAAAAGCAAGGTATTTCAATTAAGGTAATTATGATTAGTTCTGTTGCAAAAGAAGGTGCTGACGAAACAATCAAAGCGCTGGAAAATGGAGCGTTTGATTTTGTAACTAAACCGGAAGGTTATTCTGATATACGATCTGAAAAGTTTAAAAATAAGGTTATCTATGCAGTATGTATGGCATGTGGTTTATCGGATAAAAATCCGTTTGTGAATTCGGTAAAATCTGAAAGTAATCTTGTAAATACGGCTATTCGCAGGAAAAACTCAGTTCCCGGAGATATCGATAAAATTGTAGCTATTGCATGTTCTACGGGAGGGCCGAAGTCATTAAATGAAGTAATACCATATATTCCGGCAGATATAGATGCACCTGTGCTGGTTGTACAGCATATGCCAAAAGGATTTACGGCACCTTTGGCAAAACGTCTTGATAATAGTAGTAAAGTCAAGGTAAAAGAAGCTGAAGAAAATGACAGACTGGTACGGGGAACAGTATATTTAGCACCGGGTGGAAAGCACATGCAGATAGAGAAAAATGGCAGCAGTTATTATATCAGATTGACAGATGAGCCATCACGTGAGGGTGTAAAACCATGTGCAAATTATATGTACGAGTCGATAGCAGGTTATCCGTTTGATAAAGTTATCTGTGTGGTACTTACCGGTATGGGAGCAGATGGAACAAAGGGAATTCAAGCTTTAAGATCGGTGAATAAATCATATGTAATAGCCCAGGATGAAAAGACAAGCGTTGTATACGGAATGCCGAGAGCGGTAAAAGAAGCCGGTCTGGTTGATGAAGTACAGCCGCTGGGTAAAATTGCAGAGGCTATAACAAAGAACACGGGGGTGCATAACAATGGACGTTAGCCAGTATTTAGAGATTTTTATTGATGAAACAAAAGAGCATTTACAGAGTTTAAATGAACAGCTTCTGATTATTGAAAAAGAACCTGAGAACACGGATACTATTAATGAGATATTCAGAGCAGCCCATTCTCTGAAAGGTATGGCAGGTACAATGGGATACAAGCGTATGCAGAAGCTTACGCATCAAATGGAGAATGTATTTTCTGAAATCAGAAATGGCAAGATGAAGATTGATGCGGGAATGGTTGATGTGCTATTCCAGTGCCTTGATGCATTAGAAGAGTATCTTGATAACATTCAATCATCTGCAGATGAGGGAACTAATGACAATGAACCGATTCTAAATCAGCTTGAGGCGATTTTAAAAGGTGAAGTTCCGGCTACAGGTGCAGCTGAATCAGAAAATATTGTAAAAGAAAAAAATGATTCAGCAAATTCAGAGAGTATGGGTGCAGACCTTACGTTTGCTGATTTTGAAAGACATGCTGTAGAAGATGCTTTTGAAAAGAAAATGAATGTCTACATCATTAAAGTTGAGGTAGAAGAGAGCTGCCTTTTGAAAGCAGCCAGAGCATTTTTAGTGTTCAAGAGTCTGGAAAATGTAGGAGAGATAATCAAATCTGAGCCTTCTGCCCAGGATATAGAAGATGAGAAGTTTGAGCAGACATTTAAAATTTGTCTTGTAACAGAAAGTGAAATGGACAAGGTTCTGGGTATTGTTAAGAATGTATCAGAAATAAAAGATGCAGTAGGTCAGAAAATAGAGAGTATTGAAGAAATTGGCGGTAACAAACCGGTAGAAGAGCCGGTTGTTGAGAATAAAGAAGAAAAGAATGAGAATACAAAACAGAAAGGAAAGAAAGAGGCAGGAAAGCCTGAAGAAAAAGGCGCGGTAAAACAGAAAAACGCAGGAAAGCCTGTTGTAAACCGTTCTGTAAGAGTAGATATAGAAAAACTTGATGTTTTGATGAATCTTGTCAGTGAGCTTATTATAGCTAAGAATGGTCTTATATCAACAAGCAGTCAGAACGAGAGCAAGAGCTCACAGTCGTTTAATGAACAGATTGAGTATCTGGAGAGAGTAACAACAAATCTTCATGAATCTGTTATGAAAGTTCGAATGATGCCGATAGAGACAGTTACTAACAAATTCCCTAGAATGATTAGAGATTTGACTAAGAAACTGGATAAGAAGATGGAACTTTATATGTCAGGTGAAGACACAGAACTTGACAGAACCGTTATTGATGAAATTGGCGATCCTTTGATGCATTTGCTTAGAAATTCAGCTGATCACGGACTTGAAAGCGCAGAGGTAAGAGCACAGAGAGGTAAACCTGAAATAGGAACCATCAGACTTGATGCATATCAGGATGGTAATAACGTCGTGATAGAGGTTAGTGATGATGGTAATGGTATTGATGTAGAAGGCGTTAAAAACAGTGCTATCAGTAAAGGAACTATTACTGAAGAACAGGCTGAATCAATGACAGATAAGGAGATAATAGATCTCTTATTTAAACCTAGTTTTTCAACGGCAAAGAAGGTTACGGATATTTCCGGAAGAGGTGTAGGACTTGATGTTGTAAAGACAAAGATTGAATCCCTTGGAGGAGATATTGAGGTAAAGACACAGTTAGGTGAAGGAAGTACATTTATTATAAGACTTCCGCTTACACTTGCAATTATACAGGCATTGATGGTAGAACTTGGTGATGAGAAATATGCGATTTCACTTGGAAGTATTCAGACAATTGAAGATATACCGGTGGAAGATGTAAAATATGTTCAGACAAAAGAGGTTATCCATCTTCGTGGAAGCGTTATTCCGCTTATAAGGCTTGACAGTGTGCTTGATATTGAGCCAAAAGGACATCCGGACAGTCTTACGGTTGTAATTGTTAAGAAAGGTGATAAGCTTGCAGGACTTGTTGTTGACAGATTACTTGGACAACAAGAAATTGTTATTAAGTCACTTGGAAAATATATCAGCAACAGCAGTAAGATTATTAGTGGTGCTACTATACTTGGAAATGGTGATGTAGCATTGATAATCGATGTTAATACATTAATTTAAACGGGGGTGATTATTGTGGATACAGCAGTAAATCAGACAAATGTCAATATAGACAATCAGGAAGGAACAGGTATTACAAATCAATACATAGTGGTTTTGCTTGGTTCTGAATTTTATGGAATTGATATCAGTAATGTTGATAACATTGTAAGAATGCAGAATATAACCAGAGTGCCAAAATCACAGGATTATTTCAATGGTGTTATAAATCTTAGAGGTGAGATTGTTTCGGTTATGAGTTTAAGGAAAAAATTCAAACTTGAAGATGATGAGTTTACCGATAAGACGAGAATAATTATTCTTAAACCTGATCATCAAGAACCGATTGGGGTAATAGTCGATGTAGTTGAGGAAGTGGTAACACTTGAAGAAGATTTAATTGAAAAGATGAGTAGCGATAACAGAAATGATAAGGCTAAATATCTTCTTGGAGTAGGAAAAGACGGAGAAAGATTGATTTCGTTGTTGAATATTCCAGCTGTGATTTCAGATGATGAGAAGTAAAAGTGGGTGTTGAGATAGATGTCAAAGATTGATTTAAATGATATGAGCAGCATGCAGTACGATGTACTGCGTGAACTTGGAAATATTGGGGCGGGAAATGCGACTACAGCATTATCTCAGATGTTGAATACAAAAGTTGATATTGGGGTACCACAGGTAAAATTATTGGGATTTGATGAATTACCTACTGTTATCGGAAATGAAGAAGATGTTATGGTAGGAATTCTTCTGATGTTGTGTGGAGACGTGGATGGAATCATGATGTTTCTCATGGATCCAAAAGTTGCTAAGAATCTTGTTGATCATTTAATGGGAGGCTGTGGCATGCCGTCAAATGAAGATAATTCTTTCAACGAAATAGAGCGTTCTGCAATTATGGAAATTGGTAATATTATAGCAGGTGCATATCTCAGGTCATTGGGAGAACTTACCAATCTTACATTGGATGTGTCGATTCCAATGCTGCAGGTTGATATGGCTGCGGCAATATTGGACGTACCTGCTATTCAATTTGGTAAAATAGGTGATAAAGTGTTATTGATTGAGACGGCTTTTGATGATGAAAAAGTCGGAAAGGAACTTGATATAAAAGGATATTATATTCTTGTTCCTGAACTTGAATCATATGATAAAATATTGTCATCTTTAGGAGTTTGATTATGGGTGAGATTATAAAGGTAGGAATGGCTGATTTAAAAACGTGTACCATGCCTGATGGTCTTACCACATTGGGATTAGGCTCATGTGTAGGCGTTGTATTATATGATCCTGTGACAAAAGTCAGTGGGCTTCTGCACCTGATGCTTCCTGACAGTACACGGATTAAGAATAATCAAAATGTTGCAAAGTTTGCCGATACCGGAATAGTTGAATTATGCGAACAGATGAAGAAGATGGGGGCAGTTCAGAGCAGGTTGGTTGCAAAAATTGCAGGCGGTGCTCAAATGTTTTCATTTGGTAATAATACAAATGATATAATGAGTGTCGGAAAGAAAAATGTGGAGGCAACTAAAACAATTCTGGCCAGGATGGGAATCAAATTAGTAGCAGAGGATACGGGACTTAATTATGGTAGAACTATAATTTTTGATTCAGTTACAGGAAAGCTTATGATTCGTTCAGTTGGAAAGCAGGATAAGGAAATATAGGGAAGGATTGTAATATATGGATAGAACTAGATATATACCGGCTATAGTTATGTTGACGGCAGGCTTCGTTGTGTGCATAGTTACAATTGTAAGTAAATTCACATTAAGGAAATCTATGACTGTTATATTACTGACACTTATAGGTTTCCTTGTGTTAGGTTATATAATCAGGGCTTTTGTGAGAAAATTCATTGTACTTCCTATGATTTCTGAGACACTTGAGGAAGTTGAGTTAGAAAATTCTGAGGGTGAGGATGAAGAAGATGATGAAGAAAACAACCAGGAAAAGCAAAAGTCGGAGGTGTAGATGAATGACAGAGACAGAACGCAATAAATTATGGATACAATATGATAAAGAAAAAAGTATTGAAGTCAGAGATATACTTATAGAAGAATATGCACCTTTGGTAAAAATTGTGTCAGGAAAACTCAGTATGTATCTTGGATACAATGTTGAATTTGATGATTTGGTAGGTTATGGAGTTTTTGGCCTGATTGACGCAATTGATAAATTTGATTTGAGTAAAGGTTATAAATTTGAGACATATGCAAGTTTAAGAATTAGAGGAGCGATTCTTGATCAAATAAGAAAAATGGATTGGATTCCAAGATCACTTCGTCAGAAACAAAAAAAGATTGACAGTGCAATAAATGAATTGGAAAACTCGATGGGAAGGACACCGACTGACAGTGAAGTTGCAAAACACTTAGGGATTACGGAGAACGAATATGATACCTGGCAGGGACAGGCTAAGGTTTCAAATATAGTATCATTGGATGAGTTTGTAGAATCAGCCGGAGAAAGAAAGGTGGATCCGGTAAGGTCGAAGAGAGCTGAACAGCCTGAAGAAATGGTTGAAAGAAGCGAAATCAAAAGAATTCTTATGGAGACTTTGGAAGTACTTACTGAAAAAGAAAAAACTGTTGTAATGTTGTATTATTATGAGGAGCTGACACTTAAAGAGATAAGCAGGATACTGGAAGTTTCTGAATCAAGGGTGTCACAACTGCATACAAAAGCATTGGGAAAAATGAAAAACAGACTTGGTAAACATTTGGAGGAATTGTTATTTGCATAGGAATGTTGGGATGGTGAGATTATGGGCAATCAAAATGGATATTTTCAATTAATTAGAGATGATAAGGGAATGAATATCAAACTGTTTAAGGCAGAGGAAGGTGGAGAGAATATCACTTTAGATGAGATTGTGAAATATCTCGAAAAAAACCAGATATTGGGAATAGATATTAAATCATTAAATAAAGCAGTTGAAATGGCAGCACAAAAAGACCAGGTTGTGACGTTAACTTTAAATAAGGGATATCCCGTTGATGAATTAATGATTGTACAGGTTATAGATGATAACATGAAGGCGGTTGCAAGATTTTATCCGCCTAGTAATGATGGTAATAAGATAAGTAAAAAAGAACTCCTGAGTGATTTAGAGAATGCCGGAATAAAATTTGGTATAAAAGATGATGAATTGGATCGTTTTCTAAAAGAGAGGCAGTATTGTACTGATTATGTTATAGCAGAGGGAGTATTGCCAAGACAGGGTAAAAATGCCGAAATTACTTATATGTTTAATACGGACAGAAAAGCTAAGCCGAAAAGGAATGAAGATGGTTCGGTTGATTTTCATAATTTAGATAATATTAGTCATATAAAAAAAGGCGATGTTTTAGCAAAGCTTACACCGGCTGATTTAGGAGACATAGGAACGGATATTTATGATAATAAAGTGTATCCGAATAAAGTTGAGAGAAAAAAATTAAAACATGGTAAGAATATTCATCTTTCTGAAGATGAATTGGTAATGATTTCTGATGTAGACGGACATGTTACGTTGGAGGGTGAAAAAGTATTTGTATCTAATGTGTATGAAGTGCCTGCGGATGTTGATGTGTCTACAGGGGATATAACCTATGAAGGCAGTGTTGTTGTAAAAGGAAATGTCCGTACAGGATTTAAAATTAAATCCGGTGGCAATGTTGAAGTTTTCGGTGCCGTTGAAGGGGCTGAAATAGTAAGCGGAGGTCAGATAATTCTTCGCCATGGAATGCAGGGGATGGCAAAAGGTGTTTTGGTGGCGAAGGGTAATATTATTGCAAAGTTTATTGAGAGTGCAAAAGTATATACACAGGGATATGTAGAAGCTGCTTCAATTATCCAGAGTCAGGTATCGGCAAGTGGAGCAGTAAATGTTATGGGAGCTAAGGGAAATATAATAGGTGGTCATGTGCGGTCAGCTTCTTCAATTTCTGCGAAAACAATCGGTTCGCCAATGGGGATTTCGACGACAGTTGAGGTAGGTGTGGATCCTGTTCTTAAGGATCAGATGGAAAAGTTAAAAAATGACTTGGAAGAAGCAAATGCCAAATATAAGAAGTTAGACCAGATAGTTACGATGATGAAGAAAAAAATGGAGTTGGGCCAGCTTGATAAGGATAAGGTTCAGGTCATGAAAAAATCGATAGAAGATATGAATTTATTAAAAAAAGAAATGATGGATTATAGCGATAAAATTGAAGAAATCAGTGAACAAATGTTAGGTAATTCTAATGCATTTATATCTGTAACACAAGCGATATATCCGGGAACAAAGATTATTGTCGGAGAGGATATGAAATTTATAAATGAGGAACTTAGTCATTGTAAATTTAAGAAAAAAGATGGAGATATTAAATCAAATCCATTGTAAAGGAGATGGTTATAATGATTCAATCAGTAGAATTTAATGCAGTAATACAAAGGTCGCAGGATGTAACACAGATAAAAGCGAGAGAAGATGCCAGACCTGAGCAGACGCAAAGCAACATAATAAATCAGCAGGAAAAGAAAGAGATTGAACGGCATGAAACTGTTGTAAAGCAGGATGATGCTGACAAAAAGCAGGAACATTATGATGCAAAAGATAAGGGAAATGGAACTTACTATAAGATAGTAAAAAAACATAAAAAAGATGATGAAGATGATGAAGATGGTATTGTCGTTGATAAGAGCACATCATTTTTTGATTTGAAAATATAGCAGAAGATTGGAATTGGAGATATGACAGGATTAGAAGTGTTTTTAATATTCGTTGGAATAGTGATAGTAGCAGCAACATTTGTATTTAGCGGACAGCTGGATGCAAAGAGCAGTATAACAGAGACGAATATCGATAAAGAAGAGTTGAAAAGAAATGTGAAAGAAGAAGTTGATAGTGCAACAGCTGAGATTATTGATGAATTAGTCGAAAAGACTTCCGTAGAACTGGAAAAAGTATCAAATGAGAAGATAATGGAAGTTGGTGATTATTCAGAGAATATTTTAAAAGAGATAGAAAAGAATCATGAAGAAGTTATGTTTCTTTACAACATGCTCAATGATAAAGAAGAGCAGATTAAAAAAACTGTCAGTGATGTTGAAATGGTGAAAGAATCTGTCAAGGTTCTAAAAAAAGAAAATGAGCTTTTAGAAAAGAGACAAAAAGCAAGAGAAAATGCGTTAAAAAATGAAGCCGTAAAACCTAAGAAGCAGGAGGAAGAAGAAATTCCTGTAATTAAAGAAAATGACTATGTTCAGGATAAGCCTGTTCAAAAAAAGAGAAAATCGGCTGCTTCATTGCAAAAGAAGAAAGTACATACTGAAGATACAGATAATACTAATAATAATGCAAAAATTCTTTCTATGTACAAAGAAGGTAAAACATATATCGAAATAGCAAAGGAGCTTGGAATCGGGCTCGGTGAGGTTAGATTGGTTGTTGATTTATATAAAACGAGAGGTAAGGGCTGATGAATTTAAAGTATTATTTAAGAGGATTAGGAACAGGAATTTTTGTTACAGCTCTTGTTATGACTATATCTTTTGAAGTTCATGATGCTAAGCAGGAAAATAAACATGATAAATTAGCAGAAGCTGAGACAACATTTGAGGAAACGTCAGAGGAAGATGTGTCAACAGAAGAAACAACAGAGAAAGATGTGCTGACAGAAGAAACATCAGAGGAAGATATTTCAACGGAAGAAGAGACGGAAGAAGAGACGGAAGAAGAAACCGAAGAAGAAACCGAAGAAGAAACCGAAGAAGAAACACAAGTTGAAGATGATGAAGTGGTATATATTGATATATATGCGGGAATGTCATCAAATCAGGTATGTAGAAAACTTGAAGAACTTGGTGTTATAGAAGATAATAATGATTTCAACGAATATTTATACTCACGTCGTTTAGAAAATGAGATAAATGTAGGATATTTTGAAATAGGAAAAAATGCATCGTATGAGGAAATAGCGGATATAATAACAGGCTAGCATAGTCTTTTTTAAATACACCCACTTTATATTTGCCTATGATTCCATCTGCGGCGTTATCGTCAATCGACGTAGCCACCGGCTACGCCTCATTCCTCTGCCTTGCAGAGTGAAATCATATCCAAAATATAAAGTAGGGTTAATTTAAAACGACTATACTAGCATAGTCTTTTTTAAGATAGAACTGGGTTAATAATTCAGTTCTATCTTTTTTTGCTTTATTGATATAATAAAAAGATACAAAAGTAACTTAAATAATTACGTAAAAGAAAATATTTTACTTTGCAAGAGCACTATGATACAATATAATATACAAAAACCATGTGATTTCTGTATACAAATGTCATATTTGTATATAAAATATAAAAAAATAAAAAGGAGAAATACGTATGAAAAAGTTAAAGAGATTAGCAGTATTGTCACTTATTGTATCTATTGTAATTTCAGGCATCAATACGAATGTTTATGCGGATTCGAAAAATGTCAGTGTTACCGGGGGTTCGAATGAGACTGAGTTATCTGCCGGTGCTACCAGAAATACTTATAGTGGTACAAGCAGGGCTGAATCAGGTACTACAGGAAAGGTATATTCGCCGAAAACTGTAGCTTTACCGGGAGTTTATAAGGATATGGATTATACGTTCCTTAGAGACTTTGATTATGGTTCTACAACAGAAGGAGTTATAGCTACTTTCAATACTGTTGCTGAGATGAAGGCAAGTGATATGGCAAGAATCGTGGAAGGTACTGTTGTAAGAACGCGCGGATATTACAAAAAGAATGATGGCGGCGGATGTACTTACATCATGAGTAAAAAAACAAATAAAACAAGTTATGTTGAGATGGATAACGGTTTATATGCGTTTCCGCTTGCAGATAAATATACTGATAAGGATGGAAAAACATGGTATGTAGCAAGTGTAAAGCAGTACGGTGCCAAAGGTGACGGACAGGTTGCCGAGCAAAAAAACATTGGTCAGTGTTATGCAAGATTGAATGAAATTGTTGATGGTGATGAAAATGTAGAAAGAGGTATAGTATACCTTCCTGAAGGCGAATATAAATGTGATAACTGTGTATCAATAACCTGTAAAAACTTAAATATGGTCGGAGAAGGAAGCAATACCATATTATTTACAGATAACGATTACAGAAAAAATGAAGGTTATCAGGAACATTTCTTTGAATCATGGGGTTCTGAGAATATGTATTTCGGAAACTTCACTCTTGAGGCAAGAGAAGTAGATTTGTATCACTACATGAGACAGTTTTCGGTTATATATTCTAAGCAGATATACATTTACAATGTTGACATGCTTATTCCTCAGAGTTGTTATAATAACTATTATTATGAAGATAAACAATATTCAAACTTCTGTTGTTATTGCGGAAACAGAGATATAACAGTAGACGGATGTAAGATGGTTCAGATGACAAGTACTTATAGAGGAGCTAACATCGGAGTACTTGATATCTGGGCTGGCGGAGAAGAAAACATCACATTTATGAACAATGATTTGTATGGTGATGCAAGAGATGAGCAAATCGGATTCTTCAGTAAAGATGATCAGAATGCATTTGTACACAATGTTGAATTTATAAACAATACTATTCACTCATACGAGCCGAGATATTCAAATGTAGTCGGAAATGCAACTATGAGATTTACAGTAGGGTATACAGATTCACATGATGTTGATGGAATTCATATAGCAGGAAATCATTTTATTTCAGAATGTGATTCGAAGTTCATGACATTTGGAGCGGTAACAAACTGTGTAGTTGAGGACAATATAATCGAAATATTGTGTTCATATGCAACATGGTCAATGGTATTTGATTCATCAAACGGCGACTGCTCAAACATTATGGTAAAGAATAATGATTTTTATATATCTACCAGAACTGTTCATGGAAAAGGCAATATCGTAGGCGGTAAGCTTACATTTAATAACAACAGATTAATCTGTGATGTCGGGCTTCCATATGGCAATGGTGCGCATATAATGAACGGTAATGAGATAATCATGCTTACAAGAGGAGGCAGAGTATGTGCTAATGCCTACGAGTTTAATAATAACTTATTAAGATTATTCGCAGGCTCTAACTGTGTGGGCGTTGACAGTTATGATTTTGCGAATTTTGGCGGAGATGCGAATGGCGTCTGGAACTGTACTAACAATATAATATATAATTACGTCAGGGATGGTCTGGAAAATGGTACGACCAGAAGTGTTCATCAATCTGTAATTACACTTGTTGGTGATATCGGAACATTAAATTTCACCGGAAACCAGTATTATGAGCCGAATACAAGATATATTAAAACCACGTTTTCGGCTGATGTAAAACATACTGATGAAAAGGGAGATTATTATCTTGGAAGCTTAGTTAAGAAAAGAAGTGGAACTTATAAAACTGTGAATATAAAAGATAATATTCTTCAAAATCTGAGTGAAGTAATCGAAGGTGATGGTTTAGTATGCTCAAATAATACATATCTTCCGACAACCGGAGATATAACTGAAGAACTTACATCGCATACTGATATTTCATGTAATGGAAATGCTATAAAAGAGATAACTACAACGGAAGATAAGATTGACCTTGACGATTTAGAATTTATCGCTGACACGAGAGATGAAGATGGGAACATTTTAACCGAAAAACAGGTATATAACAAGGATGTAATGTGGTTTACTTCTGTAGAAGAATTAGCTACAGTTGATAAAGATGGAGTAGTTACGAGAAAAGATTACGGAGATGTTTTCGTTTATGCGGTTCCTATGGATGGAAACGAAGGTAAATACGGAAAATGTCTTGTTCATTTTGAAAAAGAAAAAACAAAAGAGATAAAAGTAAAAGAAGAAACAATAACTCTTCAGACAGGACTTAAAAAATATGTTGAAGCTAACGTGTTACCGGAAGGTGCAAACCAGAATTTGAAATTCGAGTCAACGGATGAGAGTGTTGCAACCGTAACCAGCATAGGAAGAATAGAAGGAATTTCAGTTGGTACATGTAAAGTTATTTGTAGTTCAACAGATGGCAGCGGAGTTAAAAAAGAGATAACTGTAAATGTTGAGGAGCACAATGTAAAACGAATAACACTTAATCCGGTAAGGGGACAGTATGTTGCTGTATCACAGATTGGTGAAACAAGAGTAATAAAAGCATTGGCTTATTCACCGGATGATGCTGTTAATAAGCAGGTAGGAAGATGGGAATCTTCAAACGAAAATGTAGTGCAGATCGTTGACTCGACTGACCAGCAGGCGACTATAAAGATTGTAGGTACAGGATTCGCTTATGTTAAAGCGTATACAACAGATGAAAAATTTTCTGCAAGAACTGCAGTCTGTGTAGGACCGGGCGATGTACAAAACATGACCATTAGCAATATTACAAACGATAAGGTCGGCCTAAAATGGGATATAAATCAGGCTGCTGACGGTTATATCGTATATCAGTGGAACAGTGCTGCATCTTCATGGGATAAAAAGACAACTATTACACACAGAGAGGATTCTTCTTATACATTCAGTAATCTTACGTCTGATACAGAATACAAATTCCGCATTCAGGCATACATGAATGATTACTGGTCAAGTTACGAAAAGGTAGTACAAACCGGCAACGGAGTAGATGTTACTGCAAAAACATTGAATTATATACCGGTTTCGGATATTAATTGTAATGCTCAATTTATTGCATTAAGTGATACACACCATGCTGTATTTGAATTCAATGGTAAAGAATATGCTAATGAAACATTTAGAGTGAGTGCTTTAAATAAGACCCAGGCTACTAATAATGAATTAGAGTTTACTTATGACCATGACATAATTGAGATTGTCAGAAATAAATTTGAAAACGGAACTTACATTGTATACATAAATTCTGTAAAAGAAGGAAGAACCGATCTTGTTATCAGTGCAAAAGATGGTTCCGGGGCTAAGAAAGTTATCCCTGTAAGGATAAGTAAAGATTACGCACCGTCATACGCAAATGCGACTACAGACCGTGCAGGCGAGATTAAGATTGATTTTGGCGCAGTTAAATCTGAAGATGATAAGGGAAATTCTGTAGTAGATGAAAGCAAGATAGACGGATATATTGTTGAAAGATATGTAGGATATCATTTTGAGGATATTGTATATATTCCAAAAGAAAACAAGGAAAATTATTCTCATACATATTACAATATTCCTGACGAATCAAGTTATAATTATGCTGTATTCACATACACGACGGATGGAACAAATTATTATAAGATGGGTCATATTGATGCAACAGGAAAGACTGTTGTTTCAACCAAGATGGAAAGTGTGAATATTGTACAGAAAGAATATAAGGTTGAAAAAGGAAAAACTATTGAAATTCCAATAAGTATTGCTCCTGAATCAGTTTCGAACAGATTGCTTGATATGGAAAGTATGGATACTGACATATTCACGGTTAAAGGTAAGGATAGTGGAATCGGAAGCAGTGAGACAGCAGTAGTTACAGGTGTTGGCGGAGGAACCGCACAGTTGAATGTATATTCAACTGATGGAACAAATCTGGTATCTTCTGTTAAGATTACTGTTATTGGCGATGAAAACGAGACAACAACAAAACCGAAAGAAACTACAACGAAAGCAGGCGAGACAACAACAAAGAACGGTGAGACAACAAAGAACGGTGAGACAACAAAAGCAGGCGAGACGACAACGAAGTCTGAGGAAACAACAACGAAGTCTGAGGAAACAACAACGAAGCCTGAGGAAACAACAACGAAGTCAGGTGAGACAACAACAAAGTCTGAGGAAACAACAAAGTCTGAGGAAACAACAACGAAGCCTGAGGAAACAACAACGAAGTCTGAGGAAACAACAACGAAGTCTGAGGAAACAACAACGAAGCCTGAGGAAACAACAACGAAGCCTGAGGAAACAACAACGAAGACCGGCGAAACAACAAAAGCCGATGAGACAACAATAAAGTCAGGTGAGACAACAACAAAGTCAGAAGAAACAACAACATCGAAGCAGAAAGAGACAACTACATCAATATCAGAAAAAGAAGTTGACAAAGATGTAAAAGCTACAAATACTGATAAAAAAGATGTAAAAGGATCTTCGTTTGCACCACTTAAGGTTAGAGCAACAGCATATAAGAAGAGTATTAAGATTTCATGGTGTAAAGTAGCAAAGGCTGATGGATATATAATTTATTCCGGAAAATGTGGTAATAAGATTTCGAAATATAAAACAGTTTCTAAGAAGAAGTTAAACATTAATATTAAGAAACTTAAAGCCGGAAAGTATTACAAATTTATAGTAATGGCATACAAAAAATCCGGAAAAACAAAAAGAATAATAAGTATATCCGCGTGCATGCATTGTTGCGTGAAGGGCGGAAAGTATGGGAATCCTTCAAAGATTTTAAATGTAAAATCAAAAATTACATTAAAGAAGGGCAAACAATACAAACTAAAACCAAAGATGAAGACGGATAATAAAGCATGTCTGTATTTCAGACCTTTCAGATACGAAACTGATAATAAGAAGATTGCAGTGGTAACGAAAAAAGGAGTTGTTAAAGCAAAGAAAAAAGGAAAGTGCAACATCTATGTATATGCTCAGAATGGTTTGTTTAAAAAAGTGGTTTTAAAAGTTAAATAATTTATTAGTAATCAGAGGCTGCTGCATCAACGGTGTTTATAATCGTTGGCGGGCAGCCTTTCTGGGTATATGTTTCGTTGAAGCAGATATGTATGACAGGAGAAACTGTCAGAAGAAAAAAACGCCTATAACAGGAAAAAAGCAAAAAACACTTGTACAGACTGAAATTATATGCTATAATCTTTAAATGTGTCGGTTCAGACACAAATAATCACATAGACGGATTCCTAATGGTGCCCGGCTCGGGGTTTATAGGGAGTGGAAGTCTGTGGAAGAATAATAACCAGATGGAGGTAAAAGAATGAGCGTTATTTCAATGAAACAGTTACTTGAGGCAGGTGTGCATTTCGGACATCTTACAAGAAGATGGAACCCTAAGATGGCTCCTTATATCTACACAGAGAGAAATGGTATCTACATTATCGACTTACAGAAGTCAGTTACAAAGGTAGATGAAGCATACAAAGCTATCGCAGATATCGTTGCTGATGGTGGTACAGTTCTTTTTGTTGGAACAAAGAAGCAGGCACAGGATGCTATTAAGACAGAAGCAGAACGTTGTGGAATGTTCTATGTAAATGAGAGATGGTTAGGTGGTATGCTCACTAACTTCAAGACAATCCAGACAAGAATTGCAAGATTAAAAGCAATCGAGAAGATGTCAGAAGACGGAACATTTGATGTTCTTCCAAAGAAAGAAGTTATTGAGATTAAGAAAGAATGGGATAAATTAGAGAAGAATATCGGTGGTATCAAAGAGATGAAGAAGATACCTGATGCTATATTCATCGTTGACCCTAAGAAGGAAAGAATCTGCGTACAGGAAGCACATGCACTCGGTATTCCTTTGATTGGTATAGCGGACACAAACTGTGATCCGGAAGAATTAGATTACGTTATTCCTGGTAATGATGATGCAATCAGAGCGGTTAAATTAATCGTATCTAAGATGGCTGATGCAGTTATCGAAGCAAATCAGGGAGAAGAAGTAGTTTCAGAAGCTGAAGGAACAGAAGAAGCAGAGACAACGGAAGCATAATTTAATCTAAAATCAAAGAATATTGCAGGAGGTTATTTAAGATGGAAATTACAGCATCTATGGTAAAAGAATTGCGTGAGATGACAGGCGCAGGTGTTATGGCTTGTAAGAAAGCTTTAGTAGAGACTGATGGTGATTATGATAAAGCAATTGAGCTTTTAAGAGAAAAAGGTGAAGCTACAGCTGTAAAGAAGGCAGGAAGAATCGCTGCTGAAGGTATAGTTATGGTAGCAACAGACGGTGACAGTAAGGCTGCTATCGTTGAGGTAAACAGCGAGACAGACTTCGTTGCAAAGAACGAGAAGTTCAGAAACTTTGTAACAGATGTTGTTAATCAGGTACTTACAACAAGTGCATCAAATATTGATGAGTTCACAAGTGAGCCATGGAGCAAAGATTCTTCTAAGACAGTTAAAGAAGAACTTGTATCACAGATTGCTACAATCGGTGAGAACATGAGCATCAGAAGATTTGAAAAGGTTGAGGCAGACGGTATTGTTGTTCCGTACATTCATGGTGGCGGAAGAATTGGTGTTTTAGTAGAAGCTTCAGCAGACGTAGTTAATGATGATGTTAAGGAAGCATTAAAGAACGTTGCAATGCAGGTTGCAGCTCTTAATCCGAAGTATACAAGCAGAGATGAAGTCAGCGAAGAATTTATCGCACATGAGAAAGAAATCCTTCTTGCTCAGATAAAGAATGATCCTAAGGAATCACAGAAACCTGAGAAAGTTATCGAAGGTATGATAAACGGACGTATCAACAAAGAGATGAAAGAGATCTGTTTATTAGATCAGGTTTATGTAAAGGCAGAGGATGGAAAGCAGACTGTAGCTAAGTATCTTGAGCAGGTATCAAAAGAAGTTGGTGGAACAGTTGCTGTTAAGAGATTTGTTCGTTTTGAGACTGGAGAAGGTCTTGAGAAGAAGGAAGAGAATTTTGCTGAAGAAGTAGCAAAACAGATGCAGTAAAGCGACTTTTTAGTCAGTGATTATCATAAACCCTTTAAATAGCGGGAGCCCCCCGTATTTAAAGGGTTTTCTTTATTTTTAGCGACTCTCGTATCGTATCACAAAGTACCATAAATAATCATATTTTTTTGGGAAAGTTGGGAAAAAGTTGGGAAAGGATTTGGGAAAAATATTTTTCCCAAATTTGCCGCAACTTTTGATGCGAAGTTCGCTTTTTCTAAAAACTAGTCAAAAAATAAGGAACACCGGTCATATTTACTTGTTAGAAATCTTATTATATACGGGTTCATAATCAATAAAACCAATAGGGTGTGTATAAATTATAAAATACACCAAACGAGTCTGTATCACAATTTCATAATAAATAGTATTATATGGAAGTGCTTAAGAGAAAGCACAAACAATTGAATAGTATAAATACATGAAAGTGAAAATTCCGGGGCAGTTACCTGGAGGTCGAATACCACTGTTATCAAATTAGTAGTTTGAAGGATCGAGAGATGAAGAACGAGAAGCAGGGAATAGAGCTGGTAAAAGGGCATATAGCAGAGAACAAAGCTGTTGCGGAAGGATAATAACCCACAAAGGTTTAGATACCTTATCCTTGAAAGGCAATAAAGGAGATAGTGTTATATATGGATTTATTCATATTATATAATGCGTCGTGAATGCGAAAGCAGCTTTCATTGTATTAAGTGGAATAAGTACATTCCAATGTGCATATGAAATATGCACTTACATGGCACAAGCTGTGTAGAAAGCGAAGGTACAAAATGATTGAAAATAGTTTACAAAGGTGTAGATATAAGCACCGAAAAGAAGTTTCTTGGATTTGTTGACAGTATTAATCAGCAA
>CAMHLZ010000003.1 GCA_946186125.1 uncultured Lachnospira sp. | reverse complement strand
CATCATATTTATTCAAATTGTAATCCCAATTCTCATAATCGGATATCTTTCTTCCTTGAAATAACGGTCTGGAATCGCAGCCTTTTTCAAAATATGCAGCAATAGTGTTTGCAGCAATTGACTTGCCAAAGCGCCTTGGTCTGCTCACGCATACATATTGCTGTTCTGTATCTAATACTTTATTAAAAAAATCAATCATGTCGGTCTTATCAACATAAATTTCTGAATTTAAAACCTTTTTAAATTCTTCATTTCCACGATTCAAAAAAATTCCCATATTAACCTCCATTCTACAAACACTTTGTGATGACGTGTGAAAAATCATTATGATTTTTCACACTATTATAGTATAACGGAAACAAAAGTTTTTGAAAACTCTTTTCGATAATATATTAAAAAAATGATTTTTTACCGGCTGATACTTTATGTTTAAGGAGTTACAGGTCGTTTCGAGGAGTTACAGGTCGTTTCGAGGAGTTATAGGTCGTTTTAAGGAGTTATCATTGATTTAAAATAATATATGTGATAAGTTTTTTATGAACAAAATTTGCTGTTTTATATTTTATACAGCACTTTTGTATCAGTAAATTATTGGAGGAATAGTGTGAAAAATCATAATGATATATGATTTTTCACACGGCTATTTGTGCCAAGCCCAAATAGCTATGATGCGACACGAGAAATCGCCTTCGCGAATTTCTCGCACGCTTCCTCGCACATTGTGCTCGGAATGGAGGAATATTATGAGAAAAAAGAAATCAGTAAATGTACTTAAGAAAAGTACAAGTGCATTGCTGGTAGTAGCAATGTTATTAACAAGCCTGCCTTTGGGTAATGTGAAAGAAACAGTAAATGCAGATGAAGAATTGTCAACGATATATTTTGTGGATAATTCAGATGAGAAATGGGTTGGTAATGATGATGCAAGAATTTGTTTAGTCGATAACAGCCATGGTCATGTTAAGTATGATATGTCAAAGGTTGACGATGTCATGGAGTGCCGGTGGGAAAGATGACAAAAATGTTTATTTTGCAGATGGAGCAGAATATGGCCATTGGGGTTACGATGACGAATTAAAAGAACAGTATTTCCACGCAGGAGACGTAGTTTATGTCGATATAAACGAGTTTGAAAATTGGAGAAATTCTAATGCTGTATTATATGTTAATTTCAATGAAGCAGCTAAAAAGAATTCACAGGATATTATTTTAGCAGATGCAGATAAGTCTATATGGAATCCTAAAACAGTTGATTATGAACAGGAAAAGAATGTATTTGCGTATGTTATAACAAAAGAAGACGAAGGACGTAATGTTTTAAGATTCTGGAGAGGAAATGATACAACATTATGGAATTGTTCAGTAAAGCTAACTTATAAGGATTTCAGCAAAGGAAAAAATGTTGTTAAAATCAAGGATTGGAATAATCAAGGAGTTCTTGAAAAAAGAGATTTTGAAATAAATTTTGAAGCTGATAAGGATAATGATTCATTATGTGATTATATAGAAACCGTATTAGGTCTTGATAAGAATTCGGCCGATACGGATAATGATGGCTTAACAGATGGTGAAGAAATAACGATAACGAAAACAGATGCGGCGGTATATGATTCATATCAGTCAGGTGTGGCTGACGGAGATGTTGACATGGACGGTGACGGTCTTACAAATAAAGAAGAAATCACATATGGCTCTGATCCGAATTTAAAAGATACAGATAATGATGATATTGATGATTATACAGAAGTAAATGAATACAAAACAAAACCGGCAGACGAAGATACTGATGCAGATAAATTACCGGATGGTGATGAAATTGTGTTAGGCTGCAATCCACTCGTCGCAGACACAGATGGCAATGGAATTATAGATGGTGAAGAATATTTTGAACAGACAATAAATGCTGATATATATAATGAAATCATCAATAATGACAATCTTGCAAATATAAAAGAATTAACAGTATCTGCACAGGGAAATGCTAATAAAAACATTTCTGTATCAGAATGCAATAATTTTCTTAAAGGTGCAGAGAGAGCATATTTAGGTAAGGCAGTAACCTTTGATAATGTTAATGTTAAATCAGGAAAAATTGCTTTTGAATTAGATAACGGTTACAATGTAAATGATTATGTCGTGTCAGGTAATAAAACAAATGGATTATTAATTTGCTACAGTGACGGTGAAAATACAACACCTCTTGATACAGATTATGACGAAACTACGAGGACATTGAGTTCAGATATTACAAGTGCAGGTACATATTTTGTATTGGATGTAATTAAATGGTTACAATCGTATAGTATAGATTATAGTGAACTTGCTGCGATTGATAATGATGATATTTGTAAAGCAACGGATGCTGCTTCTGATAATCCTGAAATTGCAGGTGTAAAGATAAACGGACAGGCGGATATTGTATTCATTGTAGATACAACCGGCTCAATGGGTTCATATATTGGTAATGTTAAGAACAATATAAATACGTTTGTTGACAGTTTAGCAGAAGCAGGAATTACACCAAATTTTGCATTAGTTGAATACAGGGATATCACATGTGATGGAAATAATTCAACAAAAATAAGAAAGAACTATGATGGTACCAATTGGTTTAATAATGTAATATCATTTAAGAGAGAAATTGGTAATTTAGGAGTAGATGGTGGTGGAGACAGACCTGAAACTGTTATTGATGGAATAGAGATGGCAAGACAGCTCGATATGAGAGAATCGGCACAAAAATTCTTTATTGTTATAACAGATGCTGATTATAAAATTAATAACAGATATGGTATTACATCAGAAGATGAACTGATTAATACCTTAAAGGCAGATGGTATTAATCTTTCAGTTGTATCAAATAGTATTTATGAATCTGTTTATAAGAAATTTTATGAAAATACAGATGGTATATTTGCAGATATAAACGGCAATTTCAAAGACAGATTACTTGCAATTGCGTCTGTTATAGAAAAAGAGACAAATAATGGTTACTGGATTGCTTTAAACGGTTTAATTCCACGTATTGTAAAGTTAAAAGAAAAGCCAAGTAATACAGGCACTGCTGATACAGATGGTGATTCTTTATTAGATAAGGATGAGTTAATTCTCTCACCAGAGGTATTCAGCATGGGAACATTCATTAATAAATTAGGTTATGCATCATCAATGGAATATAACATTCCTGTTTATAATTATAACAGCGACCCAACCAAAACAGACACAGATGATGATGGACTTTTTGATGGTATGCCAAGATATACAAAGGACGATAAAGTAGCTGCACCTAAAGATTCACAGCCAAAGGTTAAGAATGGAAATCCACTAATATGGCAGACACATGTCAATAATAAAAATAATAATATAATGCCGCAGCATTATAACTCAGGTGACTGGTCTTCTTTATCCGGATTTGATAAGAAAACAGCAGATGAGTTGGTAAAATTACTTTTAAAATTCAGAAATACCATTAATAATAATAGTAAGACATTAAGAACCGGAGCATTAGCGATAAAATATATGTGTGAAGGAGATACTGTATTAGGGGCATATATACTTAATTTTGTTCGCGATGACCAAAATATGGCATATCATTCACAGCCGGACACATGGCAGAGAAGCTTTGGCTATAATGACTTATATGATGATGTGTTTAGAATTGGATCATACATGAATATGGGTAAATTGGAAGATAACAAACGTGATTATGTTCTCTGGATGTGGAAGGGAGATTATTGGAACCTTCAATCCGGTACGGAAATTGGGTTGTACAGATATAATGGAGATTATTCGGGAACAAAACAGTATGATGTTATTGATTTTGAAGTGCCAATGAAGTTATACTTGTATTATAACGAAGGCGGAAGCTATAGTAATGTATTTAGCTGGGAACCAACGGACTATCAATGGTGGATTACAGGATTTAATCCGGATTACAGAGAGGCAAATCCAAGTAAAATGACAACTATAGGAAAGATTGATTTATCAACACATGAATACATTTACTATGGATTGAAGAAAAGTGATTATTATAATAGTATTGAAGAGAGTAATGTACTATTTGATGACAGCAGTAAATCAGTGTGGGTGATATGGAATTGATGAAGAAAATTATTTTAATTATGTTGGCTATATCATTATTAAGTACCCTGTTAACAGGGTGCGGTGACTCGGATTACCAGAATCCTGATGTCCTAATAGATGAGATGGGAAAAAAAATATATATTGCCTATATAGATAAAGATGCAGAAGCGATAAAAGAACTGCTGTCGCCTAAAATTCAAAATAGAAAAAAAACAGATAAGGAGATAGAAGATTTTTTTAGCATAATTGAAGGAAACATAGTTAGTTTTAAAGAATTAAGAGGATCAGCAGGTGGAGGTAAAATACGTGATGGTGAATATGTAGAGCGAACCGGGAGTGGCTCTGTGCATGAGATAACTACAGATACCGGAAAGAAATATATGATAGGATTTGTGGTGTGTTTGAAGAATGTGGAAAATCCTGATGAGGAAGGGATTAACTATATTAATATTCAGCAGGAGGAAGACGATTCAGACAGTATGCAACTTTTAGGTGAAATAGGAGAGCCGGGATAGTCGTTAAAAAAGCTGCTACCATCATAAAAAAGATATGATGGTAGTAGCTTTTTTGATTTATTATAACAATGTAATTTTTTCTATTTTACACATATGTTCCTTGTTCTCGGAACGCTTTTCATAACTAATTCCCACGAGAATAACTTCTCCTTTGTATCCGTTCAGTGCCTCAACATATTTCTTCTCTCGTATTTGATCCAAAGCTGTCTCGCATTTTTTATTCCATTTAAGTTCTATGACCATAGCAGGTTTGTCTCTGCCTGGCAACGGGACGAATACCATGTCTGCAAATCCATAACCTGCCGGCATCTCACGTATGATTCTATAGTCATTACGGGCGGTATAATAAGCTAATGTGATACAGCTTGCCAATGAATTTTCATCGTGATAATTTAAAATACTGGTATTTTCTCTGTGACAGATGTCTATCTGCTCTGCCACTTCCTCTTCATCTTCTGCGATGGTTGCACGTAATAAACGCTCCGAATTCTCGATTGCATGAATTACCTTCGACCATTTAGTTGCCTTTAAGGTGCGTTCAAAAATCTGACGGATTTCCTTGTTTGGAAGATATACTTCTTCGGTTTCTTCGTCAAATGCCACATACCCCAAATGAATCAAAGCAGTAAGTACATCATCTTTATCCTTGAAATTCATCATGTCATTTTCGTAACTGAAAGTATTTACTTTTACGCGATGTCCGCCTAAAATTGCAACGATATCATCTCTCAGACCATCAAAATTCATGGTAATATAATGAACAAGGTTATTATATGCGACGGTCTGTGACCAGTAATTTTTACAACTTCCGCTTCGCATTGCCCTTACTACTGAGTTCGGACCACAGATGTGATTAACTCCCGGAAATTGATAGCCATCATACCATTCCATGACTTCATCATAGTTCATATGGTACTGTTCACACAAAGCTTTTACTTCATCTTCAGTAAAACCAATATATTTTGCCAAACCTTCAGGATTTGTCATGGTATATTCATAAAAATTGTTGAGGGCGGATTCGCTGTTGTATTTTTTTATAGGAAGGATACCGGTAAGATATGCCAATACCGTAAATTTTTTGGAACTGTTTCCCTTAAATAATCCACGTAACAAATTGATATAGCGAGCCTGTACCTCTTCGTTTGATTTGTCATCCCTAAACAGACAGTCCCATTCATCGATGATGATTACAAATTTTGCCCCGGTCTTATCGTTGATTTTAGCCAAAGCATCAGCTATGCCATCTTTCTCACAATTTACAATGTTTGGAAATGACTCATCTAATTCCATAACAACATCTTTCTCGATTGAATCCAAAGTTTCCTCAGGAGTTTTTCTTCTTGCACGGATATCGGCCAAATCTATCCGGATAACATCATACTTATTCAAATTGCAATCCCAATTCTCATATTCGGATATCTTTCTTCCCTGAAATAACGGTCTGGAATCGCAGCCCTTCTCAAAATATGCAGCAATAGTGTTAGCAGTAATTGACTTGCCAAAGCGTCTTGGCCTGCTTATGCATACATATCGTTGTTCTGTGTTGATAACTTCATTAAAAAAATGCAATATATCGGTTTTGTCTACATAAATCTGAGAGTGTATAACCGAATCAAATTCTTCATTTCCACGATTCAAAAAAATTCCCATATTAATCTCCATTCTGTATTTTCGAATACTTTTAAGTGCTTAAGGTATGACTATAGTATAGCGAAAACAAATGGTTTTGAAAAGTATCAATAATGTATAATTAAACAGATGCAGGCTACACTACATCAAAAATTTTTGAATAACTTTCAATATTCCGTTATCATCATTCGAGTCTGTGACAAAATCTGCTGCAGCTTTTACCGCTTCCTGTGCATTTTCCATAGCAACTCCGAGACCTGCAATTTCAATCATGGATATATCATTAAAACCGTCTCCGCAACAAATCATCTGCTCACTTGAAAGACCGAGGCTTGTGAGAAGACGTAAAAGAGACTGGGCTTTATCTATGTTCTTTGGCATAACTTCAAGGAAAAATGGTTCTGATCGAAAAACATTAAGTAGAGAATTATATCTTTTTTTCAATTTATGTTCCATCTCTTCGATAACTTCGGGTTCTCCGGTCATCAGACATTTTATGATTGGAAAATTAACAAAAGATTTCCAATCATCGACATGCTTTATCTTCATTTTAGTGATAGTTGATTCTAACTGCATATATTTATTAATTTCAGTGCCGGCAATGATGGTATCGTCTTTGTAAGTATTAATACCAATATTATTTTCCACGGCAAAATCATACAATTCAGGAATAACACTTTTAGGAAGTGTCTGTCTATACACGTCTTCCTTAGTTTTCCAGTTAGTAATCAGGCCGCCGTTGTAGGAAAGAACGTAGCTTCCAAATTTATCAAATTGCAATTCATCAGCAAGATCGGCTGCACCGTATGTAGGTCTGCCGGTTGCAATCACAACAGAGTAGCCTTTTTTTTGAATATCGAGCAGTGCTTCAAGAGTAGGCGTGCTGATTTCTTTCTTGGAATTAGTAAGTGTTCCGTCAATATCGAGTGCTAATAATCTATAGTTCATTATAATTAAATCCTTTCGGTTTGTAAAATTTCTCATTTATTTTAATCACGCAGTAAATACATGTCAAGTAAATATTTTCAGATACCATGTAGGCGGAAAACAATTTTGCAATATTGTAAAACGCGAATCAAGCTCACATACATCTATAAATACCGGACATATGATAAGACTGCTGATGAGCAGAACAGGGAGAAGTCCGCAGAATAAAGTACGTGATTTTATAATAAGTGTAAAAATATATACAATAATCGTTAGTATCAGGTCGTATAAAATCATAAAAAAGAGTTCTTTAAATATATTGTTTACAGATTTTGAAAGTATAAGTCCGGCGATACAGGATATTGATATTAACAGCGTAGGCGTTAATATCACGGATATACCTGCAAAATGCAGACCGGCTCCAAATCTTGTCCTGAATATTCCGTTATTCCTGTCCTGATATAGCTGTATTGCACCTGCAAAGCAGCTTGCGAATATTACTATGGCGAGCAGTCCGCGGACTGACAAAATAATATATCCCGGTAATAACATAGAAGCATCTTTTGGTAAGGCTTCGTCACCGGTGTATTTAAACGAGTAGGTAGAGCCGTTTGTTTTGTATATATCATACAGAGTGTCTATCTCGTTATGAATCTCTTCTGTAGGATAATCCTTAAAAAGCCTGGTTTCATCGATATAGTTTTTAAGAATATGAAGAGTATATTCGTGATATATTGCTGAAAATACAATCTCATTAGTTATAGATGCGATAGAGTAAGTTCCCGGTATTACTTTTATTGAATGGCGGGCTTTACCGTTATCCATTACGGTATCAATATTGGCAGGAATTACATATCCGCACTGACATTTCCCGGTGGCAACCATCCGGTTAAGTTCGGCTTCACTGTCAGCAATAACGAATTTTATGGCATCAGCGGATTTAAGTATACGATTTTTGATATCATTGCTTATGGGGTCATCAGAAACCATATACACTCCGGCACACAGATTAATATTATTAACCGTAAATTCTTTTTTTAGTGCAACCGAAAGAATCGGCAGACTGATAAGAAATATGATAAAAACAGGTTTTTTAAACAGCCGTTTCGCCATTAAATAAAAATATATAATAGACTGTTTCATTACGAAAACCTCCTTGTTACTGTATCAGATATAATCGCTGCCATTAATAAAATGGCAGACATAACCATAAGCTGCAGGCTGTGTGCCGGTCTGTCATACAGTGCATATTGAACCTGATTAAAAATCATTCCGGATGGCAGTAAATCGCCAAAATCCTGTAAATATGCCGGGAAAAATACTTTAGGCAAAAAGTATCCTGAAAGCAGGCAGGATGAAAAATTCAATAAAAATATTACCATGATTCCTACAGAGCCGGAACTTGATAATTTATAAAGCAGTGCCGTAAGAGAAACACTTGCAAACACAGCCGGTAAAAGCTTTAGAGCCTCTTCAGGTGTCAGAAAGACAGCTAATGCACATTCACATATGGTTACAAATATAAATATTTTTGAAAATACACGGAATAAGTAAGGAATTCCGCGCGTAGATGAATACACATCAAAAACACCGTTTTCTTCACTGAAAAATGTCGGGCAGGCTATGCCTATCAGCAATAAAACAAAGCCGATGCCGGCACATTTGTAGTACTCTGCAATCGAAATAGAACCACTGATGGCCGAGCCTGATCTTTTATACATTTTCTGTCTTTGAAGAACATATTTTAGAAATGTTTTATTTAAATACTCATTAGCTTCATCATTTTCTTTAAAAAAATTATATTTTTGATATAAATCAAACTGGGTATAAATGCCTGCTTGTGCAGAGGCGAGAATATCAGCACCTGCGACACTTAATTGTCTGAGTACAAGAGTTATCATGCTGCCGTTGTCAGAAAACATAATCTCAATCGGAAGATTTCTTCCGGTCTTGACACTTTCAGTAAAACCCTTTGGTATGATAAGTGCACACTGCACTTTTTTCTGGCGGATTAAACGTTTTGCCGTATCATAATCGGTTTCGATAAACTCGCATGTATCGGAGATGGATTTAGTACTCTCTAACATTTGAATAAGATAATCTGTTAAATCTGAATCATCATCCGGTACGATGGCAGCTTTAATCCGATACGAGTATACAGATTGTTCCTTAAACACTTTTTGTCCACAAAATGCGATAAGCCCTGCCATCAATGACAAGGCTGCAACGCCTGCAATAAGTGCAGGTAAAAGTCGCAAAAGCATTTTGAACTGTAAATAAATATAGATTAATAAACGTTTCATACAAATCCTCCATTCCGTGCACTGTAGTGCGAGGAAACGCTCGAATCATGGGCTGTTTGGGCGTGGCACAAATAGCCGTGTGAAAAACCATATATGATTTTTCACACTATTCAACGAGTTCTAAATATGCAGATTTCATTTTTTCTGTGTTTATCCGGATTTCATCGCGCAATTTAAGAAATTCTGCCTTAGTCATTTCATTCAAATAAATTTCGTTGCCGTCAGGTTTTCCTATTCCTGCTGCACTTTTATTTGCCGAGCATCCTCCTGATATGGAAAATACAGTTTTTTCAAGAATGTTTACGGCATACGAATCCAGGTCAAAATAGAACTTTTCGCCTCTTTTAATACTGCTGAATGTACCTGAACTTTCGATTTCAAAAAACACAGTATCTAATTCTTTTGAACCGGATTTTACGGCATATGAATATTCACCGCTGTCCTTGGTGTATTTTTCATCAGAGTTAATATAAAAAGTTTGTTTTTTATTGCCATTGTTAAAAGTAAGCAAATAAGAATGTGTAACATCCGACACGCCTTTTTTGAATGAAGAGTCTTTATTTATATACAAGGATGCTTCATAATCCATAAACGAAAACAATACATTTCCTATGCAGGATTCTTTAGGTTCGTTCTTGCCGCTGTAAGCAATATCGATGGCAAGGTCTGCATTCACACCCATAAGCTTGTATTTGTTGGCAAATTGTATACCAGTAATATGATTTTTATTATTAAATGTCGTATTAATGGTGATACCTTTGCTAAAGTACGTGCACGTCATAAATATCCAGGTATTGGTAAGTTCTGTTATCATATTCTCATCATAATTAAGATTATATTTCTTTAAAATATCCTGTATATGCCTGATATTATCTTTATCGTTCAATATATTTCCGGCAAAATCAGTAAGTAATATCCGTATGGATTCTTTGGAAATGATGCAGGTAATAATATTGTTGTTTTTATCTTCAGAAACGGTTATACCGTCGCATATTTTTTTCCAGTCTCCCGGGTTGTTTTTTTTAATGTATTCTTCAGGAATATCTAAAAAAGAATCACAATTATCATTAGTGTCCCATAAATTATCAAGTGAATTAAAGTTTATTTCGTTTAGTATTTTTTTAGGAATAAGCTGCATCAGGTAGGAGTCGTCATCTGCATTTTTTAGGCTGGAAAAATCGGTGTGTATAACTTCGTCAAACAGTGTAGGTGAAGCAATGTACACATCATTTTCAGTGCAAAAAACATCCGATGAAAGTATTCCTGAATCACAATAAGTAATATCATAACGGTTTTCTGATTTTTTGTTCTTTACGTCTTTAGCACCTGAACAGCGTATGCCAATCCCTTCTAAGTCAGAAACTGCAGGGAAATGTTCAAGAGTAACATCTAATGTATAAGAGGATTTATCTGTGTTCATCTGTGATAGAATATCCTTTAGTCCGATTGCATATAAAGCTGTGTTTTTATCAGGCTGAAATAATTCGTTATAGCCGTTTATGAGTTTTTCTTCAGGTGTTAATGTTTTTGGAATACAAAATGTAATCAAAGCGGTAATGACTACAGATATCAATGTGAAAATCAAAAACCCCGGTATGATTATATCATGATTTTTATTTGCAGATTGATTGACATCAACATCAAAATTTGCTACAAATTCGTCAGTTTCTTCTTTACGCATACGGAACATCCTCCTTTATCATAGTAATTAATTCATCAGGGGTTATGCCGGCAGATATTTCTTTGATCATTTGATTCTGTAAAAATAATAATCTGTTACAAAGTTTTATCTCATTTTCATCATGTGTTGAAATAATTACAGTTCCACCTATGTCAAGGTAATGTCTTAGATAACGGTTAATATCATCCTTGCACGCCATATCAAGTGCGGTTCCGGGTTCATCTAATATAAGAATAGGCGGATGATTGGCCATTGCAATTCCTATGCTTAGACGTTTTTTCATACCGCCGGATAACTGTTTTACCGTTTTTTTAAGCATTTTATCTATATTAAGATAGTGAAGAACACCTTCGTCTAATTCTTTATCCAGTCCGACTTTGCTGTTGCAATACCATAGCTTCAGATTGTCAAGCACGGTAAGTTCGTTAATTAATGGATTGTCCTGAGGACAGTAGCCTATAAGTTCGCTAATGAGATGTTTATGTCTGAATGCGTTTTTATTATTGATAATAAATTCTCCGCAGTCAGGGCGTACGGTACCGGCAAGAATTGATAAAAGTGTGGATTTTCCTTTGCCGTTAGCTCCGATAATGCCTATACAGTCCCCTTTTTCAATATTAAAGGATATATCATTTAATATGTGAGTCTTACCGTATTTTTTGCTTATATTTTTAACTTCAATCAAAATTCACACCTCATTTTATACTTGAATTAATCATTGTAAATGATAGCACAAATAATTTTAATAAGCAAATAAAGTTTAAAAAAATTCTTGACAAATGATTTTTTATCGTTTATAGTTAGACTCAACGAGAGCAAAGGCGCTACGTAACGTACCGATTGGTATGTATGTAGCGCCTTTTTTGTTTACCGGTATGACCACAGATGGTCCATAGCCGTTTTCAATATTCTGCGCAGAATTTTACTCTCTCTAAAAAAAGATATATATAAGGAGGAAAAATTATGGATGCAAATGAAGTTGTATTTGGCATATGGTTTCTTATTGGAGCTGCATTAGTATTTTGGATGCAGGCAGGTTTCGCGATGGTGGAGGCAGGTTTTACCAGAGCGAAGAATACCGGTAACATTATAATGAAAAATCTCATGGATTTTTGTATCGGTACAGTGATGTTCATATTAATAGGTTTTGGATTGTTTCTTGGTGAAGATGTAGCAGGATTGATAGGAAAACCCGGATTTGATATTTTTACAAATTATGCGGATTTTGATTGGTCAAATTTTGTGTTTAACCTTGTATTCTGTGCTACTACCGCAACCATTGTTTCGGGTGCGATGGCAGAGAGAACTAAATTCTTTTCATATTGTATATATTCAGCAGTTATTTCAGGATTAATTTATCCGGTTGAAGCCCATTGGGTATGGGGCGGCGGATGGTTAGCACAGATGGGATTCCATGATTTTGCGGGTTCTACATGTATTCATATGGTAGGCGGTATATCAGCACTTATCGGAGCTGCAATATTAGGACCACGTATTGGAAAGTTTACAAAGAACAAAGCAGGAAAGATAACAAAAGTAAATGCATTTCCGGGACACAACCTTACGATAGGTGCACTTGGAGTATTTATATTATGGCTTGGATGGTATGGATTCAACGGTGCGGCAGCACAGTCGGTAGAAGAACTTGGTTCGATATTTGTGACAACAACAATCGCTCCTGCAATAGCAACAGTTGTATGTATGGTATTTACATGGATTAAATATAAAAAGCCGGATGTTTCAATGTGTCTGAATGCTTCACTGGCTGGTCTTGTAGCGATAACAGCATCATGTGATGTTACGGATGCATTTGGTGCAATCATAATCGGAGCAGTTGCAGGATTACTTGTAGTATTTGGTGTATGGTTCCTTGATTATAAGCTTCATGTGGATGATCCGGTCGGAGCAGTAGCTGTTCATATGCTTAATGGTATCTGGGGAACAGTAGCCACAGGATTATTTGCGACAGATACAGCGCCTGCATATGCAAGAGGATTAGGTGACGGAGTTATATTCGGATCAAATCAGATATGTGGTAAAGGTTTATTATATGGTGGCGGATTCAAACTTTTAGGAATTCAGCTGGTTGGTATGTTTGCTATTGCCGGATGGACAGTAGTTACAATTACAATTACATATGTTGCCATTAAAGCAATAGCAGGATTAAGAGTTACGGAAGAAGAAGAGATAGTCGGACTGGATTCTTGTGAACATGGTCTTGAGTCTGCTTACGCAGGATTTATGACATCAGCTGATATGCGTGCATATGCACATATATCTGAAACAGGTAAAAAAGTCTCTGTTAATGATGCAATACCTGTTCAGGTATTGGAAGGAAAAGAAAATATATCATCAGATGTTAAGCTTTCAAAAGTATCAATTGTATGTAAGCAGAATAAATTTGAAGAACTCAAAGAAGCGCTTAATGAGATTGGTGTAATGGGTATAACAGTTACACATGTACTCGGCTGTGGTGTGCAGAAGGGAAATGCAAGCTATTATCGTGGAGTTGAGCTTGATATGGTATTGCTTCCAAAAGTAAAAGTAGAAGTTATCGTAAGTAAAGTACCTGTTAAAGAAGTAGTAAAAGCTGCGAAGAAGGCATTGTATACGGGAAGTATCGGTGACGGAAAGATTTTCGTATATGATGTTGAAAATGTTATCAAAGTAAGAACCGGAGAAGAAGGATTTGATGCATTACAGGGAGATGATGACCTGACAGCTTAATGTTTAATATTTACAAAATGAATTCCATTGAAAAATGGGGTTCATTTTTTTTATTAACAGAATTTATCACTAATAATAGGAAAGTGTTATTAGACGAACGGAACATGATGGTATAGAATACAGTTATCCATAAATCGAAAAAACAGGTTGGTGATTTTTATGAAAAACAGGGTAGCAGGAATAGCTGTGACATTACTTACAATAACAGGAATAATAGGAATAAGGACTATATTTCATCCTTGTGAAGGTGCAATGCCAATGGTGTGCAATTACTCTACGGAGAGTTCATTTAGAATTTTGGTACTCATATTTACATTGAATGCATTGAGAGTGTACGCCGGTGATGTGAAACATAGTTTTATTTTTGATATTACAAATATTGTTGCGGGAGTTGAGATAGTGTATTCATGTCATGTAGAAAGGTGTCAGGTACTATCAATGAATTGCAATACAGGAACGTGCCCGTTCTTATCTGTAGTAGCTCTTTTGATTGCAGTTATCTCAATTGTTTCAATTCTAATATCTATAATAAATGAGAGGAGACTTGAAAATGGTAACAGTGAGTAAATTTGCAATTGAAAATATAATAAATGAAAAATTCAGAAGTATTTTATTTATAACATTTTTCTTAATAACTACAGTTAGTGTTTTTATGACAGATTTTTTTATTGATAATATGAATGCAGGTCTTAAATACATAAATAAGCAGCATCTCGCAGATATAATGGTGGTTCCTTCGGGATATGATAAATCTGCAAAGGAAGCTTTGTTTAAAGGAACGGCATGTACGGTATCATTTGAAAAAGATCCTGTAAGTCAGATACGACTATTAGAGGATGTAGAAGCGGTGAGTCCTGAGTTGTACCTTGCTACATTGACAGTGGAATGTTGTACGGCAGGAGGAGTACAGGTAATAGCGATTGATCCGGGAACTGATTTTACCGTTGGAAAATTACTTAAAAGTAACAAAATTAAATCACTTGGAGTAAAGAATGTTGTAGCCGGTTCTGATGTCGGACTTTCTAAGGGAGAAAAATTTGACATATACGGTAATTCTTTTGACGTAATAGGAGTGCTTGAAGAGACCGGAACAGGATATGATAAAAGTGTTTTTATATCATATGATGCAGCGAATCCGATAACAACTTCAAAAAAATATAAAAACATTTTTAGCGGAGAAAGAGATCTGGTCTCAACGGTAATGGTAAATCTTAAGAAAAACGCAGATGCTGAAAAGACAAGAAGAATGATTGAGCAGTTAAATAATGGAGAAGGTATAAAAGCATATACACCGGATTCAATGGTTAGTGAACTGACTGAAAAAATAGGTATCTTCAAAGATATATCTAACATAATGAATGTATTTGTGGTTACGGTATCTCTTGCGGCTGTGTTTACACTTGTATCCGTAAACACTGAAAAACGTAAAAACAGAATAGGCAGCCTTTTGTCTGTCGGTATCAGTAAATGGACTATAATAAGGATATTTATGAATGAATATGTCTATCTGTTTATTACAGGTTTTACGGCAGGAATAATATTGGTTTTGATAATTGCGTATTCGTTAAATCCAACTATTCGGCAGGTTCTGCCGGTTACTTATAAATCAGCGGATGTGTTTTCAGTGTTCTTTAATATTTTAAAGACATTTGCAGTAACCATAATAATGTTGGCTGCTTCAGTATTATTTTCATTTGTAGAGATATTAAAAAAGGAGCCGGCACAGTTAGCGGAGGAACAGGTATGAATATTTTGAAAGTTGAAAATATAGAAAAACATTTTGGAAAAAATGGACTTGGAAAAACGGATTTCACTGTTTCTTCCGGAGAGTATCTATGTATAACCGGTGAATCGGGATGTGGAAAAACAACATTATTAAATATTATATCAGGAATGCTTAGACCTGATGGTGGAAAAGTATTTCTTAATGGTAAAGATATTTATGGCGAGCTGAAAGAATCTTCAAGAATTGCGTTAAGGAGAGGAAAAATAGGTTATATTATGCAGGGGAATACACTAATTCCCGAGCTGAATGTTATACATAATATATGTTGTCCGGCGGAACTTAGAGGAGAAAAAACAGATAGGGAAACGGTAGATGAGATTATAGAAAGACTAGAAATATCAAATATAGTAAAGTCGTTCCCGTCAGAGATTTCCGGTGGAGAATACAGGAGAGTTCTGCTTGCAAGAATTTTAATTACAAAACCGGAGATTTTGCTTGCAGATGAGCCAACATCTAATCTGGATGAAAAGAGTGCGGCAAAAGTCAGGAATATTTTAGATGAATATGCATCAGATAAAGATAAATTACTTATAATTTCGACTCATGATAATACTTTTTTGAGTAAATGCAGCAGGAAACTGAATATTGCATGAAAGAGGTGATGACATGAAAAGAAAAATATATATACTTTTAGCGGTAATGTTTCTGGTTGGAAGTGGAATATCTGAGGTAGTTGCGATGAAACAGCATGGCAATAGAAACGTTCCTGATGCACGGATTATAAATAGGGAATCGGAACAGACATCTGATAATAAGAAAATAAAAGTTATGCAAAAAGTGACGGAACAGATATCTGATACAAAAGAATTTATCAACTTAAATCCTGAAAATGTTCAGGATATTGTGACAACTGATATAACTGGTACAGAAAGTGACACAAACGTAATTAATCAGAATGAGATACAGGAATCGGTTACAAATAGTATAGGAAACAATGTACCTGCAACGACAAGACAGACCGGTAAAGATGAATCAGCAATTTCACAGAAGACATCAGAAAAAAAACAGGATTCTATAAAAGCCGTGGAGACTGAGGGAAAAGTCACAACTGAAAGTAAAGTTGAAGAAAAAACAACTGAAAGTAAAGATTTATACACGGGGACAGTTAAAACAGACATAGAAGAAACAACTACGAATCGGGAAACCGTTTCTGAAAAAACGGAAGAATGGTTCAGGGGTGTGCTTATAGATCAGGATTGTAGTGATTTTGAAAATCCGCCTGAGCATGACTTGCCATGCATGCTTATGTATTCATGTCGTGACAGTGGTTATGGAATAGATGTAGAGGAGGATGGCTCGTGGAAGTTTTATCCGTTCGATGAGAATGGTAATACTCTTGCGTGGTCATATTTAAATAAAACAACACGTTTGTATGGGTTATGGGTAGATGTGAAAGGGAAAATTGAAAATGGGATAATCCATGTATCACTATTAAAAGAAGGGTAAACACACATATCAAAGAAAGGATGGTTTTATTATGAAGAAAATTTGGAAGTTAGTTGTTACACTATTGGTTTTGGTTAATATTTCGCTGGCTTTTGGTCTGTCAGAAGTTGAGGCAGCAGAAGAAACAAATGTAGCGGAAGGAGTGTTGGTATGCGCAAATTGCCGCAACGCCAGTCCCGCACTTCATACTACACAGTGTACGCTGATGCCTAATTGTGCGAAGTCAGGATACGGTATAATAGTGCCGCAGGCTGACAAAACATACAAATATTATAGACTTGATGAGGAGGGAAATCTGCTTGCAAATAAAACTCTTAATGAACTTAAGGAAGCAGGTGTAAGTAATTATCTGACAGTAAGAATTGCAGGGGTTCTTGATGAAACTGCAGGTTCATATACATACGAATATGTACAAAATGATGAAACTTTAACGGATGAGGTTCCATATGATGGCACTATCTCAGAAATCTCAGAGATAATATATGATGATTCACATGCTGAATTTGAAAAATATGCTGTTTCTATTAATTCTGAAAGTGTAAAGATATCTGATATTCAGGTACAGAAATATACAAAAGAAGCGGTCACTCCTGATATAGTAATTACTGATGGTGACTATACTTTGCAGTTTAGAAAGGATTATTTGCTTGAATATAAAGATAATGTTGAAGCAGGAACAGCTACTATAAAAATAACAGGTATAGGAGCATATTATAAAGATAGTCGTGAAGTTTCGTTTAAAATAAAGGATGAAAATACAAAACCGACAATATCTAAAATAAAAAACAAAAAAGAAAAAATAATATATATTGCATTTAAAAAAGTATCTGATGCAAAATATTATCAGGTACAGATAAGTACAAATAAAAAATTTGATAAAAACGGTTCAACAAAAAAATATAAAGTAAAAGGAACTAATACAACTATCAAAAAGTTAAAGAAAGGAACAAAGTATTATATTCGTGTAAGAGGTGTTTATGACGATAAGAGTAAAACAAAGTGGAGTAAAATAAAGCAAATCATAGTTGTGAAATAGTAATAAAGCCGGTGGCAAATCCTCTGCCACCGGCTTTATTTATTTGAAAAAATCATTTAACTTTTATTGTAATCGTCTTAGAAGCACTTTTGTAATTTCCGTTTGCCGCTACAGATACTTTAATCTTATAGCTTCCCTTTGGTGCGCCCTTCTTTAATGTGACGATTCCTTTACTGCTTACGCTTACATATTTTTTAAGTTTCTTTGTTGTAGAAGCAGCAGAGTATGATATTTTACCTTTGCTGTTGGTTGTAACTGTGAGCTTTACTGTCTGCTGCTTTTTACTGTATTTCAGAGTAGACTTTGCAGCTTTAACTTTTAACGAAGGAGCTTTAACGTCATCACTTCCGCCAGACTTAGGAACAGTGAACGTATATACTAACATTGCTGCGTAATGATCACCATATGACATAGTAATATATGTATTTAATGTATTGTCATGGTCTTCTAATAAAGAGTATAATTTTGCTCCGTTAACCGTATATTTGCCATCAGCCGCTATGGAAGTGCCATCAGGAGCCTCTACGGTTATTGATGCTAAATAGCTTTTACCGGCTTCAAAAGTTCCGGTATATGTGTTGTTAGTATCGTCTATAGTATAGTATCCTGTCCATGTGGCTGTAAAATCACCATCATACTTAAGTTTAGGAACTGCCGTTGCGGAATCTCCGGCTTTTGGTTCATCAAAAGTTACTGCAATTTTAGAAATCTCAGCTGCGTAGACAGTCGTCTTAGGAAGCTGTATCATTAAAAAAAGCAATGCAATAAGAAATGTAAGTCCGCCGGTAATTGAAATTTTAAAAAGTTTTTTCATAAAAAATACCTCCAATAAATTATTTGTGGCCATACTAAAAATAACCATACGAAACAATTCTATATCTTTTTTAGTATAAATACATCATCACAAGTGACTATTCACCATTTAATATTTGCGATTTACAGATAAGGAAAATATATTTGATTAAATTAATGTCATGGAATGTATGGAAATAAATATTGTTGACTTTTTTTTGATATACTTGGAATGGAATGTGCATTTTAAATAATAGAAAAGGCAAGAATAGTTTGGGAGATTGTTGCGGTTGTTGTTGCAGTTATTGTTGTTGTCGTTTCAGTTGTAGTTAGTGTTGCAACATATAATTCCAGATATGATTCTACTGGGAATTAAGTGAATATGAAGGGAAAAGAAATTTAGCTATATGTTTCTTTTCTCTTAAAAGGTAATAATTAAAATGATATATAAAAATTCAGAAATCAAAAAAAAGTATATACAATTGCATAACGTTAAACTAACATTTGGTGCAAATGGTATTTATATAATAGGTGGAAAAAATGGATGTGGCAAAACTACGTTGCTGGAATCTGTTTTATTTTCGGTTAAAGAATTGATAAAGAGTCTTTATATAAAAAAATCATTCTGGTCACTCATGATCCAAGGATATGTGTAAAACCAAAGAAAGAATACATAATTGAAAATGGTATGATAAATGATGTTTCGGATTTGTTGAATAATAAAAATGAAGAAGAGATATTTTGTATTCCTAGTAACAAACAACTAAATTTTTTTAAATTATTTTTTGGAATGTGTAAAAATTATGGATTTATAATATCTGTGTTTGTAGTTCTTATTATATTGATAAATTTAACATGGTACACGAACTTTTCTTTAAAAGATATGATAGGTGATGATATAGGGCAGTATCATGATAGTATACTGGTTTATTATACAGGTGGTGGGCATGATCAACTAAATGAGATGTATGAAAAAGCGGAAAATATCAGTGTAGATAAAGAAAAATACGAAAAATATGTGAGTTACGATGATATTTCTTACATAAAAAATCATAATGATGCGAAAAAAATATATATACCGGATATAAAATATTTAGATGGACTGAAATTACAAGTTTTAAATGGACGAACAAGTAAGACGTCGATTTTTTCTTGCCCTAACATGTATATTGAACAGTATAGAGAAACATATGGTGACAAATTTTGTTTGAGTTATACAGAAGGAGATATTCCAAAAGATGGGAATTTAGAAATAGCTATATCAAATATGTAAGTTTTAGTTCGGAGAAATTGGCAGCAAAATCAAATACAGAAAAATTAAGTTTTTTTGGTGCCGGACCGATTTCTAACGCTGTGATATGTATATTGGCAATAATATTTAGAGAAAAGAGTAATTTTTATGCAAATATATTATTGGACATTAACACATATATTTTTATAATTAATATTATCCCAGTTTTTGACAATGATATGAGCAAACTCATGCTTTTTATGAAAAGATAATCATCTATAATATAAATAGACATATCTATCCCTGATCTCTTAAATAATTCCTTTTTCCTTGTATTCATATTCTTAGTATGATACGATAAAAGGATAAGATACATGTAATTGTTAAGAGCTAACATCCAAAATACTTCGCATTTCGTCAGTGTGGTGTATCCGTCAAATAAAATTCAAAAGAAAAGCTAATGGACGAATTGCATCCACGCTTTTTTCTGAATTTTACTTGCCTTTGAACAGTTACAAATACTTGAAGATGAGGTGCTTTATAATGATAAGCAGAGAATACATAAAGGAATTGGCAGGAGAACAGAGTTATAGCAGAGGAATTAATTTATATAAAAACGGAAAAGTAAAAGAATATGCTTCTGAAAGTATATATGGAGAAGACCATGTAAATGCAATGGTAAAAGGCTCGGGCGATAACATTTATGAGGTCGAGTTGGTTGTTGATAATGAATCAGAACTGATTGTCGACAGTTTCTGCGAGTGTCCGGCATTTTATTCTTACGGAGGTATATGTAAACACTGCGTGGCAGTTCTTTTAGAATATAGAGAAAAAGAGCATAGAAATATTTCCATAGAAGAATATCTGATAGAGCATAATCTTAAATATTCCGGACCTGAAGCAATCACCAAGGGAATAAAGAGACACACTTCTGTAGCAATAAAAGAGCTTCTGAATAAAAAAGTATTAGATACCGTACTTCCGTTACTGGATAGTGAAGTGTCCGGAAAAGTCAGAATGGTTCCGAATCTTATCATATATGGAAGTGATATCAGCCTCGAATTTAAGCTGGGAATAACACAGATGTATGTATTAAAAGACATATTTGATTTTTATGAGAATATGGAAGAAGGAAAAAAATTTTCTTATGGAAAAAAACTGGAATTTATACATACCATGAATGCGTTTGCAGAGGAAGATAAAGAGGTAGTGCAATTTCTTCTTGACTGGGTATCAGACAATAAAGACAGGCTGAGGCAGGTTCGTTATCACGGATATTTTGGAACGCAATATTATTATCCCAAAACAAGGAGCATTCCTTTAGAGGGAGGTTCGCTGAGAAAATTTTTAGAACTGTTTGAAGGTAAGACGATAAATATAACATCAGAAGAACTTGGAGACGAAAAGTTCACTGTTAAGCGGGATGACTATAAGGGCAGAATAAAAATTACAGGTGAAAATGACGGAATAGTTATAAATGGCATTTATGGTATATTCTTAATAGATCCGTCTTCGGGAATAACAATAGATTATTATGATATTCACATAGTTGACAAAGAAAAATTGGCACGTGTACAGGAATTTGTCGACATAATGAATCAGAATCAAAAAGACGGTATATTTATAGAAAAAGAGGATGTATCCGGATTTGTAAGGCAGCTTCTGCCTGAACTAAAGGATGTGTTTGAATGTGAAACGGAAAATTTTGATGCAGAGGCTTACGGTGTTATAAAACCGGAGATGAATGTTTATCTCGATATGCCGCAGAAGGACATTGTTACATGTAAGGTTGTGGCAAAATATGGTGACACCGAGTATAACTCTTACAATACAAACGAAGATATACATAAGAGAGATTTAAAAGAAGAGGTAAAAAAAGGCAAAATAATTTCTGAATACTTTAACGCCTATGATGAACAAAATCAGGTAATGGTGCTTAGTAATGATGAAGATAAATTATATGAGCTTCTTACAGAAGGAGTAAATGAGATAGAAAAAGTTTCTAATGTATTTATATCAGATGCAATGAAAAAGATAGAAGTAAAGAATCCGCCGGTAACAAATGTGGGAGTTACCTTATCGGGAAACCTGTTAGAACTTAAGATTTCGACGGATGACATGAGTATGGAGCAGCTCGTAGAAATCCTTTCAAAATATGATAAAAAGAAAAAATACTACAGACTTAAAAACGGGCAGTTTATACATATGAAAAATGCAGGACTTGAACAGATGGTGCAGATGAAAAAAGTCTTAGAAATCACAGACAGCCAGATGAAAAAAGGCGTGATTCATGTTCCGAAATACAGGGCAATGTATCTCGACGGACAGCTGAAATCCAATTCACATCTGAATTCAAAAAAAGGCAGAAACTTTAAAGCTTTAATAAGAAACATGAAGACTGTTGAGGATAATGATTTTGAACTGCCGGAGTCACTAGAGAATGTCTTAAGAGGATATCAGAAATATGGTTTTATGTGGATAAAGACACTTGCAAATAACGGATTTGGTGGAATTTTAGCTGATGACATGGGACTTGGAAAGACATTACAGGTAATAACATTTTTAATGTCTGAATACAGTGACGGTTCCGATGAAAAGAATAAAAAAACGCTGATAGTCTGTCCGGCTTCACTTGTATATAACTGGAAAAATGAGCTGGATAAATTTGCACCGTCATTAAATGTGCGTATGATTACGGGAAATGCAGGAGAGCGTGAAAAAAAGATTAAAGAAATATGTGAAAATGAAGTAGTAATTACTTCTTATGACTTGTTAAGACGTGACATTCAGTTGTATAATGGTATTGTATTCGGTTATCAGATAGTAGATGAAGCACAGTACATTAAAAATCACAATACATACGTGTCTAAGGCTGTAAAAGAAATTGACAGCGGATTTAAGCTTGCGCTTACGGGAACACCTGTGGAGAATAAGCTAAGTGAACTACACAGTATATTTGAATATCTTATGCCGGGATTTTTATTCTCATACAAAAGGTTCAGGGAAAGAATAGAACAGCCGATTGTAAAAAATCAGGATGAGGATGCGATGGAGAGACTTCAAAAAATGATATCACCGTTTGTACTCAGACGATTAAAAAAAGACGTGCTGGACGATTTGCCTGATAAGATAGAGGAAAACAGATATATTGAAATGGAAGATGAGCAGCGGAAAATCTATGATGCACATGTAAAACGAATGAAATTTATGCTCGAAAATACTGATGATGAGGAATTTAAGACAAGCAAGATAAAACTTCTTGCGGAAATAACCAGACTGCGTCAGATTTGCTGCAACCCTGCTATTGTGTTCGAGGATTATGAAGGTAATTCTTCAAAAACAGATGCGTGCATTGAACTGATAGAGGATGCGGTAGGAAACGGACATAAGATTTTATTGTTTTCACAGTTTACGTCAATGCTTGACAAACTTGAGGAAAAACTAAAAGAATCAGAAATAAGTTACTATGTGCTTACGGGTGCTACACCAAAAGAAGAACGCGTAAGAATGGTTGAAGCATTTAACAGTGACGACACATCAGTTTTCTGCATATCGTTGAAAGCAGGGGGAACGGGGCTGAATCTTACTGCAGCAGATATCGTGATTCATTACGACCCGTGGTGGAATATTGCAGTTCAGAATCAGGCTACAGACAGGGCATACAGAATCGGTCAGAAAAACGTGGTAAATGTGTACAAGCTTGTAGCGGCCGATTCTATAGAAGAGAATATTATGAAATTGCAGGAGAGAAAGAGCAATCTTGCAAATCAGGTGTTATCGGGAGAAGATATAGGAAAATTCAGCTTCAATAAGGAAGAGATACTTGAACTTTTAAGTTAGTGTAATCTCTTGACGTGAAAGGACGGCGGATATATGAAAAGGAAAAGAATATTATCATTTATAATGATACTGTTCATGTTGGCTGGCTGTTTTAGTAATAATGTATATGTATATGGTGATACTACATACCGTATTAAGACGACTGCATCAGAAGGCGGAAGTATTACACCTTCGTTTACAGTTAATGAGGGCGGTACGGCTACAGTATACATAACTCCGAATGAAGGTTACAGTATCAGCAGTGTCACGGTAAATAATGATAAAATCGAATTAACCGGAAATTCATATGAGATTAAAAATGTTGATAAGAATTATGAAATACAGGTTTCATTTTCAAAAAAATCATATAAGATAACTGCCACGGCATCGGAAGGCGGAAAAATATATGGAAACAAAACAGCACTGTTTGGTGACAGTGCCACATATAATTTTTCTGCAGACCCCGGCTATGAATTAAAGGCGGTTTATGTCGATGATGTAGAAGTGGAAGTTAAAAATAATAAGTACGTATTTGAAAAAGTAGCAGCAGAGCATTCTGTTTATGCAGAGTTTTCAGCGATTGAGTGTGAAGTTAGTATAGGAGAATGTGAACACGGTAAAATTAAAGTATCTACTGATGAGGGCGAGATAACAGGTGATACAAAAGTACCATATGGAACAGTAGTGTATTTTTCGAATACAGCGGATGATTACTATATTTTTTCAAATTATACAATTAACGGAAATGTTTATTCAGGTTCAGAGTATAAGATAACCGGAAAAGTATCAGTAGCGGCGGTGTTTAAACCAAAAACATATTCTGTAAATGTGAAAAATTTAGGAAGCGGAACGGTTACAACCACGGCGGGAAACCAGATTTCGGCAGGTACGGAAGTTACTATAACTGCACATCCGGATGAAGGATACAAAGTAGATAAGATGATTGTAAATGGAATAGACGTGACTGATAAAATCAATGAGAATAATAATTATGTAACGTCAGAGACATGGGAAGGCTTAAACGTAGATGTAACTTTTGTAAAGCAGAGATTCTCGATTAATACAAAGACAGAGGGTGGAGGAAACATTGTGTGTTACAATGAAGCAGAGTATGGAGATGAGGTGCTTGTTTCATTTTTACCTGAAAAAGGATTTATTCTTGATAAAGTATATATTGACGGAACGCTGACAGAAGTATATGATAATGCCTGCAGGCTTTACGACATAAGAGCTAATCATGAGATTAAGGCAGTCTTTACGGAAAAAATCTGCAAGATAAATGTATTTGCGACTGGAAGGGGAAGCGCATCTGAATCTACAGAGGTACATTATGGAGGAGAGTACAGACTTGTTGTTACACCTGATACGGGATATCAGGTGGATGAAGTTAAAGTTAATGGTGTACCTTTGACGGTAAAGGGAAATATTTACGAGATAAAGGATATAACTGATGATTGTGTGATTACAGTTACATTTGAACCAAATGAAGTTGCAAAACCGGTGATTAATAAAGTGGAATCAAAGGGGGTTCACAGCATTAAAATTATCTGGGATAATGTTGAAGGTGCTGAAGGATTCGAAATCTACAGAAAAGCTGAAGGAAAAGAGAAATATAAAAAGATTGCAGATGTAAGAGTAGGATATTTTGAGCAGAGTTATACAGATGTAAAAAGACAATGCGGTACAAGATATTACTATAAGGTAAAAGCATATAAAGACCGTAATGGTGAGAAATTATATGGTGAGATATCAGATGAAAAGTCGGGGAGAGCTGTACCTGATAAGGTAAGCGGATTAAAATTAAAAACCATAGGAGTTTCCGGAATAAAAGCTACCTGGAATAAATGTAAAGGTGTTCGCGGATATCAGATTTATATTTCAGAATCGGCAAAAGGTACATACAGACTTGTCGGACAAGTTGAAGGAAGCAAAAACACGACATACACTTTAAAGGGTCTTAGTATAGGAACATTCTATTATGTAAAAGTAGTCGCATACAGAACATCAGGTTCTGATTACATATATGGAAAGAATTCGGTTGTGAAAAAGCAGGAGACCGCACATCTGACGGAAGTAACAAATGTATTTGCAAAAAAAATCAAAACTGAATATGTACGCATAACGTGGGATAAAAAATCAGGTGCTGACGGATATGTTATATATTGGAACATAAAGAAAAAGGGCGAATATAAAAAGATAGCAGCGGTTAAAGGCGGTTCTACAACAGAGTATCATGATAAATTCAGATTCTGGGGGATGAATCACTATAAAGTGGTGGCTTATAAGATAGTAAATGGCAAGAAAAAATACTCATGTATGTCAGAAAGGGCAGGTGTTGATGTAATAATTTTGCCAAAGCTTTATTAATTAAGTTTGAAAAAATTTTTATATGTGATATAATTTACAGTTAATGAGAAGGAGTGAGCATTATGAGTACAAACAACATGGCAATTTATGAAACTGATGACGTGTTAAAATGGATGGGAGCATTCGCAAAGAAAATGAATGTTGGCCCGGAAAAGTTCAAAGTATTGAATATTTGTGGAAAAGAAAAAAATGTGATTCCTACGATTGAAACACATAAAAGAGTATTGATTTTTGCAGACAAAGATCATGAAAATCTATTTTATGAATTCTGGGAAGCAGGATTTGGAGAATATGATGTTTACTATGGCGAAGGCATAGAAGTTACGGATGATGTTAAGACGGATAAGGTTAAGAATCTTCTCAAGAGAAAAATCACATGTCCGACAGTTATTCTTGTTGTAAATGAGAATACGCGTGAATCGTATAGAATTGGTATTAAGAATGAGAATTTCAGTAAAGGTCCGATTCATTATGTAGGAAATGAAATCCGTGCCGTTATCATGAGTCTTTTAGGAATTGACGAGCATGATACTGCAGTGATTGTAAGCGGTGAAAGTATTGTTATTGAAGCCGCCATCAATGCAAGTGAAGGAACTATTATAGCGGTAGAAGGAACTGAAGCCGAGAAACATTCAATGGAAGAAAATGCTGATAAATTCGGAGTAAATAATGTTAAAATTATTTCGGATTTAAGTGCAGAGTCACTTGCAACTGTTCCGGTTCCGAGAATTGCGTTTATAGTGGCTGCTAAGAATCTGGAAGAAGATATCAGAAATCTTCTTACGGTTAATGCAGATATGCAGTTTGTTATCTATACATTACAGTTAGATATACTCTCTGATATTAAGAGAATATTTAAAATATACGGTCTTAAGGACATGGAAGTAATTCAGATTACGGTTTCAAAGACAGATAAGAGAAGTGTATTTGTTACACAGCCGTCACCATGGCTTATCAGTGCAAATGGTCCGGGTTTGAATAAATAGAATAGAAATGAGGTCAAATAAAGTGAAAGATACAGTAGAGATTCGCTGGCACGGTCGCGGTGGCCAGGGAGCAAAGACGGCAGCATTATTGCTTGCAGATGTGGCATTTAATACAGGTAAGTATGTACAGGGATTTCCAGAGTACGGTCCTGAACGTATGGGAGCACCTATTACTGCGTACAACAGAATCAGTGCGAAAAAGATAAGGGTTCATTCGAACATTTATGATCCTGATTATGTGGTTGTAGTGGATGAAACATTGTTAGAGTCTGTAGATGTTACTGCAGGTTTAAATCCTGAAGGAGCTATTATTGTAAATACACCTAAAAAACCTGAAGAGATAAAAATGCATTTAAAGGGATATGAAGGAAAAGTATATACGATTGATGCCTATAGAATATCAGTGGCAGCACTCGGAAAATATTTTCCGAATTCACCTATGCTTGCTGCTATTGTGGCAATAAGCGGTATTATTGACAGAGCTACATTTTTAAAAGAGATGGAAGCATCTTACAAACATAAATTTGCAAAGAAGCCTGAGGTTATTGAAGGTAACATGAATGCACTTAAAATGGTGCTTCAGGAATTATAGAGCGATACAGATAGTGGAGGTTAATTAGCGATGGCTACAGATATATCAAAGATAACAGAAAAAAGTCCATGGCAGAATCTTACGGAAGGAAATAAGATTTATGCCGGTGGAACATCCAAATATTTTCATACGGGTGAGTGGAGAACTAATACACCTGTTCTTGATAAAGAAAAGTGTACACAATGTCTTTTATGCACACCGGTCTGTCCGGACAGTTGTATTCCGGTAAAGAATGGCGAGCGTGAGGATTTTGACCTTGACCATTGTAAAGGATGCGGAATATGTGCAAGTGTATGTCCGTTTAACGCTATTAGTATGAAGGAGGGCAAATAAAGATGGCTATAAGAGAAAGATTATCAGGAAATGAGGCGGTCAGCTTCGCAATTAAGCAGATTAATCCGGATGTTATGCCTGCTTTCCCTATTACTCCGTCAACAGAGATACCTCAATATGTATCAACATATATTGCAAATGGTGAATGTGATACGGAATTTATTCCGGTTGAAAGCGAACACAGTTCCATGAGTGCGACAATTGGTGCATCGGCAGCAGGTGCAAGAGCCCTTACTGCTACATCTTCATGCGGACTTGCACTTATGTGGGAAGAATTATATGTTGCAGCATCTAACAGACTTCCTGTTGTGCTTGCATTGGTAAACAGAGCTTTGAGTGGTCCGATTAACATTAACTGTGACCATTCGGACAGTATGGGCGCCAGAGATTCAGGATGGATTCAGATTTATGCTGAGAATAATCAGGAGGCATATGATAATTTTGTACAGGCTTACAGAATTTCGGAACACAAAGATGTTATGCTTCCGGTTATGATTTGTCAGGACGGATTTATCACCAGCCATGCTGTTGAAAATATAGAATTACTTGAAGATGATGTTGTAAAGAATTTTGTTGGTGAGTACGAGCCTGAAAATTATCTGCTCAATTCTGAAACTCCTATGGCTGTAGGTCCTTATGCCGTATCTAATTATTATATGGAGTCAAAGAAGGCACAGACTGAGGCTATGAAAAACGCTAAGCAGGTTATTTTGGATGTTGCCAATGAATTTGCCGGTATTTCCGGAAGACAGTACGGATTATTCGAAGAATACAGATTAGAAGATGCTGAATACGCGATTGTTATGATTGGTTCGGCAGCAGGAACTACAAAGGATGCAATTGATTCCTTAAGAGAAGAAGGAAAGAAAGTCGGATTATTAAAGATTCGTGTGTTCAGACCATTCCCTGAAAAAGAAATTGCAGAGGCGCTTAAGAATACTAAAGCAGTTGCAATCCTTGACAGAGCTGAAAGTTTTAATGCTCATGGAGGTCCTCTTGGTTCAGAAGTCACACAGGCGTTGTTTAACGCAAAATGCACCATGGAAGTTAGAAATTATATTTACGGATTGGGCGGACGTGATTTCAGAGTTGAGGATGCTAAAAATGTTTATAGTGAATTAGAAGCTTTAATTACTGAAGGAAAAGAAATAGAGAATTATAAATATATCGGTTTGAGAAGTGAGGATTAAGATGGAAAGTAAGAAAAGATATAATCTAAAAGAAGTAATGAGCAGACCGGAGCGTCTGACACCGGGTCACAGAATGTGTGCAGGTTGTGGTGGTACGATTGCTGTAAGAGCAGTGCTTAGGGCATTACACGAAGGTGACCATGCTGTTATAGGAAACGCAACAGGATGTTTGGAAGTATCAAGTTTTATGTATCCATATACTGCATATACGGACAGTTACATTCACAACGCATTTGAAAATGCAGGTGCTACAATGAGTGGCGTAGAGACTGCATATAACAGACTTAGAGAAAAAGGTAAGATTAAAGATAATTTTAAATTCATCACATTTGGTGGTGATGGCGGAACTTATGATATAGGATTTCAGTCATTGTCAGGTTCAATGGAGAGAGGACATGATTTTGTATACGTATGTTATGATAACGGAGCATACATGAATACAGGTATTCAGCGTTCATCTGCCACACCTATGTATGCAGATACTACTACAACACCTGTAGGAAAAGAATCAAACGGTAAGATACAGTACAGAAAAGACCTGGCAGCTATCATAGCAGAACACAAAGTTCCTTACGTTGCGCAGACTACATTTTTATCAAATTTTAAAGATTTGCATATAAAAGCTGAGAAGGCAATCTACACACCGGGACCTGCATTTTTAAATATTATGGCACCGTGTCCGAGAGGATGGAGATATGAGACATCGGAGATTATGGAGATTTGTAAACTCGCAGTTGAGACATGCTACTGGCCTTTGTTCGAAGTAGTAGATGGAAAATGGCAGCTTAGTTACGAACCTAAGAACAAACTTCCGATAGAAGATTTCTTAAAACCACAGGGAAGATTTAAGCACCTTTTCAAGCCTGGAAATGAAGAACTTATAGTTAAATTCCAGGAAGAAGTCGACAGAAGATGGGAAGATTTACAGTTCAGATGTTCACAGGAATAATTTATCTGCACTTAAAAGGAGTTGTCGCTCTGACTAAAGAGTGATAACTCCTTTAATTTATATTCTATAATTTCACAGTTCACAGTTTTTACATAATTCCTCCACAATTTGAATATAATTTTTAAATATCATAATCACATAACAGGGAACAAATAAAAGAGTTTTTTGAAAAGAGGTAATGGTTATGATGAATTTAAAGAATAGTAATTTAACAAAAAAGGTAAGAAATGTAGCAGTTTGTGGAGTAGTATTCGGACTTAGTTCGGGATTGGTATTTACAGGTGTTGAGAGTGCGTTGAATCATAATACGGCATCATCTAAGTCAACTATTAAGATGAGTACGACGACAGGAGCATTATCAACAGCATATTCAGGAACAGATTCATCTGATTCGGAAGAATATACGGTACAGGAGATTGCAGAGAAGTGCATGTCAAGTGTTGTATCTATCTCGTGTACAAGTGTTGAGACGGTAAGAAGCTATTTTGGCGGTTCACAGGAATATGAAAGCAACAGCGCGGGTTCAGGAATTGTAATTGCAGAAGATGATAACAACCTTTACATTGCAACCAACAATCATGTAGTAGATGGAGCAAATGAAATCTCTGTATGTTTTAATGATTCGGAAGATCAGGTATATGAAGCTGAAGTAAAAGGAACTGATGCGACAAATGATCTGGCAATTGTTGCCGTATCGCTTAGCGATATTTCTTCAGACGTGTTAAAGACTATATCTATTGCAACACTTGGAGATTCGGAAAAAGCATCTGTTGGTGAACAGGTGGTAGCCATAGGAAATGCATTAGGCTATGGACAGTCAGTTACATCAGGATATTTAAGTGCATTAGACAGAGAAGTTGATATTGAAAATAGCACTGCAAAACTTATACAGACAGATGCAGCCATTAACCCTGGAAACAGCGGCGGTGCTTTATTTAACATGAAGGGTGAGGTTATCGGTATTAATTCAGCAAAGTTTTCATCAGAAGAAGTTGAAGGAATGGGATATGCGATTCCTGTATCAGTAGCAGAGCCGATACTTGAACAGCTTATGACCATGGAAAAAGTTGATGAGGATAAAAAAGGTGCTCTTGGAATATCATGTCAGGATGTTGATTCGGATGTAACTGAAATGTATGATATACCACAGGGAGTATATGTTGCAGCAGTAAATGAAGGTGAAGCGGCAGATGAAGCCGGACTTCAGAAAGGTGACATAATCACTGAACTCGATGGCAAGGCAGTATCAGACACATCTTCACTTCAGAGCCTTCTTCAGTACTATGCAGCAGGCGATAAAGTTGAAGTGAAGTATCAGAGAAGAAGCAGTAAAGGATATGAAGAAAAGACTGTAACTGTTAAATTAGGAAAAGCTCAGACTACTGCGTCTGATACTACTGGAAAGACTGACAAAGAGAATTCTGATGATGTCAGAGAAGGCGAAGATGACAGACAGCAGTTTGGAAATGAAGATGATATGGAAGAATTTGAAGATTTCTTTGGAATGTTCAGGTAATAAAGTGTTATGATATTTTGGAGAGCCGTTCGCTAATGCGGGCGGCTCTCTTTGTGTGATATACAGACATGTCCGGTATATTGTAAATGAAAAATAACAAATAAAAACAAATTAAGAATATATCTACTGTGCAATAAGTCTAAAAAAGTTTAAAAAAATTATTCAAATTGCAACAAATTTAGCCTGAAAAGCAAATATAATTTGCAAATTCTTACCAAAAGTTATATAGTTATAGGTAGAGGCGCAAATATGAAAAAAAAGAAATTCAGGAGGTATTATGAGTAAAACAAAGTTTAAAAAAGTTTTAGCATTATCATTGTCTGCAGCGATGATGTGCACATCGACAGCGTGGGCTCAGACAGGAACAGGAATAGCAAGACAGGCATCAGCATTTAGCAAAGATGCAGGATTTGCTTATAAATTTACAACAGATGATTCGGGAAAATTAGTTCCTACTGAGGAAAGTCTTGCACTCGACTCATTAAGCAAAGGAACTGAGAAAACATTCTCTTGGGATAACGCAACAGTATACTTCTTATTAACTGACAGATTTAAGAATGGAAATACTGCAAATGATAATTCATATGGAAGAATGGATTATAAGTTTGGAGATAACAGAGCTACATTCCACGGTGGAGATTTCGCCGGTATTACACAGAAGATAGAAGAAGGATATTTTGATGATTTAGGTGTAAATGCTATCTGGTTATCAGCTCCGTACGAGCAGATTCACGGATATATAGTAGGTTCTGATAATGGAGATAACTACTATCATCAGTCATATCACGGATATTATGTTCTCGATTATACTGAGACGGATAAATCATTTGGTACTAAGGAAGAATTCAAAGAATTAGTAACAAAGGCTCATGAGCATGGAATCAGAGTGGTTATGGATATAGTTATGAACCATGCAGGATACAATTCTATGCAGGATATGAATGAGTATGGATTTGGTACATTGTTATCAGGATGGGACAGTTTTTACAAATCACCTTCTGAATCAAATATCAAACAGTATCACAGTCTGATAGATTATAATAGTGATTCTACAGCATGGGGCAAATGGTGGGGAGGCTCATGGATTAGATCAGGTGTAGCAGGTTATCCGGATGATGGAAAGAATGGTTCGGATTACACAAGAGCATTGGAAGGACTTCCGGATTTTAAGACAGAGAGTACTTCGAATGTCGGAATACCTGAGATGTTGAAGACGAAATGGACAAAAGAAGGAACTTATGATGCGAAAGTTGCAAAATACGGTTCATCAGGTACAGTAAGATCATATTTAGTAAAATGGCTTTCTGAATGGGTTGAAGAATTCGGAGTAGACGGATTTAGATGTGATACCGCTAAGCATGTTGAACTTGAATCATGGAAAGCATTAAAGACAGCAGGAGTTGATGCACTCAAGAAATGGAGACAGAACAATCCGACAGCACCTGGTGCAAATTGGACAGATGATTTCTGGATGACAGGTGAGGCATGGAATCATAAGACAGAAAATGATTCGTACTTTACTTCAGGCGGTTTTGATTCAATGATTAACTTTGAGACATGGGGTGGAGGAGTTTTTGCTGATAAGTCAAAACTTGATGGTGTATATTCAGGATACGCTACAAACATTAATTCAAGCAAAAACTTTAACTTGCTTTCATTCATGTCATCACATGATGCTACATTGATGAGTAAAGATCATAGTGCAGCGCAGATGCATTATTATGGAACAGCATTTCTGCTTCTTCCTGGTGGAGTACAGATTTACTACGGTGAAGAAACACAGAGACCGATGGTTTCAGGTGTAAGCTTTGATGGAAATGGTGCAGCAGGTCATTCACTCAGAAGTGATATGAACTGGAATTCTATAGATCAGGATTTGCTTGCTCATTATCAGAAGGTTGGTACATTTAGAAATAACCACCTTGCAGTAGGTGCAGGAACACACAAACAGCTTGCTGCAGCGCCTTATACATTCAGCCGTACATATGGCGATGATAAAGTTGTAGTAGCTATGCCGGATTCAGCAGGTACATACGATATAACTGTAAGCGGTGTATTTGAAGATGGTACAATGGTAACAGATGCTTACACAGGTGAAGCTTACCAGGTAAGTGGCGGAACAGTTTCTGTAACATGTGATGACAACTGTACTATATTATTAGAGAGTGGCGGAAAGCTTACTTCAAGTGTAAGTGTATCAGGTATGAAGGTATACTCTACAGATAAGGTAACAGTTAAGTTAAATGCTTCACTTGCAACAGATACATATTACTCAGTAAATGGTGGAGAAAAGAAAGCATATACAAGCGGTGACACTATTGAAATTGGTGGTGGTACAGCGTATGGTGAGTCTGTAAAGGTAGATGTATTCGGCAAAGCAGAAGATGGTTCAACAATAAGTGCTTCTGCTACATTTACAAGAGAAAGTGAACCGGTTATTTCTGATGGAGTATACAGATTAAAAGTTAAGAAGACAGAGTATACAAGTTGTCCAAATATTTATGTATGGCAGACAGACGCAGCAGGTAAAGTTACAGTAATTAACGGTGCATGGCCTGGTAAACCTATGAGTGATGACAGTGATTATTGGACATATGAGAATAAAGACCTTGAAGGAACAGTTAACTTTATCTTGATTAGTAATGGTCAGAAGGATCCTGCAAAAGATTTATCATCAGAGGGATCTAAGATATATAACAGAGATGGAAGCTTTACAGATATTCCGACAGGAACACCATGTAAGGTAACTGTAAAATTAGTTGATACTTCAGGAAAAGACATCTCAGGCGGAAAAGAAGTATATCGTGTTGGTAATGCAGGAGATACATATGAGATTTCTGCAAAAGACATTGAAGGATATAAATTATCTAAGACTGATGGTGAGGTAACAGGAAAGTTCACAAGTGAGCCTATTACAGTAACATTTACTTATAGCAAGATTGGAGATCCTGAGACAACAACAAAACAGGAAGAGACAACAACAAAGCAGGAAGAGACAACAACAAAGCAGGAAGAGACAACAACAAAACAGGACGAAACAACAACAAAACAGGACGAAACAACAACAAAACAGGACGAAACAACAACAAAACAGCCTGAGACACCAACAGTGCAGCCTGAGACAACAACAACAGCTATAGAGACGACAACACAGGAAGAGACAACAACAAAACAGGAAGAGACAACAACAAAGCAGGACGAGACAACAACAAAGCAGGACGAGACAACAACAAAACAGGAAGAGACAACAACAAAACAGGAAGAGACAACAACAAAACAGGAAGAAACAACAACAGTAGAAGAAGAGACAACTAAGAAGATAGAGATTACTAATGTTTCACTTTCAGCAGAAAGCGGTGAAGTAAGTGTTGGAGATTCAGTATCATTAAAAGTTACAGCAAAAGGTGGTAAAGGAACACTTAAGTATAAGTTTGCAGTAAGATCTGATTGGGACGATATTGTAAAGAATTATACTACATCTAATAAAGCAACATGGGAACTTACGGAAGCAGGAACTTATAGCATCATTGTTTATGTAAAAGATGAGAGTGGCACAGTTATAAGTAAGGTACTTAAGAATTTTGTAGTAAACAACAAGTTGAAGATAAGTTCATTTAAAGCATCAAAGAAGAGTGGAAAGGCTTATATTAAGAATAAGATAACATTGACTGTTAAAGCAAAGGGCGGAAGCGGAAGTTATACATACAGATTTGCTTACAAGAAGATTGGTACAACGAGAATTGTATATACAAGTGGATTCAAAGCAAAGAACAAAGCTGTATGGAAGCCTTCAAAAGCCGGAAAGTATATGTTATACGTATATGTAAAGGATGCAAATACTAATAGAGTTGTAAAGAAGACAATATCTTCATACAAAGTAGTAAAATAAAAAATACGGTGCGTTGATAAAATGGTCAACGCACCGTTTTATTTACGTAAGTTTAGTGTTATCGGCCACATCCATTGTCAAATGCAGGATTGCAGGCGTAGAAATTCTTAGAGTTTAAGTTATCCTGTATAAGTCTGAGACCTTCGCCAAAACGCTGGAAATGGACAATTTCACGTGTCCTTAAAAATTTGATGACATCCCTGACATCCGGGTCATCTATAAGTCGAAGAATATTATCATATGTGGTACGTGCTTTTTGTTCGGCAGCCATATCTTCTATCATATCAGTAATAGGATCACCCTTTGACTGGAATTCACACGCATTAAACGGAACTCCTCCGGCAGCCTGTGGCCAGATACCGAGGGTGTGATCTACAAAATATTTATCAAATCCGGATGATTTAACTTCTGCAACGTCAATACCTCTTGTCAATTGGTGGACGAGAGCACCTACAATCTCAAGATGCCCGAGTTCTTCAGTTCCAATATCATTAAGTAAACCTGCAACACGGTTATCAGGCATTGCAAATTTTTGGGATAAGTATCTCATAGATGCACCCATTTCACCATCAGGACCGCCGTACTGGCTGATGATAATCTGTGCATATTTAGCGTTTGGTTTCTTTATATTAACGGGATATTGTAACCTTTTTTCATAACTCCACATATCATATTCCTCCGTTCCATGGTAAAGGGCAGCTGTTCCAATTATACCCCTGAGAGGTATTAAGTACGTATTGGTTAACAGGTCCGTATTTTGCGGTATAATCATTTACAGCTCTGTTTCTGAGATGCATAGTTCTTTCAAAATACTCCAATGCCTCCTGGTTATCAGGGTGAGTATCGAGAAACAAACGGGTATCATCCAATGCGAAACTTAACTTATTGATAAGATTCATGAGTTCGTATTGATTATTACAATGAGGCATTACCGGCATCCTCCTTCAAAAGGTTGATTTAATTTTCGAAAAATAGTTCCGCATGAAAAAGCATTATCAATATCATACAAGTCTTCAAAGCTCTGCCATGGGACGTAAGTCATGGCAAGTGGTCTGCGATTATTGTTTTCATCCGCTATGATATGCATATTTTGATTCTGAGAACAATTTCTACAGTTAGAATAACAATTATATGCCATACTGCATTCTCCTAAACATCATTTTAAAATAATATATTCATAAAATGGAAATGTGTTAATGATTGAAAATGAAATTACTTGCATATTATTTATGATAAATGTATGATAATAATATAATCTACGAATAGAAGTGATGATAATGAACAAAGGAAGAAAGCGTATAAAAATGATATTGATTATTCTATTAAGTATAGTTGTTCTGTTGATTATGCTGTCTTTGTGGATGGCATCCTTTGTTATGACTGGAAAACGACAGACACTCGAAGATGCATTAAAATGGCAATCCGAACGATATGACATTTCATTTTATGATAATCTTTCCAAAACAGATTATACGGTAATGGGATTTGATGGCTACATTCTTCATGTGGAACTGTTAGAGAATCCGAAAAAAACTAAAAAGTATATAATTCTTTCACATGGGTATACGGATAACAGGATGGGATCATTAAAATATGTATCTATGTACATGGAACTGGGATATAACTGTATAATTTATGATTTAAGGGGACATGGTGAAAATAAAAAAACATTTACAACATACGGAATATTGGAGGGCAGAGACCTTGCATATCTTGTGGAAGATACAAAGACACGATATACAGAGCTGACAGAGTTAGGATTGCATGGTGAATCGCTTGGTGCAGCGACAACGATAGCATCATTAAAGTATCATCAGGATGTGGATTTTGTGGTTGCAGACTGTGGATTCTCGGATATAGAAAATGTGCTTAAAAGAGGATATAAAAATGCACATGTGCCGGTAGTTCTATTTGATTTGGCGGATATAGGTGCGAGAATCCAATATCACTATTCACTTAAAAAAATGAGACCTATAGACTCACTGAATGATAATAAGATTCCGGTTTTATTTATTCATGGAGATAAAGATGATTTGATTGTTCCGAAAAATTCCCGGGATATGTACGAGAGGACAAGGGGAAAGAAAAAAATCTGCATTATTCAGGATGCGGGGCACGCTTACTCTGTTTTTACAGATCCTGTAAGTTATAAGGAGAATGTGAAATTATTTATTGATAGTCTGACGGTTAGCAATTAGAATTAAATGAAATGTTGAAAAGAGGAAAATATGAATGAGATAATGGTAAAATGGGCATATGAGACCATGGAGCTTGACAAATCTGCCGATGAGAAACAATTAAAGCATCAATATCGTATCCTATGTAAAAGATATCATCCTGATGAAAATAATTCGGAAAATAATCTGCAGGCATATTATCGTATACAGCAGGCATATCAGATTGTGTCGCAGGTTATGGAGTATAGAAGCAAATATCCGCCAGCGGGCGGTGGATTTGCTGCAACTCAGACAGAACAAAAGACGTATTATACCGGAAAAGTTATTGGTAATAATCCGAAAGTGTACAGTAATTATAAAAAGATGCAGCAAAGGCTGGACGAAAATGCAAGACTGAAAGAATGGGAGGAAGCAGCAAGAAAGAAAAAAGAAAAGAAGCAAAGTGAAGAATGTGAAAAAATGATAAAAAGCCGAAAACTTCCATCAGAGTCTGAGAGGGAAAAACTTGAAAAAGTAAAAAAACATATGGAAGCAGAAAGAATAGCTGATATAATCAGCATTTTAATAAAGAGCGGCATGTAATTTTTCTGCCATTGAACCTGAAAACATTGAACTTGTAGTTCAATGACAAAACTTGAATTTTAGTGTATGCTTATATTGTAGCATAAAATAAAGTGGTAGCAGAAGTATATTACCACAGAAGGTAAAATGACAGGAGGACTTATGTACAGAGTTATTGATCAGAAAAAGACCGGAGAAAAAATGAAGAAAATGTTGTTGGGAAAAGGATATGATGTTAAGGCATTGCAAAAATATCTGAATTTAAGTGGTACACAGTCGATTTACAGGTGGTTTCAGGGAAAAATGCTGCCTTCAATTGACAATTTATTGGCGATAAGTGACCTTTTAGGGGTCGGTATTGAGGACTTGCTTGAGTATAAAGATTAATATTAAGTGCAGAGTGTGATAAGTACTCTGCACATATTTTATTGAAAATATGTGTATAAAATGCTAAAATAATAGTTAGATGTTAGAAGATGGGAGGTCGTTATATGAAGACAAGAAGACTCGGAATAACCAAGCAAATGTTGATAATTTTTTCAATTTTTATATTGGTTGGGGACGCGATTCTGGGAGTAATAATATATAACAGGGTTTCTTCTGTTTTATTAAAACACATACAGGATAATGCTATAAATATTGCGAAATGTGGAGCGGCGGTATTAGATGGAGAAGAGTTTGAAAATCTGGTAAATGAGTATTCGGAAGATGCATATCAAAATATTTATGATAAGCTTGTGCCATACAGAGATAATGGAGGAGTGGAATACATTTACACTATAGCCAATATGAATGGCAATGCATCGTTTGTTGTCGATTCGGATCCGGATGATCCGGGTGAATATGGCGAGGAATTTGAATCAACCGATGAAACCGGTGAGGCTCTTAATGGCAAGGAAATTGCAGATGCACAGCCATATACGGATAAATGGGGTACACATATTAGTGCATATGCACCTATAAAGTCGGGAACTACGACCGTAGGAGCAGTTGTGGTAGATGTAAGCTACGATTTTGTTAAATCAAAGACGAAATCACTAGCTGAATTAATAAGTGTAGTTTGTATTTTCGTTTACGCATTGATGTTAATTACAATGCTGATATTCTTTGGAAAACTAAAAAAAGGATTCAAGAGAATTAATGACAAGATTGAAGAACTGACAGACGGAAATGGAGATTTGACAAAATACGTTGATGATAAGAGTGGAACGGAATTTGAAGTAATTGCGGAAAGCGTTAATAAATTTATTGCTGAAATACATAATTTGATAGCAGGGGTAACAGATGAATCAAATGTTATTAATAGCTCTGTTGTGGAATTGAATTCAAATGTTTCTTCGTCTTCTGAAAGTGCTACAAATATAAGTTCTGTTATTATGGAATTGTCAAATTCTATGAACAGAGTTGCAGATACAGTAGAGAGTCTTAACAATTCTACTTCCGGAATGCAGGATATGGTTGAATCAAATGTTGTACAAATTAATGAAGGTAATCAGGTAGTTGAAAATATTAAGAGTAAAGCTTCTGACATAAAAAAACGTACGATAGAAAAAGAAGAAGAGATACGTGGTTCGGTTATTGATGAAAAAGAACGTCTTGCAATGTGTATGGCGGAGAGTAAGAATGTAGAGAAAATTTCAGAACTTACGAATGATATCTTAAATATTGCATCGCAGACCAATCTTCTTGCATTAAATGCCTCTATTGAAGCTGCCAGAGCAGGAGAAGCAGGAAAAGGATTTGCAGTTGTAGCTGATGAGATAAGAGGACTTGCAGACAGTAGCAGAGAAACTGCCGGTAAGATACAGGAAATCAGTCAAAAAGTTATAACAGCTGTTGAAGATTTGAGGGAATGTGCGGATGATTTGATTGTAATATTGAGTGACAATATGCTTCCGGATTATGAAATGTTTAAAGATGTCGCTGATAATTATGATTCAGATGCGGACAAGATGCAAAGTCTGCTAAATCAGTATTCAGGAGGAACCAAAGTGCTGCAGGAAGAGATAAATTCATTAAATGATAACGTATCACAGATATCAAAGACGGTTATTGAATGTAACAACGGAATAGGAGAGGCTGCAGATAATTCTAATATATTGGCAGATAAGCTGGTAGAGATAAGAGTCGAGACAGAGAAAGTTGCATCGGCAGTAGATTCACTTGAAAAGGAAGTAACAAAGTATAAAATATAAAATAAAAAATAAAATGCCGGCACATCTATAATAGGATGTGCCGGCATTTATTTAATAGCGGCTTATATAAAAATTTCTGTATTTTTTAAACTTAATCATAAAATTTTCTGTGTATGCCCGAGTAAGTGAAAAAACTGTATGCTTGTCATCATTCATAGTAAGGGTATAAGATGATTTGTCAAGGAGGTATAACAGGTTTATAAAGACTGAATTATTGATGCGAACCAAAGTAGTGTTGTATTTACTTAAAGTGGTTTGAAGATTTTTTGCTGATAGTGATAAATTTAATAATTCCTTAGTTGTTTGAATAAGTGCCAGACCATTTTGTACTTTGATGTAGTATATATCACAGGGGTTTAGTATAAGGAAGTTTTTCCCTGAATTAAATATGATATTTGTGTTTTTATAAGTATAGTTATCGACAGCCTCTCGTAACTTTTGATTCAATAACTGAAAAGAAGTATCCTTTATCAGATAGGCATATGGGTGAATATCGATTATTCTCTGCAGTTCTTCCGGAATTGATGAAATAAAAAAAATAACAGCATTTCTATACTTTGATGAGCCCCGTATCACCTTCGCAACATCAATTCCGGTTCTGTCTTTTGTATGAATATCCAAAATGAAAAAATCATAGGTAATACAACTTGAATTAATAGTCCTGATAAAAGCATCCCCGGAAATAAAAGCATCAATATTATTAAAAAGATGACCAAAGTTGAGTGTTATATCAGACATGAGATTTTTAAGATAAGTCAAATCATCTGTACAAACTGAAATATTCATATATTTATACTCCTTCCTGCTGAGTAATCATATCACATATAATAAAAAAAATCAAATTTCACCATTGACAATTATATTTTTATTAATATAATGAAACTAATAATCTAAAATATGAGGATATATGTTAGAATTATGGATGCGTTAGCGATAAAAGAGTTTAAGAATGGACAGAAGATAAAAAAATTAATATACGGATTGTTTTATATAAGAGAAAAAAGATGAAAGTATTTCTGATAGCAGTTTCTGTATTATTTTGTGTTATATGTTATCTGATTTACAGACAGAGTATGAATTATACAATGCTTAGAGAAGAGAATAAAAGACTCAGGGAGATAATTGAATATCAGACAAAGAATAACAGACGTTTAGAGAAGTTCAACAGATATATTCAAAAAACCAATCATGATATGAAGCATTATTTTATAAAATTGTCTGCTCTTATGGAAAAAAAACAATATGAGCAGGTAAGACGAGAGATAAATGATTATTGTCATATTAGTTTTAAAAAGCTGAATGTCTATATACCGGATGATGAAAATCTGAACTATGTTCTGAATGCAAAAAAGATACACATTGAAGAAAAAAATATACAATTAAGCTGTGAAATAAGAATAGCATCTGAGATACCGCTAGATATAGGTGAGATGAGTATATTACTGGGAAATGCGATTGACAACGCAGTGACATATCTGGAAAAAAACAGACAATTACCTCAGGAGATAAATCTTTTGATACGTTATGAACATGATGTTTTTGTTATAATAGTAAAAAATCCGGTGAAAAATCAAATAAAAATATTGGATAATGGAATTATACGAACCACAAAGAAAATGCCGGGACACGGAATAGGATTGAGGAGTATTAAAGCATTAGCGAAGAAATATGGCGGAGATATAAAAATAAGCTGCAGTCCGGATGAATTTTGTCTGGAGATAATATTAATAATAGGAAGGGACAGGCATTAGACAGATGTTAAGAGTGGCTATATGTGATGATGACTGGTATTATTGTGAAAAAATCAAGTCTATGTTATTAGAAAAATTTCCGGAAATGAAGGGAACTATAGAAGATTTTGCGGATGGAAGTGAGTTGATTGATGATATAAAGTCCGGCAATAATTACAGAATAATAATAATGGATAAAGAAATGAAAGAATTAGATGGAATATCAACAGCAGAATATATAAGAAAAATGCCGGGACAACAGGAAACATTAATCATATTTGTAACTGCGTATGACAGTGAGATAGTACCCGTTGTAAATGTGCATCCTTTTGCCTATATAAAAAAGCCTGTTGAAAAAAATGAATTGATGGAAAAAATGAGGCAGGCGTTAGAAAGTATAGAAAAAAGCGGACGATGCATAATATTGAAACAAAAAAACGGAGATGTGGTGCTTAATCCTATGACTTTATATTGCATAGAATCGGTTGGCAGGCATTGCCTGATATATGATTCAAATGGAACAAATGAATACATGATAACTATGAAAAACATGATGAATATCATAAAAAACAACACGGAATTATTCATAAGGGTACATAAATCATATTCAATAAATATAAAATATTTAGAACGTCTGACGACAAACAGCATTTATTTGAAAAATGGTCTTACAGTACCTATTGGCAGAAAATTTAAAAAAGAATTATTTGAAAAATATATACGAAATTTTTGTAGATAAAAAATAAAAAATCGGGGTGACAAGATTTGAACTTGCGACCTCTTAGTCCCGAACCAAGCGCTCTACCAAGCTGAGCCACACCCCGTGCCACATTATTATATCATTTTAAAAAATAAAGTCAATATTTTTTACAAATATTAAACAAAAAACCAGTATTATCTGTTATAATATAGTTTAGGATTATAGAGTTGTGGAGGATTGGTTATGGTAGATATGGAAGAAGTTGGCAGTATCATAATTGTGGGTGTTACAGAGGGTTTTTTAACTAAAGGACTGCAGACTAAAATAGACGAACGGGGACTAAGGACACAGTTTGTACATGCTACTATTAAAGAAATAGAATATGTGCACGAAAGTGCAGAGCTCTTTGTTATACTTATGAGTGATAATGTAAAAGCTATGACAGAGTCATTGGTATATATAAAAGATATACTTCAGGATAGTGATAAGAAAGTGATTATGATAGGTGAGCAGGATCAGTTTTACGAATACAAAAAGATTATTCCTGAGACAATGATTCTTGAATGGTTTAAGCGTCCGATGGATATGAATGCGTTTTTAAAGTGCCTTCAGGATTATGTGAAGAACAACACAGGTGCCAATAAAAAGAAAAATATTCTTATAGTTGATGATGATATTGCATATGTGCGCCTTGTGTATGAATGGTTGAAAAATGATTATCATGTCGGTATGGCAACTTCAGGAATTCAGGCAATCAGCTGGCTTGCAAGGAATAAAGCTGATCTTGTATTATTGGATTATGAAATGCCGGTCGTTAACGGTCCACAGGTATATGAAATGCTGAAAAGTGATGGGGAGACGGATTCTATACCGGTTATGTTCCTGACAGGAAAAGGTGATAAAGAAAGTGTTATGTCAGTTGTGAGTTTGAATCCGGTTGATTATCTACTCAAAACGATAGAAAAAAATGAGTTATTAGAAAAACTTGCAATATATTTTAAAACAAGATAAAATTCTCATATGTGAAGGAGACAGAAATGGATATTTATAAGCAGACAAAAGCACCTGTATATGAGGCTTTAGAAAAATTAAGAAGAAAAAGGGTGGTTCCGTTTGATGTCCCCGGACATAAAAGGGGACGTGGGAACCCTGAATTAAAAGAGCTGCTGGGAGAAAAGTGTGTCAATATAGATGTGAATTCAATGAAACCATTGGATAATCTGTGTCATCCCATGTCAGTTATTAAAGAAGCAGAAGAGTTAGCTGCAGAGGCTTTTGGTGCTTCACATGCTTTTTTTATGATAGGTGGAACAACTTCTTCAGTGCAGAGTATGATTCTTTCTGCGTGCACTGCGGGTGATAAGATTATACTCCCGAGAAATGTTCACAAAAGCGTGATAAATGCGATGGTACTATGCGGAGCCATTCCAGTGTATGTTAATCCGGCAGTTGATAAAAGACTTGGGATTGCACTCGGAGTAGAATTAACTGAACTTGAAAAAGTTATAAAAGCGAATCCGGATGCAAAGTGTGTTTTTGTCAATAATCCGACATATTATGGAATATGTTCGAATCTTGTCGGTATTGTGGAATTAGTGCACAGGTATCATATGCTTGTGCTTGTGGACGAAGCTCATGGAACACATTTATATTTTCAAAAAGATTTACCAATATCGGCGATGGAAGCAGGAGCGGACATGGCTGCCGTTTCTATGCATAAATCAGGAGGGAGCCTTACACAAAGCTCTCTGTTACTTATTAACGATACAGTGAATTGGGAATACGTGAGTCAGATAATAAATCTGACACAGACAACATCAGCTTCATATTTGCTGCTTGCCAGTCTTGATATATCAAGAAGAAATCTTGCTTTAAGAGGAGAAGAATCATTTGCTAAGGTAAGGGAAATGGCTGAGTATGCTCGAACAGAAATTAATGAAATAGGCGGATACTATGCATACGGTTCGGAGATGATTAATGGTAATAGCGTATATGATTTTGATGTAACGAAGCTATCGGTATATACAAGAGATATAGGACTTGCAGGAATAGAAGTATATGACTTATTAAGAGATGAGTATGATATTCAGATAGAATTTGGTGATATATCCAACATTTTGGCATATATTTCTATTGGGGACAGAATTCAGGATATAGAAAGACTTGTTGGTGCACTGGCGGATATAAAAAGATTATATTCAAAAGATTCGTCAGAATTGCCGGCAACAGAATTTATTACTCCGTCAGTTTGTGTATCACCGCAAAAAGCATTTTACGCTAAGAAAAAATCTGTAAAAATCAGAGAATCAGCGGGAATGATATGCAGTGAACTTGTGATGTGTTATCCGCCGGGAATTCCTATTCTGGCGCCTGGAGAGCAGATTACTGAGGAGATAATAGAATATATATTATATGCAAAAGAAAAAGGATGTTCCATGCAGGGAACACAGGATCCGTACATGGAATATTTATGCGTGCTGGATGTAAATGGTATATAGGAGGAAATGACAGTGGAATTATGGTTTTCTGATTGTCAGACTGATAAAGTAAAACTTTCAGTCAAAGTAGAAAAACAGTTATTTGGTCAGCAAACAGAGTACCAGAGACTTGATGTGTTTGATTCAGAAGAGTTTGGAAGATTTATAAGTTCAGATGGCAGCATAGTTTTTTCAGAAAAAGATGAGTTTATATATGATGAAATGATTGTGCATGTTCCCATGGCTGTACATCCTCATGTTGAAAACGTATTAGTTATCGGCGGGGGTGACGGTGGTGTTGCCAGGGAACTTTCTTATTACGATGAGATTAAAAAAATAGATGTAGTTGAACCGGATGAAGTGTTTGTTGATATTTGCAGGAAATACTTCACATTTAATTCATGTGGACTTGATGATGAAAGAGTGACTGTATATAACAGGGATGCTTTGAGGTTTTTAAGGACAAAACATGAGGAATATGATTTAATAATCAACGATGCGATAGATCCGCTCGGACATACGGCAGGATTGTTTACTAAAGAATTCTATGGAAACAGTTTTAAGGCACTAAGGGATGACGGGATTATGGTATATCAGCACGGAAGTCCGTTTTATGATGAAGATGAGGATACCTGCAGGGCTATGCACAGAAAGGCAAGTCACAGTTTTCCGATAAGCAGGGTTTATCAGGCACATATTCCTACGTGTTCTTCAGGATACTGGCTCTTTGGGTTTGTATCCAAAAAGTATCATCCTCTCACGGATTTAGATGAAGAAAGATGGACAAAAAGAAATATAAAAACATGGTATTATACGACAAATCTTCATAAAGGAGCGTTTATGCTGCCAAAATATGTAGAAGATATGTTAGAGGAAGAGGAAGAATAGGAGGCTTTTATATAATGAGCAGATTACTTGTAATAGGATGTGGAGGAGTAGCAGGAGTAGCAATCCATAAATGCTGTCAGAACAGTGAGACATTTAAAGAATTGTGTATTGCCAGCAGAACAAAAGAAAAATGCGATAAACTAAAAGCAGAGCTTGAAAGTAAGACAGATACGGTTATAACAACTGCAAAGGTAGATGCGGATAATGTGTCGGAACTTGTAAAATTAATAGAAGAGTACAAACCTGATGCAGTGCTTAACGTTGCGCTTCCGTATCAGGATTTAACTATTATGGAAGCGTGCTTAAAATGTAAAGTGGATTATATAGATACGGCTAATTATGAGCCGGAAGATACTGATGATGCCGAGTGGAGAGCAGTATACGAAAAAAGATGTAAAGAAAAAGGGTTTACGGCGTATTTTGATTATTCGTGGCAGTGGGCATATCATGAGAAATTTAAAGAAGCAGGAATTCTTGCATTGTGCGGAAGTGGATTTGATCCGGGCGTAACAAGCGTATTTACTGCATATGCTTTAAAACACTATTTCGATGAGATAGAGACTATAGATATTTTAGATTGTAACGGAGGTGACCACGGTTATCCTTTTGCAACAAATTTTAACCCGGAGATTAATTTACGAGAAGTATCTGCGATGGGTTCTTATTGGGAAGACGGACACTGGGTTGAAGTAGAGCCGATGTCAATAAAGAGAGAGTATGATTTTGCACAGGTTGGAAAAAAAGATATGTATTTATTGCATCATGAAGAGATAGAGTCACTTGCCAAAAACATACCGGGAGTAAAAAGAATACGTTTCTTCATGACATTTGGACAAAGTTACCTGACACATATGAAGTGCCTTGAAAATGTTGGTATGTTATCGACAACACCGGTAAACTTCAATGGTCAGGAAATAGTTCCTATTCAGTTTTTAAAGGAATTATTGCCGGATCCTGCAACACTTGGAGAAAGAACAGTCGGAAAGACAAATATAGGATGTATCTTTACCGGATACAAAGACGGAAAAAAGAAGAGTATTTATATTTATAATGTATGCGACCATCAGGAATGTTATAAAGAAGTCGGTTCGCAGGCGATATCATATACCACGGGAGTACCGGCTATGATAGGAGCAGCATTAGTTGCAGATAAGAAATGGGATGGAGAAGGAGTATTTACCATAGAAGAGTTTGATCCGGACCCATTCATGGATATGCTTAATAAATACGGACTTCCATGGGTAGTTGAAGAAAATCCGGTATTAGTTGATTAAAGGAGAAAAAATGCTTAACACACCCTGCTATGTTATAGATGAAAAAAAACTGACAGAAAATTTAAAGATACTTTCACAGGTAGAACGTCTTTCGGGGGCAAATATTCTGCTTGCACAAAAAGCCTTTTCTGCATACAAATTATATCCGCTGATTGGAAAATATATAAGCGGTACAACTGCAAGCGGATTGTACGAAGCCAGGCTTGGGCATGAAGAGATGGGAAAGGAAAATCATGTATTTGCGCCGGCATACAAAGAAAAAGACATGGACGAGCTTGTGAAAATATGTGACCACATAATATTTAATTCTATTTCACAGTACAAAAAACATAAAGATAAGTGTGCAGGTGTAAGCGTGGGACTTAGATTAAATCCAATGTGTTCCACGCAGGAGGGGCACGAGATATATGACCCATGTGGAAAAGGGTCCAGACTTGGAGTGGCTGCAGGTGAACTTCCGGAGGATACGCCGTTTGGTGAAGGAGGTATTGAAGGCTTGCATTTTCACACTCTTTGTGAACAGAATTCAGATGATCTTGTGACTACATTTGAGGCGTTTGAGACACAGTTTGGTAAATACTTAAAAAAAGTCAAATGGCTTAACATGGGTGGAGGCCACCATATAACAAGAGAAGATTATGACATAGACAGGTTGGTGGATTTAATTCATTATATAAAAGAAAAATATAATGTTGAAGTATATTTAGAGCCAGGAGAAGCGATAGCACTTAACGCGGGATATCTGGTTACCGAGGTAATGGATATCGTAAGAAATGACATGAATATACTGATACTTGATGCATCAGCAGCATGTCATATGCCGGATGTTTTGGAAATGCCGTATCGTCCGCCGTTAAGAGACGGATTTGAGGCAGGAGAAAAGCCATATACCTACAGACTTTCTTCTGTTACATGTCTTGCAGGAGATGTGATAGGGGATTACAGTTTTGAAAAACCGCTTCATATTGGAGACAGGCTTGTATTTGAGGATATGGCCATATATTCAATGGTTAAAAATAATACATTCAATGGTATACCGTTGCCCGATATTGTATTACTTAAAGAAGACGGGACTACGGAATTGATTAAACGTTTTGGATATAAGGATTTTAAAGAAAGGCTGTCATAGATGAGTATAAAGATTATAAAAGACACAGAGCCGGCTATGGATGAATTCTACATGCCCGGTGAATATGAGCATCATGACGGATGCATTATTATCTGGCCGTTCAGACCGGGGTCGTGGAAGAAAGACAGGACGGATGCAGAAACTGCATTTTCTGAGGTAATAAAGGCAATAAGCAGGAGTGAGCATGTATACGTTGTGGCAGAATCAGAGAGTGAAGTAAAAAGGGTTCAGAAATATCTGCAGGATGTAAGTAATACAGAAATAGTTATGATAAAATCAAATGATTCATGGGCGAGGGATATTGCGCCCACATTTGTTAAAAATAAATCAGGAAAAGTAAGGGCAGTAAATTGGGAGTTTAATGCCTGGGGAGGCGAATATAACGGCCTGTATGCAGATTGGAAATATGATAATGAATTTGCTTTAAAAATAGCAGAATATCTTGGGATTGATTCGTATGATGCCGCTCCGTTTGTAATGGAGGGCGGAGCCGTTCATAGTGACGGCATGGGGACAGTCATGGTAACGGAGGCCTGTCTTTTAAGTGAAGGAAGAAATCCGATGCTTTCAAAGATTGAGATAGAAGAAAAATTAAAGTCTTATCTTGGGGCGGAAAAAGTAATATGGCTCCCAAGAGGGATATATAATGATGAGACTGACGAACATGTTGATAATGTATGTGCATTTATAAAACCGGGACATGTAGTACTTGCATGGACGGACAATAAAAATGATCCACAATACGGGATGTCGGATGCGTGTCTTAAAGTGCTTGAAGAAGCCGGTATGACAGTACATAAATTACCGGTGCCGGACTATCCTGTATGTGTCAGTGAAGAAGAACTTAAGGGATATGAATTCGAAGAAGGGGAAGACACAAGAGAGGCCGGGGAGAGACTTGCGGCTTCCTATGTGAATTTTTATTTTTCAAATGATGCTGTGGTTGTGCCGGCGTTTGGGGGAGAAAACCGGGAAAGTGATATCAGGGCAAAAATTATATTGGAAAATCTGTGTCCTGAAAGAGAAGTGATTCTGGTGGATGCCCGGGCGATTTTAGCAGGTGGAGGAAATATTCACTGTATCACACAACAGATTTGTTCAGGCAGTCATGAAAGGAATGGATGATCATGAGGAAGGTTAAGGCAGCTGCAATTCAGATGAAATGCAGTAAAGATATAGAAGCTAATCTGAATAGTGCTGAAAATAAAATAAGAGATGCAGCAGAAAAGGGGGCAAAAATTATTTTGCTTCCGGAGTTGTTTGAAAGAGAATACTTCTGTCAGCAGAGGAGATATGATTATTATGATTATGCAGTTCAGACAGAGAAAAATCCGGCTGTGAATATGGGAATAAGACTTGCAGAAGAATTAGATATTGTACTTCCGATCAGTTTTTACGAGAGAGATGTTAATGTATTGTACAATTCAGTTGCAATGATAGATGCAGGTGGAGAAATACTTGGTGTATATAGGAAGACACATATACCTGATGACCATTTTTATCAAGAGAAATTCTATTTTACGCCGGGTGACACAGGATTTAAGGTTTTCGATACAAAATACGCAAAAATAGGAGTTGGAATATGCTGGGATCAGTGGTTTCCGGAAACTGCAAGAAGCCTTGCACTGATGGGGGCGGAGATTTTATTATATCCGACAGCTATAGGTTCGGAACCTATACTCGAATGCGACAGCATGCCACATTGGAGAAGATGCATGCAGGGGCATGCGGCGGCAAATATTGTACCTGTTATTGCAGCCAACAGAATTGGAAAAGAAACTGTTGAGCCGTGCGGGGAAAATGCAGGACAAAGCTCGCGGTTGATTTTTTACGGTTCATCATTTTGTACTGATGAGACAGGGGATATAATTAGTCAGGCATCACGAAATGAGGAAGAAATACTTATAGAAGAGTATGATTTTGATGAAATAGAAAAAAATCGTTTGTCATGGGGATTATTCAGGGACAGAAGGCCTGATACATATGGAACTATAACGGGTGAATTAAAGTAATGTATGGCAGGGAGGAATATTTATGAATTTGTATTTAAATGTTGAGAATATCGGAAAATTAGGATTTCAGCTAGCGGCAATATCTATATGCATTTCATGTATATATTTTGTACATGTACGTTCACAGATGGCAAAGTTTCAGAATAAATTATTCTTATTAGTTTTATTTAATATATTTATCAGTGCATATGCGGACATTATTATTATGGGACTTACAAATGTCGGTGGAACATCAAAGCTTTTTCTTTATACAAGAGGTGTTGCACAGTATGTGTATTTTATAACACACACATTGTTATCACCTTTGTTCTGCCTGTATATTGCTGTTGTGACAGGGGCTTTTTACAGGCTGAAAAAAAGACATCATTTGTTATATGAAATTCCTATTATAGTTTCAGAATTATTTGTAATTACAAATCCTATATGGCATACAGTGTATTACTTTGATGGAGACGTGTTCATGAGAGGCTGGGGAGAACAGATTATCTATCTGGTAGCAACATTTTATTTTATGGCAACCGTGATGATGATATTTGTATTTTGGAACACCATTAATAATAAAAAGAGAAAAGTTCTTACTTATTCATTTTTTTCTATGTTTTTGGGAATTATAATACAGTTAATGTTTAAAGAGATACATATAGAACTATTTATGGAGTCTCTTGCTGCAACCGGAATTATGGTGACAATAGAAAATGAAGAGGGATTAAAGAACACGGTTACAGGTATATATAATAGCGTTGCACTAAAAACAGATATAGAAATGTTTGTTGCTACGAAAAGAGAATTTAGTATTGTATGTGTAAAAATGCTTAATCCACAGAATATTATGCAGCTTGTAGGACCTATGAATATTGATAATCTTACAAAAATGACGACAGATTATTTGTCAACGCTTGTAAAACCATATAATATATATTACTCAAATCCGGGTACGTTTACTATCTTAAATGGTCTGGATGTCAGAAAAGACCATCTTGAAGTTTCAAGACTTATTAATGAAAGATTCAAGCAGGAATGGGATTTTCAGGACAGAAAATGTTTGTTTCATGCTGTAGTGTTTTGTGCAGAGATACCAAAAGATTTTAAATCAACTGGTGAGATTATGGCATTGATTGAGTCTGCACCTATGGATGAAAAAAGAAAAAAAGATGATGTAATGTTTGGTCAGGATCTGGATTTCTTTTTAAGAAGAAGTCAGGTTGAAAAAGCAATGGTCAGCGGATTGAAAAATAACAGATTCGAAGTATACTATCAGCCTGTTTATGATGCCAAGGAAATGACCATTAAATTTGGTGAAGCATTAATAAGACTGACAGACCCTAAAATAGGAAGAATTTTCCCTGATGAGTTTCTGGGGATGGCAGAAAGAAACGGAATGATATTTGAAATTGGAGATTTCGTTCTTGATGAGGTATGCAAGTTTATAAACAGTGGAATACCCGTAGAAATGGGAGTTGAGGCTCTTAACATAAATCTGTCGGTTATACAGTGTATCCAGCCTAGTTATGCAGAGCGCATTATACAGATTGTATCAAGATATGCAATAGAGCCAAGAAGAATTATATTTGACATTATGGAGGCATCCACTGTCACAGATATGTCAGGTTTGATGGAATTCGTAAGAGTTCTTAGGAATTATGGATTCAGATTTTCAATAGATGATTATGGAGTGGGATATTCGAATATATATTCAATGCTATCGTTGAATCTTGATGTAGTTAAAGTAGATAAAACAATTCTATGGGAAGCTGAGAAATCTGAGGTAGGTCGTATTATCATGGAAAGTAATGTTAATATGATTAAAAAGATGGGCAAGAAGATATTGATATCAGGCGTTGAGAGTACAAAACAGATTGAAATAGCAAATGAATTCGGAGTTGATTATCTGCAGGGATTCTTCTTCTCTAATCCGGTATCTCAAAATGAATTTATCGGAATTTTAAGAGTAACCCAGCTTGCAAAAATGGAAGAGCAGAAGGTAGTGGCTGCCAACGAAGCGATGAGTAATTTCCTTGCAAATATGTCTCATGAAATCAGAACACCTATAAATGCCGTATTAGGTATGGATGAAATGATATTGAGAGAGAGTCAGGATGAAAAAATTGTCGAATACGCAAAGACAATAGCAGGTGCAGGAAAAACTCTGTTGTCATTAATAAACGATATCCTTGATTTCTCGAAGATTGAAGCGGGAAATATGGAGATTATAGAGGGGGAATATGAACTGTCAGACGTAATAGTTGATGTAATAAATATGGTTCAGCTAAAGGCAGCAGAAAAAGGTTTAACGCTCCGTATGAATGTTGATAAGACGACTCCTGAAAAACTTTATGGAGATGAAATGAGATTGCGTCAGATTATGCTGAATATTTTGAATAATGCCATAAAGTATACGGAAAAAGGAAGTGTTACACTTCAGGTATCTTATGAAAGAACAGAGTTAAAACGTATAAATCTTATTATTTCGGTAAGAGATACGGGAATTGGAATTAAGGAAGAAGATATAGGAAAATTATATAAGAAATTCCAGAGACTTGATCAAAATAGAAACAACACGATAGAAGGAAGCGGACTTGGACTGGCGATTGTAAACCGACTGCTTGAACTTATGAACGGCAAAATTGATGTTGAAAGTGAATACGAAAAAGGTTCTAAGTTTACAATAACAATTCCACAGGTAGTTGTTGCCAAATCTAATATTGGTGATATTAATCGGAAATTCAACAAAAAAGATGAAAAATATGAGAAGTACACTGAAAGCTTTCAGGCTCCGGAAGCAGAGGTGCTTGTAGTGGATGATACAAAGCTGAATCTTGTTGTTTTCAGAGAACTTTTGAAAAAGACGTTGGTTAATATTGATGAGGCATCAAGTGGAATGGAATGTATAGAGCTGATTCAGAAGAAAAAATACGATGTAGTATTCCTTGATTACAGAATGCCTATCATGGATGGTATTGAAACACTTAAAAAAATCAAAGCTTTGGAAGAAAATCCTAACAAAGATACGCCTATTATTGCACTTACGGCAAATGCGATATCAGGTGCAAGAGAAAGATTTTTAAAAGAAGGATTTGATAACTACATAACAAAACCGGTTGTCGGAGAAAGACTTGAAGAGATATTGCTGTTGTATCTTTCTAATGACAAGATTCGAAAAATTGGAAATGAAGTAAATGAAGGAGAAAAAGAGACTTCGCAGTGGGATGAAAAACCGGAAGAGATTTATAAAGACGGTATAGATAAAGAACTTGGCATACAAAATTGTGGAAGCGAGGATGTATTTAATGTTGTGTTAGAGGCGTTCAGACAGGATATACCGGATAAGCTGGAAAATATTAATAACGCGTACAATAAAGAAGATTGGAAACGATATGGTACGGAAGTACATGCGATAAAGAGTTCTTCAAGGATGATAGGTGCAATGAAATTGTCTAAACTGGCAGAATCCCTTGAGAATGCGGCAGATAATGACGACATCGGGCTGATAAAAGAAAAGAATGATGAACTTGTTGATCTGTATTTAGGTTTTATGAGTGATGAAGAGGTAAAAGAAATTGAGGTTGAGGATTCTTCTGATAAGAAAGAATTAAATGAAGAAATCTGGAAAGATGCCTGTATGACTTTAAAAGAGTTTGCTGATAACATGGACATGGACGGAACGACAATGATTCTCGAGTCGCTTGATGAATATGATTTAAATGATGAGCAGAAAAAGTTGAAAAAGAATATAGCGGCATTAAGCATGAAACTGGAGTGGGATAAGATAATAGATGAGCTGGGCAGATATTTGTAAACTTCGCTTGAATACAAAATCAAAAAATGGGGCATGTCATTAATGAATGCCCCATTTAACAATAAAATCTAATTTATTTGGATTTAGAATTAGAATTGCCTGCAAGTAATACTCTTGCTAAAAGTCCGGCACCTGATACTATCATTGCAAGCATTAAAATATATTCATACAGTGTTCTTGTCCTGAAACGTAATGTTACGCTCATAATTATAGCTGCAATAATTATCACTAATCCAAGTACAAACAGAACCTTAGGACCAAATGAATCAGGTTTTATAACCCACCAGAATATTGCAACAATAAGCGGAACTACGGTAAGTCCGGATGGTATGGAAGTACCTCCTAGGCGGAAAGAATATCCGAAACCAAAACCAATGGCTGATACGTCTACAGAGTTGAAGAGCCAGTAAAGACCGGCACCAAGCAGAATAATTCCTGCAAAAAATACTATTAATGGATTCTTTTCTTTCATCATGCATATATTCCTTTCATATGTAAATCACATATATTATAACACAAAAGATTTTATTTATTAAGAAAATTATATTTTGATATTGATTTATTTTCTTTATTTATGTATACTACTAAAGTGAAAGTGGGGAACTGTCATACAGTTTCGCATTTTAAGGAAAGATACCGTATACCTGTAGTGGGCAATAGGTTATCAAATAAATTACAAATTTTAAGAAAAGAGGTAAAATCAAATGGCAGAAATCGATTTAAGTAAGTATGGCATTACCGGAGCGACTGAGATTGTGTATAATCCTTCTTATGACGTATTATTCGAGGAGGAGACAAAGTCCGGACTCGAGGGATATGAAGTTGGACAGAAAACAGAACTCGGAGCAGTTAACGTTATGACCGGAATTTATACGGGACGTTCACCAAAAGATAAGTTCATCGTTATGGATGAGAATTCTAAAGATACAGTATGGTGGACATCTGACGAGTATAAGAATGACAACCATCCTATGACAGAGGAAACATGGGCTGCAGTAAAAGATATCGCTAAGAAAGAGCTTTCTAACAAGAGACTTTTCGTTGTAGATGCATTCTGTGGAGCAAATAAAGATACACGTATGGCTGTTCGTTTTATCGTAGAGGTAGCATGGCAGGCACACTTTATCAAGAACATGTTTATCCAGCCTACAGAGGATGAACTTAAAGATTTTGAGCCTGATTTCGTAGTATATAATGCTTCTAAAGCTAAAGTTGAGAACTTTAAAGAGTTAGGTCTTAACTCAGAGACTTGTGTAGCATTTAACATTACAAGTCGTGAGCAGGTTATCATTAATACATGGTACGGCGGAGAGATGAAGAAGGGTATGTTCTCTATGATGAACTACTATCTTCCATTAAAAGGAATTGCTTCAATGCACTGTTCAGCAAATACAGATATGAATGGTGAAAATACAGCAATCTTCTTCGGACTTTCAGGAACAGGTAAGACAACATTATCTACAGATCCTAAGCGTCTTCTTATCGGTGATGACGAGCACGGATGGGATGATAACGGTGTATTTAACTTTGAAGGCGGATGCTATGCAAAAGTTATTGACCTTGATAAGGATTCAGAGCCTGATATCTACAATGCTATTAAGAGAGATGCTCTTCTTGAAAACGTTACGGTAGCAGCAGATGGAAAGATTGATTTCACAGATAAGAGCGTTACAGAGAATACACGTGTTTCTTATCCAATCAATCATATCAACAACATTGTACGTCCGGTTTCTTCAGCACCTGCAGCTAAGAATGTAATCTTCTTATCAGCTGATGCGTTTGGAGTACTTCCACCAGTATCTATACTTACACCTGAGCAGACACAGTACTACTTCCTTTCAGGATTTACAGCTAAACTTGCAGGTACAGAAAGAGGAATCACAGAGCCTACACCTACATTCTCAGCATGCTTTGGTCAGGCATTCCTTGAACTTCATCCTACAAAATACGGTGAAGAGCTTGTAAAGAAGATGCAGCAGAGTGGAGCTAAGGCATACTTAGTTAACACAGGATGGAATGGAACAGGTAAGAGAATCTCTATTAAAGATACACGTGGTATCATCGATGCTATCTTAAGTGGAGATATCAATAAAGCTCCTACAAAGACAATTCCAATGTTCAATTTCGAAGTTCCTACAGAGCTTCCTGGAGTAGATACTGCAATTCTTGATCCACGTGATACATATGCAGATGCTTCTGAATGGGAGACAAAGGCAAAAGATCTTGCTTCAAGATTTACAAAGAACTTTGGTAAATATGAAGGAAATGATGCAGGTAAGGCATTAGTTGCAGCAGGACCACAGTTATAAGATATATATAAGTTCAAATAATATAATCCCCCGGGTGAGCTCCCAAAAGCTAGCCCGGGGGATTATATTTTAAACTAATCTTCTTCCAAAGAATATTTCTTCTCCACCGATACATGTTCCGTATAGCATTTAAATACATCATTCATAATGGTTTCGTCAGGCTTATTAGTAAATAAACTTACGACCGGTACTATAACAAGACCGCCAACCATTGCCACAACGCCGGAGTTGATTGAGGATTTGAAAATATATCCTAACACAACACCAAATTTTGTGACATCAACATTACAGAGCGTAATGTATAACTGCACGAGTGCTATACCGCATCCCCAGGCAAAGCAGATTGCAGCAGAGACTTTAGTTACACCTTTCCAGTACAGACCGTAGAAAAACGGAGCAAGGAAAGCACCGGCTAAAGCACCCCATGATACACCCATCATCTGGGCGATAAATGTAACCTCAGGATGAGAATCTTTTATAACTGCAATAATAGCAGACACAATTATAAAAAATACAATAAATATACGCATTATAAATACCTGTTTTTTATCATCCATTTCTTTTTTACTGCCAGTTTTAATAACATCAAGTGTAAAAGTTGAGCTTGATGTAAGTACCAGCGAAGACAATGTTGACATTGATGCCGAAAGAACAAGAACAATCACTACAGCAACTACTACATCAGGCAGGGTTGCAAGCATTGACGGAATTATAGTATCAAAAAGCGGTTTTCCTGTTGCAGGATTGTAAGAAATATAATCCTCATATAATCTTCCGAAGCCGCCCAGAAAATAACATCCGCCAGCGACGATAATTGCAAATACGGTAGAAATCAAAGTACCCTTGTGTATATCTTTTTCACTCTTGATAGCATAAAACTTTCCGACCATTTGAGGAAGTCCCCATGTGCCAAGTGAAGTAAGAATTACAACGAATAATAATGCCAGCGGGTCAGGACCTAAGAATGAAGAATAAGCGCCTGTCCAGCCTGCGTCACCCTCTATTGTTGCAAGTTCCTTTGTAGCATTTAAGAGTCCGCCATTATCATTTAAAACAGATAAAATAACGGCACAGATTCCAAATAACATGATAATTCCCTGGATAAAATCATTAATTGCGGTTGCCATATATCCGCCAAAGATAACGTAAAATCCGGTAAGAACTGCCATTACAAGAATAACAACCCAGTAAGGAATATCAAATACCAGACCGAAAAGACTTGAAAGTCCATTGTATAATGATGCTGTGTAAGGAATCAGGAAAATGAAAACTATAACAGCAGCAATAACCTTAAGTTTAGTTGAATTGAACCGCTTTCCAAAAAAATCCGGCATCGTTTTTGCATCGAGATGCTGGGTCATAACACGGGTCCTTCTTCCTAATATATTCCATGCCAGGAGTGAGCCGATAAACGCGTTACCAAGACCCGCCCAGGTAGACGAAAGCCCGAAATTCCAGCCAAACTGTCCAGCATAACCGACAAAAATAACTGCTGAAAAATAAGAAGTTCCAAAGGCGAATGCGGTAAGCCATGGACCGACACCCCGCCCGCCTAATACAAATCCGTTTACATCAGTTGCATGTTTTCTGGAGTAAAACCCTACTCCTATCATCACGGCGAAAAAAATTACAAGCATGATGATACATAATACTTCTCTCATAATATAAATACCCTCTTTTCTAGTTATTTAACACCAATACTTTAAAGCGTTAAAGCAACTATAACATATTCATAAAATAATTTCAATAAAAAATTGCAATGCAAACAAATGTTTGGTACAATGGATAATATCATGAAATACAAAGACAGGTGATGACAGTGAGGATAATACATTGTGCGGATTTACATCTTGATTCAAGACTGACGGCACATCTGGATAAAAAAAGAGCATACGGGAGAAATATTGAGCTTCTTCATACATTTAACAGGATGGTTGAATATGCGGATTTAAATGATGCAGAGGCTGTATTAATATCAGGAGATTTATTTGACACAAATGTTCCCGATACATTTATTAGGGACACGGTACTTGACGGAATAAGAGAACATCCGGATATATTATTTTTTTATCTTAAAGGGAATCACGACGAAGATAATGTGTTTTCAGGTGATATTCCTGTTAATTTAAAAATGTTTAATGACAAATGGCGTTCGTATGGTATGGGGGATATTGTTATAACAGGTTTGGAGCTTGATGAAAAAAATGATAATATAGCAAGTAAGTATCTGGAACTTGATAAAGAAAAATTCAATATACTTATGCTGCATGGTGATGAGAATTATAATCACATTAAGATAGATGATTATAGAGAAAAGAATATAGATTACATGGCACTTGGGCACATACATTCCTTTAAAAAAGGTATTATAGATGACAGAGGCGTGTATTGCTATCCGGGATGTCTTGAGGGGAGAGGATTTGATGAATGTGGAGAGCATGGGTTTATTTTGCTTGACATAGATGAGGAAGATTTGACATTCAGAATGAAATTTGTTTCTGTAGCAGGGAGAAAACTGCATCAATTGTCTGTTGATGTTGGAAATTGTGCGTCAGATAATGAAATATTGCAGCTTATAAGCAGTGAATTGTCAAAATGCGGTGCAGAATTCAAAGACTATATCAAAGTAATATTAGAAGGAGCACTTTCATGGGACAGACGTATTAATACGGTATACATATACGAATATTTTCAGGAAAGGTATGAATATGTAAAAATATGTGACAGTACAGAGCGGGTATCAGAGGAATATTTAGATGATGAGAGCATCTCTTTAAAAGGAGAATTTGTAAGACTTGTCAAAGCTTCGGATGAGTCCGAAGAAGACAAGGCAGCAATTCTTAAAATGGGTATTTCTGTTATTACGAAAGGTGTGATATCATAATGAGAATCATAAGCTGTAAAATATATAATTTTGGAAGACTTAGTGATATCGAAATGGATTTTAACGAATCCGTCAATACTATAGTAAGAGAAAACGGTTGGGGTAAAAGCACTTTTTCTGCATTTATAAGGATAATGCTTTATGGATTCTCGGGAGAGAGAGCAAGAAATGATACAGATAATGAAAGAAAAAGATACAGACCGTGGAATCATGGCTTATATGGTGGAAGTATACGGATATCCACAAGTCGTAATGAATATGTTGTAAAAAAAATATTCGGTGAGAAAGAAAAAGATGATGAGATACAGATAATCAATATACATACCGGAAAAATGATAGAGAATATTCAGGGGAGTATGGGAAAATATCTCCTTGAAATAGATGAGGAGTCATATAAAAGGACAGCATTTATAACATCAGCGGACACGACAACGGGAGAATCTGACGATATAAATGCGAAACTTGGTAATCTGGTGGATGATACTAAAGATGTAAACCGATATGAAGATATATGCAGATTATTGCAGGATTATCTGAATAAAATGAGCCCTGTCAGAAAGACCGGATACTTATACAAAATGAAAAAAGAAAAAATGAGTCTTGAAAAAGAATTGCTTGCGGGTTATGAAATCGAAAAAAAGATAAATGATATCGGAGAAAACATTATCAGACTGCGTAAAGAAGATAGAGAATTATTAAATAGGCTTGAATCCATGAAACAGGAAAAGATAAATGCTGATAATAACATAAAGAGTAGTGGATACGGTGATATAATAAAGATTTTTGTATTAATAATATCGGCAGCAGTCTGTATTTATTTGAAACAATATATACCGGGTATAGCATGCCTTTGCATATCTTTTATATTGCAGATTATAAATTTCAATAAAAATAAAAACAAAGACTATGTTTCAAAAACAGAAGAACTTGATAATGAAAGGGACGCTGTTAATGAAAGGTTACAGAAAGTAAGAGCGGATATGATTTATGCTCAGACAGAAATAAATGAGTTAAGAAAAGAATTATCCGGTATAGATGAAGTTTCAAGGAGATTTGATGATATGAAAAAGGAGTATGAGAAGTATTTCAAAGAATATCAGATTGCTGAAAAAACTAGAAATTACATTATAAAAGCTAAAGAAAACTTAAGTTCCGGATATGTAGTGCCGGTATTAAAGAGTTTCAAAAAATATTTAAAATATTTTGATAGCATGAATTTTCAAATTGATATTAACATGAATATTAATTTTGAAGAAAGTGGAATGCTAAGAGATGCCGCATTTTTAAGTGAAGGATACAGGGACATTGTGAATATATGTTTAAGAATGGCTTTGATAGATGTGATGTATGAGGGAGAAGCACCTTTTATAGTAATGGATGATGTGTTTGTTCATCTGGATGATGAAAAAATTAAGGAAGCCGGAAGATTTATGGAAAGACTATCAGAAAAATATCAGCTGTTATATTTTACGGCAAGAAAGAATGAATGGATGAATTGATAGGGGGATATATGGAAAAAGTGTATATTGCAATTGATTTAAAATCATTTTACGCTTCTGTAGAATGTGTAGAGCGAAATCTTGATCCGCTCAGTACAAATCTGGTTGTGGCTGATTCTGACAGAACATCAAAAACGATATGTCTTGCGGTAACACCCTCACTGAAAAAAATTGGCATCCCGGGCAGGGCACGATTGTTTGAGGTAGAGCAAAAGGCACGTGAAGCAAGGCAGCAATTCATTATAGCAAAACCAAGAATGGCGTTATACATGGAATACAGTTCGCGTATATATAATATTTATCTGAAGTATGTTGCGCCGGAAGATATTCATGTTTATTCGATAGATGAAGTATTTATGGATGTGACCGGATATCTCAATAATTATAATATGACACCTAAAGAACTGGCATCTCAGATGATACTTGATGTTTTAGGTGAAACGGGTATAACTGCAACAGCGGGTATAGGTACAAATCTTTATTTGTGCAAGGTTGCAATGGATGTTATGGCTAAAAGAATTCCGGCAGACGAAAAAGGTGTACGTATTGCACAGTTAGATGAAATGACATACAGAAGAGAGTTGTGGGGGCATAAGCCGATAACAGATTTCTGGCGTGTCGGAAGCGGATATTCCACAAAACTGAAAAAATATGGAATTGAGACTATGGGAGATGTAGCAAGGTGTTCAGTCGGAAGAACGGGAGAATTTTACAATGAAGATTTATTATATAAATTGTTCGGTGTTAATGCGGAACTTCTGATTGATCATGCATGGGGCTGGGAGCCTTGTACAATAAAAGATATTAAGGAATACAGACCAAGACAGAACAGTATAAGTTCAGGACAGGTTCTGATGTGCCCCTACGAATATAAAAAAGGTGAACTGGTTGTAAAAGAGATGACTGACCTGCTCGTACTTGAGCTTGTAGAAAAAAGACTTGTTACGAATCAGATTGTGCTGACCATTGGTTATGATGTTTCCAATATAAAAGAGACAGATATGAAAAAGTACAGGGGCGAAGTCACTGTTGACAGGTATGGAAGAAAGATTCCAAAGCATGCACATGGAACAAAGAATCTGATTAAGTATACATCATCTACACAAGCCGTTATTAAAGCAGCAGTTGAATTATATAATGAAATAACAGATGAAAATCTGCTCATAAGGCGGATTACAATTACTGCAAATCATGTTATAAATGAGGATGACGCAAGAGATGATGTGAGTTACAGACAAATGAGCATTTTTAATGATTACGAAAAAGAGCAGTATGAATTGAAAAAAGAAAAAGCAATTCAGGATGCGGTAATTGATATAAAACACAAATATGGAAAAAATGCAGTTGTAAAAGGAATGAATCTGCTCGAGGGTGCAACGGCGATACAAAGAAACGGACAGATTGGAGGTCATAAAGCATGAGTTTGGATCATAAGTATGATGATATAATTAATTTACCGCATCACAGATCGGATTTAAGACCGCATATGTCGATACAAGACAGGGCAGCGCAGTTTTCACCGTTTGCCGCTTTGACCGGACTTGATGATGCCATGAAAGAGACAGAGAGACAAAGAGAAGAACAAATTTTGTCTGATAACATGCATTGTCCTTAATAAAATGCAATATTTTAAAAAAAATTGTTGCAAGAATTTATGTTATAGAGTTATTATATTATGTGGTTTGATGAATGTAACGGATTTTAAGACATTAAATAATATGTACGAAGAAAGGATAGAGAATTTATGAAAAAGTCATACAGACAGATGGACAAAAACGAACTTCTTACAGTTAAGGCTGCTCTTGAAGAAAAATACAAAGAGGAACAGGCTAAGGGATTACAGCTCAATATGGCAAGAGGAAAGCCGGGGGTAGAACAGCTTGCACTTGCCATGCCTATGCTTGATGTTATTAACAGTTCGTGCGACATGAATACAGTCCTTGGAAATGATACCCGTAATTACGGCGACCTTGACGGTATCGGAGAGTGCAGAAGACTTATGGCTGCGATGATGGAAGTGGAAAAAGATAACGTTATCGTATATGGAAACTCAAGCCTTAATATTATGTATGATACAGTTTCACGTTCTGTCACTCATGGAGTTAATGGTTCTACACCTTGGTGCAAACTTGATAAAGTAAAGTTTTTATGTCCTGTGCCGGGATATGACAGACATTTTAAAATTACAGAGTTTTTTGGAATTGAAATGATTAACATTCCTTTGAATGCTGATGGTCCGGATATGGATATGGTTGAACAGTATGTTAATAATGATGCGTCTGTAAAGGGAATATGGTGTGTGCCAAAATATTCAAATCCCACAGGAATATCATATTCAGATGAAGTTGTAAAAAGATTTGCGGCATTAAAGCCGGCGGCAGAAGATTTCAGAATTTTCTGGGATAATGCATATTGCATACATCATATATACAAAGATAAGCAGGATAAGATTCTTAACATTCTTGACGAGTGTGAGAAGGCCGGAAATCCTGATATGGTATATATGTTTGCTTCGACATCGAAAATAAGTTTCCCTGGTTCAGGTGTTTCAGCAATTGCAACATCATTGAAAAATGTTGATTTCATAAAAAAACAGCTTACGGTTCAGACTATTGGTCATGATAAGATTAACCAGCTTCGTCATTCAAGATTTTTTAAAGACATCGACGGATTAAAGGCGCATATGGTAAAGCATGCTGATATATTAAGACCAAAATTCGAGGCTGTTCTTAGGGAATTGGATGAGGAACTGACAGGACTTGAGATAGGTGACTGGATTGAGCCGAGAGGCGGATATTTTGTATCGTTTAATGCAATGGAAGGATGTGCAAAATCTATAGTTGCAAAATGTAAGGAATGTGGAGTTGTACTCACGGGCGCAGGTGCTACGTTCCCTTATGGAAAAGATCCTAAGGATAGTAATATTCGTATTGCACCATCGTTCCCTAGCGCAGAAGAGATGTCGGCAGCAGCAAAAATATTTGTACTTTGTGTTAAACTTGCAAGTGTAGAAAAATTATTAGAAAATATGTAAAAATTGATTAAATTGCTGAAAAATAAAATAAATTTTAATTAAATACAAGTAAAAGTGTCACTATTTTGTGGCACTTTTATTGCTTTATAAGGGAAAATATTGTAAAATAGTACTATATGACATGAGGTATCCGAGATGATGGGGAAATAAAGATATCGGAAGCTCTATCAGATGAACGTATAAGGAGGTGTGCTATATGGAAAGAGATTGGGTTGCCATGAAAGTTGACAGGGAACATATGAAGGTTACTTTGACACTAAAGAAATGTCAAAGAATAGAAAAAGAGGGGATTTCTGTAAAGTTTGTTGAAGATTTTTTGAAAGAAAACGGAATAGTGGCAGGAATTAATAAGGAGGCTATACAGACTCTTATTTCTAATAAGCCATATGGTACGGAAATAGTTGTGGCTGAGGGAAAAGTTCCAGAAGACGGGGTGAACGGACATTATAAGTTTCTTATGCCTATAGAAGATATGAAAGCTAAGCCGAAAGTTAATCCGGACGGTTCAGTGGATTATGCGAATTCACTTGAAATCGCTATGGTAAAAGAAGGGGAGCTGGTGGCAGTATATCAGCCTGCTACAAGAGGAAAATTTGGATATACAGTATATTCGGAAATGTTGAACCCTGTACCCGGAAAAGAGCATGGACCACTCAATTGCAGGGGATTGGTTTCTGATGATGATTATAAGGAATATAGAGCACGTTTTACAGGAAGGATATACAGGGACAGAGGCAAGATTGTAGTAGACAAAGTATATGTTGTAAATGGAGATGTGGATGTTGAACATGGAAATATCCATTTTAATGGGGATGTCGAAGTAAAAGGTGATGTAAGAGGCGGTCTTGAGATACATAGCGAAGGAAATATTTATGTACATGGACACGTGAGTAATTGCAGACTTTTCGCTGAAAAAAATATTACTATAAAAAAGGGTGTTCAGGGAAAATACGAATGTGAAATAGTTGCTAAAGAAGATGTAGCAGGTAATTTCATGGAGCGGTGTCGTGTAAAGGCAGACGGAAATGTTTATGCAAATTCATTATTAGATTGTGATATATATGCCAGAAAAAGAGTTATCGTTATGGATAAAAGAGCATGTATAATCGGAGGAACGGTCACAGGAATGATGGGAGTGACAGTAAAGAATCTGGGGAATGAGGCTGAGATTGGTACAATTGTTCATTTTGGTGAGATTTCACGTTTTCAGCAGCAGTTAAATAGTTATCTGAATAAGCTGAAAAAAGTACGTGATGACATTTCGCTGCTGGAACAGAACCTGTACGTTTATGAGCATATAGATTTAAAAAAGAGAACGAAAGAGACAGAAGAAATCAGAATGAAGCTGGTACGGGCGAAAGTAGTAAGGACTGCAGAACGTAATCAGTTGAATGCACAAATTGATTTGATTAGTGAAGAAATAGCTGAAGTAAAAAAAGAAGCTGATATCAAAGTATTAGGAACCGTGTATCCGGGTGTAGTAATTATGTCTGAAGGGGATAAGTGGATACAGAGAGAAGCTTACAGAGATTTAGTATATAGAATGAAAAATGAAAGAATAGAGATGTTGGATTCTACAGAATTCGAAATGGAAAAAAAGCGTGAAAGAAGGTGAGAATGTGGATGTATTCGATGATATAAACATAAAATATGAAGATGTGCTGGATATTCTTGCAAGAGATTACTGCAAGATATTCAGAATAGATTTATCAAATAATCTGTATAGTATCGTCAGCTCATCGCAGAAAACAGAGACTGATGACCCGATAAACAGACAGTTTACTTTTCTTATAAAGAATTATGTAGATAATGGAAATGTTTTTGAGGCAGATATAAAAGGTTTTAAAAGGATAACAGATATCGGGGAATTAAGAAAGCACTTTTATAATAATGACAAAGTAATCTCATACAGATATAGAGAAAAATTCGATGATGAGTATCGCTGGGTGAAGATGGAGATATCACGAAGTGTAGATTATAATGAATCTAATCAGATTGTTTTGTTAAGTATAAAGGATATGTATGGTTATTCCATGGAGCGTGTTGAAGAGAACATAGCTTTGAGTACTAATGCCATAGGAATATGTTATGTTGATATAACTGCGAATGAGTTAAGATGGGGCTCAGGGGACTATTATACAATATCAGATGCAATGCATTGTGATACGGTTGATGAATTTATAAAAAATATCGCAGAGAATATTAGTATTGAAGAACAACGAGCAATGTTTTATGATACATTTTCAGTGAATAATCTTTTAAATCTGTTTAATGAAGGCGTATTTGAAGCTTCTTTAAGACACATTTTTATTATCGACGATGAGGAGAAATGTCTGGCTAATACGATTATAAAAATGTCTAAAGAAGATTTGAGCGGAGATATATTAGGTACGTTTTATATTATGGATATATCAGACGATTATATTGCAAAGACTTTGCCGGGACTGTTGTATGAACATGAATATGAATCGGTAGGTATTATAGATCCTGAAAGAAAGTTGATTTTACTGGAAAAATCGTATGATAAATATGAGAATAGTTTAGCTGTGAATTCGGTATTAGATTATGATGTTTCTGTAGACCTGGTAACGGAAACGATGGTTCCTTATTATGAGAGAGGAACATTTACTATACAGAGTGATTTGTCATATATAGTAGAAAAACTTAAAGAATCAAAGGAGTATCAGTTCTATATCCACCATATTATTGAAACAGGTGAAAAAAGACTTAAAAGGTACAAATATATTTATTTTTCAGAGCAGGCTAATCTTATTTTGGCGACGATGGAGGATATTACAGAGACATCGGAACATGATATTATAGTCGGAGGATATAACCGTTTAGGTTTTATAAGGCATACAGCAAATATTCTTGAAAATAATAAAGATATAGATTACTCAGTTATATTTTTTAATATCAAAGGATTTAAGGCTATTAATGATATTTTTGGCAATGATAGTGGTGATGATGTAATTAAACATGTTTATAATGAAATTATAAAATCAAGGCTAAAACCGATTGTGACCGCAAGGGCTACAGCAGACCATTTTGTATGCCTTGTTGAAAGCAAGGATATTGATTATGAAACTCTTAATGAATTGTGCAGAGTGTTATATGTTAAGGGCGGAAAAACTGTTATGGTATTGCAAAGATGCGGAATATATAACATTCATGATAAAAAAATGAGTGTCAGCAAGATGTGTGACAGAGCACAGTTAGCGGCTACGTATATCGAAAATGAATATGTTAAACCGTATGCGTTTTATGAAAGATATATGCATGATACATATATAGATAAGAATGAGATTTTGAGTGTTCTTGATGAAGCTATTGCAAATGATGAATTTAAAGCATACTACCAGCCGATATACGATGCAAAGACGAAAAAAATAGCATCTGCTGAAGCACTTGTAAGGTGGATACATCCGTCGAGAGGAGTTGTTTCTCCAGGACTTTTTATTCCGATTTTGGAAGAAAATGGATATATTTCCCAGATTGATTTATTAATCGAGCGAAATGTAAAAGAATTTATTCAACGTAGAATAAATTGTCAGAAGCATATTGTACCAATATCCATAAATCTGTCCAGAATGGACTTTTTCGATGTTGACATGATGGAAAAGATTCGTTTTGATGTCGAACATGCAGAAGATTTGAAGGGACTTTACAGGTTTGAGATAACGGAATCTTCTTATGTTTCAATTGCAGGAAATAACATGAAGATGATAACTGATATGAGAAATTTGGGAGCAATGATACTTATTGATGATTTTGGCAGTGGTTATTCTTCATTTAATGCTATTACCGATTATGATTTTGATATAATCAAACTTGACATGGAATTTGTCAAGAAAATTGGAAAGAATAAGAAGATTGACGGAGTTATTGATTCGCTGATCAGTATGGCGCACCACATGGATGCAAAAGTAGTGGCAGAAGGTGCGGAGACGGAAGAACAGGTTGAATTCCTGGTGAAACATAATTGTGATTATATACAGGGCTATTATTTCTCAAGACCTGTTTCGGAAAAGGAATTTGAGTTAATGCTTGATAAAGAAAAAAGTTCATAAAAATAAAGATTAAAAATCGGGCAGGATGTATCCTGACCCGATTTTTGAGTATAACTATTGATATAGACGTTGTAAATTTTTAGGACAAATTTTAGCTATTACAAAAAAGCAAGCGGCATTGACAATACTTTCTGATATAAGCCCGGGAAAAGATGATAATCCGGCGGCAATAGAACCATATAACAGCATACCGACAACTGTGTAACTGACAGCGGCGAAAACGGCAGCAACACCGACACCCAGCAATACATGAGGCGAAGTCAGCTTTTTGTTCTTAGAGAAGAAATAAAAAGCTATGAGTCCGAAAAGCCCTTTGATAACGAGTGTAGGAAATGCCCAAAGCGGGTATCCGGACAGAACATCTGCAAGTGCAGAACCCAGCCCGCCGGCTATGCAGGCTGTTTTACGGGTTGTAAAATAAGCTGCGAGAAGTATAAAGGTTTCTCCAAGATTTGCATAACCTAAAGGGATAGGTATTTTAATAAAAGTCGTTGTGATATAAACAATTCCGACAAAGAGTGCGGTTATGCACAAACTTAATATATTTTCATGTTTCATAATAACAATCCTTCCTTTTATAAAATTAACAATTATTTATCTGAATTCAGAAAATGATAAACATATAATACTACAAGGTGTGGCTATGTGTAAAATGCCAAAAAATATAAAAATGACCATACCAGTTAAAAAAATATTGACAAAGGAATTAAAAGACGTATAATGTAGTTATGAAAACTACATAATATAGCATATAAAAACATATTATTTTAAGGAGGAAAAAAATGGATTGTCCTATAAATGAAAAAAAGAAAGGATTAAATAGAATATCTTTACCGAGCTATACATTAGGTGAAGAACTTATTTCGTCTATATCTCACGGAGTAGGTGCTGCACTTGGAATAGTTGCATTGTGCTTATGTGTTGCGAAGGCGACAGTGGGAGGAAATGTGTATTCAGTAGTAAGCAGCTGGATATTCGGATTTTCGCTTATTTTATTATACAGTATGTCATGTATTTATCATGGGTTAGGACGGAATAATGCAAAACGTGTCTTAAGAATATTTGATCATTGTACAATATTTTTATTAATTGCGGGTTCTTATACACCATTTACATTGGTGTCATTACATGGAAAGACGGGATGGATATTGTTTTATTCGATATGGGGAGCAACGATTGTAGGAATTGTGCTAAATGCGATTGATATGGAACGATTTAAGATGTTTTCAATGGTATGTTATATAGCAATGGGATGGGCTATAGTTATTACCATAAAGCCTTTGATGCATGCGATTGCATCCGGAGGAATCAGGCTTCTTGTAGCAGGAGGAATAGCTTACACGGTAGGAGCGGTGATTTACGGAATAGGAAGCAGGGTAAAGTATATGCATTCAATTTGGCACTTTTTTGTGCTTGCAGGAAGTATATTACATTTCTTTGTTGTATATATTTATGTTATATAAAATGACAAAGGACTGTCACGCTAATTAAGTGTGGCAGTCTTTTTACGTTACATTCAATTACAACAAAGATATATCAGTTCTTGCCATGTAAAATAAATGTATGATATAATGGTTTCGTTGTTGTGTATATTGGAAAGGTCAAGGTGTAATGTATGTTTGAAGAAGCAAGAAAATATATTGAAGAAGATGAACAGAAGAAAAAGATATTCATGTATCTGTACAAGTTTCTGCCTGTAGTGGTTGCTGCAGCCTACCTCATTATACTTTTTACGTTGTGGGGATATCAGGATTATCGATTTGCCAGGGCATTGGAAGTTCCGCTTTTTTTGGTATTAGGAGTGACTGTATTAAGAAAGGTAATAAATGCAAAGAGACCTTATGAAGAAGATGGTTTCGAACCTATGATTGAAAAGGCAAAAGAAGGAGAATCATTTCCAAGCAGACATGTTGCATCGGCTACGATAATAGCTATGGCAGCGCTTCAGGTAAATATTGCAACCGGCATTATGCTGTTACTGATTAGTATTTTGATGGGTGTAATGAGAGTAATAGCCGGAGTACATCACAAGGAAGACGTAATAGCCGGATTTGCAATAAGTGTAGTGGTAGGAGTTATGGCATTTTTTATATAAATAAATGAATTGCTCCCGGAGGAAGAAATGTTTGAAAAAATCTTTACTTATTCATCATTAGAAAAAAAAGAAAATAAGATATCAGGAGTAGGAAGTGTTGTACGTGTAATCCTATTCCTTTTTCCTGTTGCAGGATTATTGATGGGAATTGTTTCTGCATATGTCTGCTATATATCTGTATCAGTATACAAATTATTATATTATGCAGTGGCTATACTATTTGTTATCATGATGTTTATAAGCATAAAAAAATGGATGACTGAGTTATTTACGGTTTTTGCCATTGGAAAAGATAAAAAGTTATACAGATTCAAGATGATAGCGTTTGCAATGAATTATCTTGGATTTGGAAGTAAAATGAGTGAGATAGCTGCAAAGGGAAGAAATAAAACCCTGAGTCTGTTTGAATTAATGTATGAGATTAAGAATACGATAGAGAATCTTAATGGCGAAGAGCAGATTACGGAAATGTTTTCAAACGGTTATTTATGTCGTCTTGATAATGTAACTGTTATTAAGAATAATACTGAAAGTATAGTGATATCAGCAGATTTTGATAATACCCGCATAAAAATGAATAGAAAAATAACCATAAGAAAAGTGTACGAAGACAGCGATAATCTTTTCCACTATTGCCGTTATCTTTCAGATGGTGAGAATGGAGAATTTGAGTATATTAAAAAGACAAGTGCAGAGCAGCTTATGCCAAAAAAGGCGGGCTATATAGAAAAGGTATTTAGACAGTCGGTATTTCTTATAAATATTTTATTGTGGGTCAGTCTTTTTATGTATAGCGGTGTTCTTCACAGTATAGCAAAGGGAATGTCTGTAAAACTTGATTTACAGCCGGTTTTAGTACTGTTTGCCTTTTTTGAGTCAATAATTCTGGTTATAAATATACAGATTAAACCTAAAAAAAATTCCGAGAATTTTTAAATACAAGGTTGATTTTTAGCTGTATTTATGTTAATATGTCCTACGTGGTTAAAATGGCATAAGCGGATGTGGCGGAATTGGCAGACGCGCTAGATTTAGGTTCTAGTGTCTACGACGTGCAGGTTCAAGTCCTGTCATCCGCATTTGAAAGTAATTGAAAAACTCTTTGTGCGATTGCATAGAGAGTTTTTTTTATATAATAGGAAATTGCGAATTGACACAGAGAAGGATAAAGTCATACGAAATGGCAAAAAGTCGAAAATGTATTATATACAATAAAAAATAGTTACATATAAAAGGAATGGAGAAAGCATGTTAAATATATTAAAATATCTGAACGGATACAAAAAAGAAAGCATATTAAGCCCGCTGTTTAAATTATTAGAAGCATCATTTGAATTATTCATACCATTGGTAGTGGCGGCGATAATAGATACGGGAATAGCAGGTAATGATAAGCAATACATCATAAAAATGTGTCTTGTAATGGTGGCACTAGGAATAATAGGACTAACATGTTCGATAACAGCGCAATATTTTGCTGCAAAAGCGGCAGTAGGATTTGCTGCGAAGCTAAGACATGCACTATTTGTGCACATAGAAAAAATGTCATTTTCAGATATGGATACAGTAGGAACGTCAACATTGATTACAAGAATGACAAGTGACATAAACCAGGTGCAAAACGGAGTAAATATGGTGTTAAGATTATTCCTTCGTTCGCCATTTATCGTAATCGGCGCAATGGTAATGGCATTTACCATAGACAGTCAGGCAGCGATAGTATTTGCGGTAGTAATCGTACTCTTGTCATTAGTTGTATTTATTATAATGACGGTAAGTATACCGTTATATAAAAAAGTACAGGATGCACTGGATAAAGTACTGGGGATTACAAGAGAAAATCTTACGGGTATCAGGGTAATCCGTGCATTTAATAAAGAAAATGATGAGATAGAGAGATTTGGAGAAGCACACAATGCATTTATGAAGCTGCAGATACTGGTAGGGCGGATAACGGCATTGATGAATCCGGGCACATACATCATTATAAATGCAGGTATTCTGGTTTTAATCTACGTTGGAGCACTTAAGGTTGACAGTGGAATAATCCGTCAGGGCGAGGTAGTTGCGCTGGTGAATTACATGTCTCAGATACTGGTGGAACTTATAAAACTGGCGAACCTTATAGTAAGCGTTACAAAGGCTGTTGCATGTGGAAACAGAATAGCAACAGTTCTTGAGATAGAGCCGTCGATGAAAAATCCGTCAACATCTGCGAAAGAATGTGAGACGGAGTATGCCGTTGAATTTGAAAATGTAAGTCTTAAATACAACGCTGAAGCAGAGGCGCTTACCGGTATAGATTTTAAAGTGAAAAAAGGGGAAACAATAGGAATAATAGGCGGAACTGGTTCTGGAAAATCCTCCGTCGTAAATATGATTCCAAGATTTTACGATGCATCCTACGGAAAGGTAAAAGTAGACGGAACAGATGTAAAAGAGTATGACATAAAAGAACTGCGTGAAAAGATAGGAATAGTTTTACAAAAAACAGTACTATTTAAGGGGACTGTCAGGGAAAATATTTTATGGGGAAATAAAAATGCTACAGATGATGATATTGAAAAAGCATTGGAGATATCACAATCAAAAGAATTTATAGACAAAAAAGAGGGAAGACTTGATTACAAGATTGTGCAGGGGGGGAAGAATCTGTCGGGAGGTCAGAGACAGCGCCTTGCCATAGCAAGAGCGGTTGTGAAAAAACCTGAAATATTAATATTGGATGATAGCTCATCAGCACTTGATTACGCAACAGACAGTGCGCTTAGAAAAGCAATAAAAACAATCGGAAGAGATATGACAGTATTTATCGTATCCCAGAGAACCTCATCCATTAAGGCATCAGACAAAATAATAGTATTAGATGATGGAAAGATAGTTGGAATGGGGAATCATGAAAAACTTATGGATACCTGCGAGGTATATAGAGAAATACATGAATCACAGCAAGGGGGAAAAAGATGAATTACAAAATATTAATAAAAGTATTAAAATACACAAAAAAATACAGAGCATATTTGGTGTTGTCGCTGGTATTTGCAGCGATAAGCGTTGCACTAACATTATACTTTCCAATACTTACCGGAAAAGCAATTGATTTGATTATAGGTGCCGGTAACGTAGATTTTAAGGCGATGTCTGAAGTGTATAAAAGAGCAGTCGTGGTAATAGCCGTTACGGCAATATCGCAATGGGGTATGAATATCTGCAATAACAAAATGACATATGGAATGGTGCAGGATATTAGAAAAGAAGCCTTTGCAAAAATAAAAACGCTGCCGCTAAAATATATAGACGGAAGACAGACAGGGGATATTGTTAGTAAAATTGTTGCGGATGTAGAGCAGCTTTCAGAAGGTCTGCTTATGGGATTTACGCAATTATTTACAGGAGTATTGACTATATTTGGAACACTTGCGTTTATGCTGACAGTTAATATAAAAATAACTCTTGTAGTTGTTCTGATTACTCCGGTGTCGCTGTTTGTGGCAAATTTCATAGCCGGCAGAACCTATAAAATGTTCAAACTACAGGCTGAAACCAGAGGCGAGCAGACTGGATTAATAGATGAAATGATTGGAAACCAGAAGGTTGTTCAGGCATATTGTCATGAAGAGGAGGCACTTGAAAAATTTGATGAAATAAACGAAAGACTTAAAAAATGCTCACTTGATGCTGTATTTTTTTCATCGCTTGTAAATCCGTCAACCCGTTTTGTGAACAGTCTGGTATATACAGGTGTTGGACTTATAGGAGCATTTTCGGTTATCACCGGAAGTATATCTGTCGGACAATTAGCATGCATGTTAAGTTATGCAAACCAGTATACAAAGCCATTTAATGAAGTATCGGGCGTTGTCACGGAATTACAAAATGCGTTGGCCTGTGCAGCAGGGATTTTTGAATTTATCGAAGAAGAGCCTGAGGTTTCCGGAAATGAAAATGCAATAATCATTGAAAATGTTAGAGGAGAAGTAAGCCTTAAAAAGGTATATTTTTCATATACTCCGGAACAAAAATTGATACAGGACTTTTCACTTAATGTCAAACCGGGACAGAGGGTGGCGATAGTAGGTCCTACCGGATGTGGAAAGACTACGCTTATTAATCTGTTGATGAGATTTTACGAGATAAATGAAGGAAGTATCCGTGTAGATGGTTTGGATATAAGGGATATTAAAAGAGAAAATTTAAGAAAATCCTATGGCATGGTTTTACAGGAAACGTGGTTAAAAAACGGAACAATATTTGAAAACATTGCATATGGTAATCCTGATGCGACAAAGCAAGAGGTAGTAGAGGCTGCCAGAGCGGCACATGCAGACAGCTTTATAAAAAGGCTTGAGAATGGGTATGATACTATAATAGGTGAAGACGGCGGAAGTCTCTCACAGGGACAAAAGCAGTTATTATGTATAGCAAGAATAATGCTTTGCCTTCCTCCGATGCTTATATTGGATGAGGCAACATCTTCGATAGACACAAGAACCGAGTTGAAAATACAGAGTGCATTTGTAAAAATGATGAAGGGAAGAACAAGTTTTATCGTAGCACACAGACTATCAACGATTCAATCAGCGGACATAATATTGGTCATGAAGGACGGAAATGTAATAGAACAGGGAACACATGAATCATTGTTGAAAGAAAACGGATTTTACAAAAGATTATATGAAAGCCAGTTCAGTTAAAAAAATATTGTAACTAAGTATGGAAATACAAATTGTTTTTACATTCGGGGCTTTTGCCCCGAATGCTGTGTAGAGGAGGAATGTAATTCTACACAAATTATAAAACTTCTCCCCAACCATTTTAAAGAATCTTTGTGAATACATTCTTATATCACGGAATGATAATGAATTGTGGGCATGGCATTATAGATGTCATAGAAAATCTGAAATTTAATGCCAGAAATCCCTAAGAATTATTCACTTTAAGAAATCGATTGTTACCGCACCAACGACTTCTCGAAAGTTATTATAGCTTTTTATGAAAGAAAATTGATGCAGGATGCACAAAAAGCAAAAAAAACGTAAAAATAAGCAATCAGCTGTCATAAAATTACAAAATACTTGCAAATATTACAAAAATATTATACAATTAAAGCATAATGTAGCGTAGAAATTTCATGAAAGGGAAAGGTAAAAAATATGAAGAAGAAAAAAGTATTTAAAACAGTGGCATTGATTGCTTTATTAGTTGGAATCCTTTTGATCCCGGCAAAAAGAAATATTGTACCTGAAAATATTACAGGAATAGTCGTATATGGAGATACTTTTAAGAAATATGGAGATTTTGAATATACGGTTGAAGGTAATTCATATGTCCAAATTAGAAATTATACGGGAAATAAAAAAAATGTAGTGATTCCAAGTGAGATTGACGGATATAAAGTAAAACAGATAGGAAAATATGCGTTTCGCTTTAATCGTAGCATGGAGAGCGTAGAAATCCCTAACAGCGTTACAAGAATAGGAATTGATGCGTTTGACTTGTGTGAAAACTTACAAAGTATAGAATTACCTAATAGCATTACAAATATAGGAAGGTGGGCGTTTCGCCGATGTAATAACTTACAGAGTGTAGTAATTCCGAAAAGTGTCACGAAGATGGGAAAAGAAGTGTTTAGGAGATGTTATAATTTAAAGAGAGTTAAAATACTCGGTCGCATTGAAAGAATATCTGAGGGTACATTTTTTGGATGCAGAAATTTAAAGAGTGTAGAAATTCCTGATAGTGTGAAAATTATAGAAAGAAAAGCGTTTTTGGGCTGTGTTAATTTAAGCAAAGTAAAAATTCCTGATAGTGTGAAAATAATAAAGGCATATGCTTTTTGTGATTGTTATAGTTTACAAGATTTAGAAATACCCTCCAGTGTGAAAAAAATAGGGAAACATGGACTTCCGGAAGAATGGTATTATGGAGATTTTAGATATAAGATTATTAATAATTCCTATGTCCGAATTACAGCTTACGTAGGAAATGAAAAAGATGTGGTAATTCCGAGTAAGATAGACGGGTATAATGTAAAACATATAGGAAAGGAAGCATTTCTTTTCAGTAAAAGTATTATGCAGAGTTTAAAAATTCCTAATACTGTCACAATAATAGGAGAAAATGCATTTTGCTCTTGCTGTTACTTAAAGAGTGTAAAAATGTCAAATAATGTTAAGATAATAGGAAACTTAGCATTTAGCTGTTGTACTAATTTAGAGAGTATAGAAATCCCTAATAGTGTAAAAAAAATAGGTTGGAAAGCATTTGATTCATGTGAAAATTTGAAGACTATAAAAATCCCTGACAGTGTTAAAAAAATTGAAGATAATGTTTTTGATTATTGTCCCTCCGATTTAAAAATCCAATGTAGTAAAGGTTCAGTTGCGTATAAATATGCAATCGATCATGGAATAGCAGTTGATGTAAAATAATAAAGAAAAACTAAAATTAGGGCTGTTGCCTATGATATGATATCATAAGGCACAGTCCCTTTTTTAAAATTTTATTTGGCTCTGAATAACTATAAATTATTTATTTTCTAAAGAAGCTTTAATAAAACCATTGAATAAAGGATGAGGTCTGTTTGGTCTTGACTTCAATTCAGGGTGAGCCTGAGTACCGATAAACCAAGGATGATCAGTTATCTCGACCATTTCAACTATACGTCCGTCAGGTGAAATACCTGAAAGCTTCATTCCGTTTTCGATAAGAACATTTCTGTAATCGTTATTTACTTCATAGCGGTGTCTGTGTCTCTCGTGTATAGTTTCCTCGCCATATAATTCGTATGCTTTTGAATCTTTATCAAGTACGCAGGGATAAGAACCGAGTCTTAAAGTTCCGCCAATGTTTTCGACACCATCCTGTTCCGGCATAAGGTGAATAACAGGATGAGTAGTAGAAGGATCAAGTTCCACACTATGTGCGTCATCATAACCTACAACATTTCTTGCAAACTCTACTATTGAAAGCTGCATTCCGAGACAAAGTCCGAGGAATGGAATCTTATTTACTCTGGCATAATGAATAGCTTCAATCTTACCGTCAATTCCTCTGTCACCAAATCCGCCGGGAACAAGAATACCTGATACGTCGCTAAATATCTCAGCCGCATTTTCAGCAGTTACCTTTTCGGAATCAACCCATTTTATATCTACGGCTGCTCCGTTTGCAATACCGGCATGTTTTAAAGATTCAACTACACTGATGTAAGCATCATGAAGAGAAATATATTTTCCGACAAGGGCAACGCGGACCGTCTTATCAAGATGCTTGCAAGCATCAACCATTGCAGCCCATTCCTTTAAATCAGGTTCAGGGCATTCAAGCTGGAGACATTCACATGCAACCTGTGCAAGATGTTCTTCTTCCATAACTAAAGGAAGCTCGTACAAATACTCAACATCAAGATTCTGCATAACATGACTCTTAGGAACATTACAGAACAAAGCAATCTTATCCTTAAGCGCAGAATCAAGCGGATGCTCAGAACGGCATACGATAATATCCGGCTGGATACCCATACCCTGCAATTCCTTAACACTTGCCTGAGTAGGCTTTGTCTTCATTTCACCTGAAGATTTAAGATAAGGTATCAAAGTAACATGAATCAGTATGGCATTTTCATGACCGATATCATGCTGGAACTGTCTTATGGCTTCAAGGAAAGGCTGGCTCTCGATATCACCGACTGTACCGCCTACCTCGATAATACAGATTTCCGTATCCTTTGTAGTAAAATTTCTATGAAAACGGCTCTTGATTTCGTTCGTAATATGTGGAATAACCTGTACTGTGCCTCCACCGAAATCACCACGACGTTCTTTTGAAAGAACAGACCAATAAATCTTTCCTGTGGTTACATTAGAGTTCTTTGTGAGACTTTCATCGATAAATCTCTCGTAATGACCGAGGTCAAGATCCGTCTCTGCACCGTCATCTGTGACAAACACTTCACCATGCTGGATAGGATTCATGGTTCCCGGATCTATATTAATATATGGATCAAACTTCTGCATTGTTACAGAATAGCCTCTGGCTTTTAAAAGTCTGCCTAAAGACGCAGCAGTTATACCTTTGCCGAGACCGGATACAACACCACCTGTTACAAATACATATTTTACTGGCATATAAAAATCCTCCTAAAAAAATAAATACAAATTTTATTATAACTCGAATTTTAAAATAATTCTATATTAAAATACAAAAAAATGAAAGTGTGTCCAAAGTGTGTAACTTTAGTGAAACATAGGACATAAATATTGTGCAAAAAGTTGGAAAAATATATAATGAGGATACAGAAGGCGGTAGGGTTGAAAGGAGATTTATATGAAGAAAAATTTAAAGAATGTAGCTACTTTGCTTTTAACGGCGACCATGATTTTGGGTGAAGTTTTAGGAAAGAGTACATTTGTAAATGCGGCACAGTCCTATACTACATCGAATGCTACTCTGGTAAGTTTCACTGATGAGAGTGTTTCATCCGAAGGATTGTATAACAGCATTGAGATAACCGGCACTGATGTGAAGATAACCGGGTCAGGTACTTACGTATTAAAAGGAAGTTGTTCAAACGGAACAGTTACTGTGAAGAAAGGAACGACGGGGGTAACTATTGTCCTGGATGGTCTTGATTTGACTTCAACGGGAACTTCGGCACCTATTTCATGCAATAAATCTACAGAGGTAGAAATTATAGCTAATGAGGGGACACAGAACCATCTCGCTGATACTCAGGCGAATCTGTCAGTAGCAGCCGATACAACTACAGGAACAGAGGCGGTGGAAGCGGATGATGCCGTTATCAAAGCAAAGTCAGGTTCGGTGCTTACTTTATCTGGAACCGGTGCTCTTGATATTGATGCAAATGCAAAGAATGGAATCAAGGGTGCAAGCGAGGCTGTTATAACCATTTCAGAAGAGAATCTTACAGTAGACGCAGTCAATAATGCGATTGCATCAGACAGCAAAGTAGTAGTTACGGGAGGAACATTAAATCTTACGGCCGGTGGAGATGGAATAAAAGCATCACCGGATGAAGGTGACACCGCATCTTTAGGTGATGTTGCGATAACAGGTGGTGACATTACAATTAATGCGACTGAGGATGGTGTTCATGCAGACAATGAGCTTACGATATCAGGCGGAACATTTAATGTAACTACTAATGGAGGTTATACTACAAAACTTACAAGTACTTCTGCGAGCTGCAAGGCATTTAAAGGAACGAATAGCATTGTGGTTTCAGATGGTACATTTGTTGTGAACAGTGCTGATGATGCATTTCATTCAAACCAGTATGTAACGGTGACAGGCGGAACATTTAACATAAAAACATCTGATGATGGTATGCACGGTGACACATCATTGATTGTTGGTACTGAGAATTCTTCAAGCGGTCCTGAGATTACGATTGAGTCAGCATATGAAGGACTGGAAGCAGGAACAGTTTACATTTACAGCGGTGACATTAATATAGCAGCATCTGATGACGGTATCAATGCTGCGGGCGGTTCTTCTAATGGAAGTGATTCAGGCTCTGGTAATGATAATCAGTTTAATCCGGGCGGAGGTGGTCCGGGCATGCAGCAGCAGGAGAATAATTCATCATATTCTATCGATATATATGGAGGCGATATATATATTAATGTAGATGGAGACGGAATTGATTCTAATAATACAATCAATTTTAACGGTGGAAATATAGTGGTATTTGGTCAGAAAGCCGGAGGAGATAATGAGCCGATAGATGCAGATGGAACAGTCACCATCAATGGAGGAACTATTTTTGGAGCGGGTTCCGGAGCAATGGTTACTACACCGTCTTCTTCAGGAAAGCAGGCATACATTTCAAGTAAAAGCAGTTCATCCGGTGGTTCAGGCCGCCCTGGCGGTGGCGGATTCGGCGGTTTCGGCGGCGGATTCGGTGGAGGAAGTTCGTCAGGAACTACATATAGTGCCGGAAAGCAATTTAGTATATTAGACAGCAGTTCTAATGTAGTATTTACAACAGTACTGCCTAAGGATATTAATTATTACATCTATTCTGATGCAAATATTAATTCATCAGCTACATATACGGTAAAGACGTCAGAACCTGAGGAGACGACGACGCAGTCTCAGACTACGACAGAAAAGCAGACCACAACAAAACAGGGTGAGACAACAACACAGTCCCCGACTACGACAGAAAAGCAGACCACAACAAAGCAGGGCGAGACGACAACACAGTCGCAGACAACAAAACAGGGCGAGACAACAACGCAGTCACAGACAACGAAGCAGGGCGAGACAACAACGCAGTCGCAGACAACAAAACAGGGCGAGACAACAACGCAGTCGCAGACAACAAAACAGGGCGAGACAACAACTGTAGGAGAGATAGAGACGACAACAGATGCACAGACAGAGACAACAGTTACAGAAGAACAATCTACAGAGTCACAGCAAGCAACAGTATTGACAGGTAAAGTGACAGGAGTTCGTCAGGAAAAGAATTCAAAGAGTGCGATTCAACTTAAATGGACAGCTTTTGAGGGCGCAGACGGATATCAGATTTACAGAAAAGAAGCAAATGGTAAATACAAGAAAGTAGCAACTACGAAAAAGACTTCTTACACAAACAAAAAATTAACGGCTGGAACTGTTTATACATATAAGGTAAGAGCGTATGCTAAAATTAATAATGCTACAAAGAAGAGTTCGTTCAGTAAAGCAGTCACAATGACCACATTGCCTAAAAAAGTAACCGGTGTGAAAGCTGTATCTGCAAAAAAATCACTTACGGTAAAATGGCAGGCAGTATCAGGAAGTGGATATATTGTTCAATATGCAACAAACAAGACATTTACTAAAAATAGTAAAAAAGTAAAAGTCGCTTCTGGTAAAAAGAGCGTAAAGATAAGTAAATTAAAATCAGGTAAAACTTACTATGTGAGAGTATGTGCTTACAGTAAAAAAATAAGCAACAGCGGAGCTTACAGTAAGATAGTGAAAGTAAAAGTAAATCAGTCTGTTTCTGTGCAGCAGGAGGAAGAAACAGATATGAATGCATATGAGCATATAGAATTAGATGATACAGCATATGTAAGAAATGTCCTATCTGATTTAGTGGTTAAAGATGAACCTTATGTATCTGAATTTACTGAGATTATAGAAAAATTAGAACTACAAAAAGTAAGTGATGTAGAGGCAGAAAAACTTCGGTCTACATATGGTTTTGAAGCATATGTTTTTGTAAACAATAATGGAAAAGAAGAAGTTGTCAGTCTGTTAGGTGACAATTATGTGTTGTACCATGAAAATTACTATATGATTCAAAATACAGAAGAAAACGTAAAGACAGTTACTGATATCAAGAATATTTTCAATGGATATGGTGTTTTTGCAATTAATCCGGATAATATTGTAAAGATAGAGAATCCGGCAAAAAGAACGTCTTTAGAAGATACAGACAAGATTCAGGCAGTTCTGGACGATATCAGTGAATTGCGTATAAAAATTGCTGATGATGCAGAGACAGAGGAAGCAGACAAGATTTATGGATTTAAAGCTCTTTGTTTTACGAGTGAAGATGGAACTCAAACAGATGTGTCTTTTCAGGGAAGCGGATACATGAAAGTTAGAGGAAGAACCTATAAAATCTTAAATACAGACGAAGAGAGCAATAAGATAATAGAGAAAATATTTAAAAGAATAAAGTGATGGATTAAATGAGGAATAAAGAGGCGGCAAAAAGACCGCCTCTTTCTAAGTTTACCCCAAAAGTAAATATAAGCAAATAATAACAAAAAATGTGATAAGTTTGTTAATTTCTCAATAAGAATATTGATTTATGGTTAAACTAATCATATAATTGTTTATTATTATGAAAGGCATGGTTAGAATGAATGGAAGATGATAATAAGAAAAATGATCCGTCACAGAAATCTCCTAAGACAAAGCAGACGGTCATAATATTAATTATAGCTGCATTTATAACATTAATTGGAAGTGCAGTAATGTCGACAGTGATGAACAATGTAACGACGACAGAGATAACATATGACAAATTTCTTGAAATGATAAAGAATGATGAGATAGATTCAGTGGAGTTTTCTTCATCAGGTAAGATTACTATACTACCAAAGGAGGCTGCAAATTCATATATAAAATACACATACTGGACAACAGAATTAAACGACCCGAGCATAATAGAAGAACTAAAAAAATCAGATAATATAAGCTTCAAAGGAAAACTTGATAACCAAAGCTCCAATATAGCAATCATACTTTTAGAGTACCTGCTGCCATTTGCAATCATCTACTTATTTGGAATGCTGATATTCAGAAAAATGTCCGGAGGCGGAGGCGGAATAATGGGAGTGGGACGTTCAAATGCAAAAGTATATGTAGAAAAAGAGACAGGAGTTACATTCCAGGATGTGGCAGGACAGGAAGAGGCAAAAGAATCACTTGTAGAAATAGTTGATTTCCTGCACTCACCGGGGAAATATGCTAAAATAGGAGCAAAGCTGCCAAAGGGAGCATTGTTAGTAGGACCACCGGGTACGGGAAAGACATTACTTGCGAAGGCAGTAGCGGGAGAAGCAAACGTGCCGTTCTTTTCACTTGCAGGTTCAGACTTTGTAGAAATGTATGTAGGAGTGGGAGCATCAAGAGTAAGAGACCTGTTCAGACAGGCACAGCAGTCTGCACCATGTATCATCTTCATAGATGAGATAGATGCCATAGGAAAAAGCAGAGACAATGGACGTGGAGGAGTAGATTCTGAACGTGAACAGACATTGAATCAGTTACTCGCAGAGATGGACGGATTTGACACCTCAAAAGGCCTATTCATACTTGCGGCTACGAACAGACCAAATGTTCTTGATAAGGCATTACTAAGACCGGGAAGATTTGACAGAAGAATCATTGTAGATAAGCCGGATTTAAAAGGAAGAATCGATGTGCTCAAAGTACATTCAAAAGGTGTATCGATGGACGAGACAGTTGACCTTGAAGAGATAGCACTATCGACATCAGGAGCAGTAGGTTCTGATTTGGCAAATATGATAAATGAGGCAGCGATTACCGCAGTAAAAGCAGGAAGAAAAGCGATATCACAAAAAGACTTGTTAGAATCAGTAGAAGTAGTTATAGCAGGAAAAGAGAAAAAAGACAGAATATTAAGTCCGAAAGAGAAAAAGACAGTTGCATATCATGAGGTTGGACACGCATTGATTACAGCGCTCGAAAAGCAGGCAGAACCGGTACAAAAGATAACGATAGTACCGAGAACGATGGGAGCGCTGGGATACGTGATGCAGGTGCCGGAGGAAGAAAAGTTCCTTATGTCAAAAGAAGAAATGCTTGTAAGGATTGTAACATTATTAGCAGGACGTGCATCAGAAGAGATAGTATTTTCATCAGTGACTACCGGAGCGTCAAACGATATGGAGAAGGCGACAGAACTTGCAAGAGCAATGATAGCACAATACGGAATGTCAGAAAAATTTGGACTCATGTCATTAGAGGTAGTAGAGAACAGATATTTAGACGGACGAGCTACATTAAATTGCAGTGATGCAACGGCGGCAGAAGTAGATGAAGAAGTTAAAAACTTACTGAAAGAATGCTACGAAAGAGCAAAAAAACTACTCAGTGATAACAGAAAAGCATTGGATGCAATCGCAGAATTTCTTTACGAAAAAGAGACGATTACAGGAAAAGAATTTATGAGGATATTTAATTCTGTAAACGGAATAGAAGAAGAAAACAAAGAGGAAAAAGAATGTATTTCGATATTAGAGAAGAACTAAAAAAACTCCCGGGACAACCGGGAGTTTATATTATGCATGATGAAAAAGATGAAATAATCTACATAGGAAAGGCAGTCAGCCTGAAAAACAGGGTCAGACAATACTTTCAGGAAAGCCGTGTGCGTTCACCGAAGATAGAACAGATGGTAGCAAGAATCAAAAGATTTGAGTACATTGTCACGGACTCGGAGATGGAAGCCCTGATACTTGAATGCAACCTTATAAAAGAGCACCGGCCAAAGTATAATACAATGCTTAAAGATGATAAAGCATACCCGTTCATAAGGCTTACGGTAAATGAATCCTATCCAAGAGTCATGTTTGCAAGAAAAATGAAAAAAGACAATTCAAAATACTACGGGCCATATACAAGTGCGGGGGCGGTAAAAGACACTATAGAGCTATTGACAAAAATTTACAAAGTGCGTACATGTGGCAAATCATTACCGGGAGATATCGGAAAAGGAAGACCGTGTCTGAATTATCATATACGTCAATGCGATGCACCGTGTATGGGATACATTTCGCAGGAAGAATATAGGGTGAGGTTTAAAAAAGTACAGGAGTTTTTAAATGGCAGTTATGATGAAGTGATAGAAATGTTAGAAAAAAAGATGTACAACGCTTCGGAAAAAATGGAATATGAAGAGGCTGCAGGATACAGAGATTTACTGCAAAGTGTAAAAAACATAGCACAGAAACAGAAAATCACAAGCAGTGAATTGATGGACAGAGACGTACTCGCCTATTCGGCTGACGGACCGGATGCCGTTGTGCAGGTGTTCTTTATAAGACAGGGAAAATTGCTCGGTAGAGAGCATTTTCATCTGACAACAGCCATGCAGCATAGCGGGGGCGAATTACTGTCGAGTTTTATCAAACAGTACTATGCCGGCACGCCATATATACCAAAAGAACTGCTTGTTCAATGTGATATAGAAGATTTACAGATTCTAGAACAGTGGCTGACTGTAAAAAAAGGAAGCAAAGTTGAGATAAAAGTACCTAAAAAAGGAGAAAAAGAAAAGCTCGTAGAGCTGGCGACAAAAAATGCGACAATGGTACTTACTCAGGATAGAGAGAAGATAAAACGTGAAGAAATACGCACGACGGGTGCGATGGCAGCTATCAGCAGCCTGCTTGGCATGAAAAAAATCGTAAGAGTGGAATCATACGATATATCAAATACAAACGGATTTGAATCAGTAGGTTCAATGGTAGTATATGAAAATGGAAAGCCAAAAAGAAATGATTACAGGAAATTCAAAATTAAATCCGTTAAAGGACCGGATGATTATGCCAGTATGGAAGAGGTATTGACAAGAAGATTTGAGCATGGACTAAAAGAGATGGCAGCATTAGAAGAAAAAAAGATAGATGAGGGGAAATTCACAAGATTTCCGGATCTGATAATGATGGATGGAGGAAGAGGACAGGTAAACATTGCATTGAAAGTTCTAAAAAAATACAATTTAGACATTGCGGTTTGTGGAATGGTAAAAGATGACCGTCACCGGACAAGAGGATTGTATTTTGACAACCGGGAGATACCGATAGACACACATTCTGAAGAATTCCGGCTGATAACAAGAATACAGGATGAAACACACAGATTTGCAATAGAATATCATAAGAGCCTCAGAGGAAAGGCACAAATACATTCTGTACTTGATGACATAGAAGGAATAGGACCATCAAGAAAAAAGGCTTTGATGAAATACTTTATGTCAATAGAAGGCATAAAAAATGCAGACGTGGAGGAATTAAAAAAAGTTCCATCCATGAACCAGACTGCGGCACAAAAAGTCTATGAATTTTTCCACTAATGTGATACAATGATACCATATTCTAATATCGATAAAAATGTATGGAAGGAAGGTATTTTTTGAATGCAATCAGTTAGTTTAAGTAAGATTATTGAGAAGATGTGTCTGAACAACCTTACACCTGACATAGATACAGATTCTATAAAAGTAACACAGACAGATATTAACAGACCTGCTTTGCAGCTTACGGGATTTTATGAACATTTCCCCAATGACAGAGTACAGGTCATAGGGTTCGTAGAATATACTTATCTCGAGCAGCTTGATATTGAAAAACGAAAAGAAGTATATAAGGAGATTTTGCTTGCAAAGATACCGTGCCTGATTTTTTGCAGGGACTTAAAGCCGGGCGAGGAACTGTTAGAACTCGCGAATGAGTATGGAGTGCCGGTTCTTAATACATCAAATACCACGTCAGCATTTATGGCAGAGATTATCAGATGGTTGAATGTGGAACTTGCACCATGTATTTCTATTCATGGAGTATTAGTAGACGTTTATGGTGAAGGTGTTCTGATAATGGGTGAAAGCGGTATAGGTAAAAGTGAAGCTGCACTTGAACTTATAAAGCGTGGACACAGACTTGTAAGTGATGATGTTGTGGAAATCAGAAAAGTAAGTGATGTATCACTAGTCGGAACGGCGCCTGATATTACGAGACATTTTATTGAACTAAGAGGTATAGGGATAGTTGATGTTAAGACATTATTCGGTGTGCAGAGTGTAAAAGAGACCGGAAATATAGACATGGTCATAAAGCTTGAAGAGTGGAGCCGTGAGAAAGAATATGACAGACTCGGATTGGAAGAACAGTTCATTGAATTTTTAGGAAATAAGGTTGTATGTAATTCGATACCAATAAGACCGGGACGAAACCTTGCGGTTATAGTAGAATCAGCCGCAGTTAATCACAGACAGAAGCAGATGGGTTACAACGCTGCACAGGAATTATATAACCGTGTGCAGGCGAGTCTTGTAAGCAAAAACGATAATTAATTAAATGTATTACACATGGAGGATAAGAGATGGAAAAAATATGTTTTGGTATAGATGTCGGAGGAACGACAGTTAAAATGGGAATATTCACAACGGAAGCTAAGCTTATAGACAGCTGGGAGATTCCTACAAGAAAAGAAGATGAAGGAAGTCATATTCTTGAAGATATCTGTAATGAGATAGATAAAAAACTTGTAGAAAAAAAGATAAGCAGAGAAGATTTACTTGGAGTAGGAATCGGAATTCCGGGTCCTATAACAAAAGATGGAACAGTATTAAACTGTGTTAACCTTGGATGGGGCGTATTCAACGTAGAAGAAAAACTTTCGCAGATGCTCGGAGGAGTTAAGGTAAAAGCCGGAAATGATGCAAATGTTGCAGCACTTGGTGAGAACTGGCAGGGGGGTGGAATCGGTTTTGAAGACCTGATTCTTATCACGCTTGGCACAGGAGTAGGTGGAGGCGTAATCATAGGCGATAAGATTATCACGGGCTCAAACGGGGCAGCAGGTGAAATCGGACATATGCCTGTAGTGTATGATGAAGATGCAGAAGTATGCGGATGCGGAAAGAAAGGATGCCTTGAGACAGTAGGTTCTGCGACAGGAATCGTCCGGGAAGCGAAAAAACTTCTTGCAAAAACGGATATGCCTACAAAATTAAGAGAAATTCCGGATTTTACGTGTAAAGATATATTTGACGCTGCAAAAGAGGGTGATGAGGCGGCTATGATAGTAGTTGATAAACTAGCAGAGTACCTCGGGATTGCAGCCGCACACATAGCAGCAGTAACAAATCCACAGGTAATAGTTATAGGAGGCGGTGTTAGCAAAGCAGGCAAATTTCTTCTTGATAAGATAGAAGAAAAATATATGGAAAAAGCATTTAAAGCATGCAGAAATGCAAAATTTGCATTGGCAACATTGGGAAATGATGCGGGTATGTACGGTGCAGCAGCATTAATTTTGTGTTAAAAATTGGAAAGGTAGAATACTGTAGAAGAAAGCGTTGCCAAAAGGCAGCGCTTTCAAGCGGTATAATTATGGTATGATAGATATAGAAAAAATAAAACAAATAATAGGAATGGAAAACGTTTTAGAAAATGAAGATATGAGCAGACATACCACATTCAAGGCAGGAGGAAGTGCAAAATACTTTCTTATACCGGATGCAGATAATATTGGAAAACTGATAAAATATCTCAAAGAAAACTCGGTTTCGTATTACATAGTTGGAAATGGAAGCAATCTGTTGGTAAAGGACACGGGATACAATGGCGCAGTCATATATATAGGCGGGGAGTTTGATAAATGCGAGGTATCAGGAAATACGATAAAGGCACTTGCAGGAACTAAACTGTCAAAGATAGCGTCATTGGCATATAAAGAAGGACTTACCGGACTTGAGTTTGCATCCGGAATTCCGGGTTCGCTTGGTGGTGCCGTAACCATGAATGCGGGAGCATACGGTGGAGAAATGTCCCAGATATTAGAAAGTGTAAAAGTACTTGATGAAAACGGAAATATTTTGAATTTAAATAACAGTGAATTGAAATTGGGATACAGACATAGTATAGTAATGGAAAAGCATTACATAGTACTTGAGTCGGTTATGAGATTAGAGCACGGAAAAAAAGAAGAGATAAAGGCTGCGATGGATGATTTTGCGCGAAAAAGAAAAGAAAAACAGCCATTAGAGTATCCGAGTGCAGGAAGTACTTTTAAACGTCCGGAAGGGTATTTTGCAGGCAAACTCATAATGGATGCAGGGCTCAGGGGAAAAATGATAGGCGGTGCACAGGTGTCGGAAAAACATTGCGGCTTTATCATAAATAAAGAGAATGCAACGGCATCTGACATATTAGAATTGATGGATTATGTATCTGACAAAGTATTTGAAAAATATAATGTAAGATTAGAACCGGAAGTAAAGATACTGGGTTAAATAATAGCGAAAGGCATGGTAGATAAATTGAACAAAAGATTCGTTATTGTGACAGGAATGTCGGGAGCAGGAAAAAGTACAGTATTGAGATTTTTAGAAGATGCGCAATATTTTTGCGTTGACAATCTGCCTGTACAGTTAATATCAAAATTTGCGGAATTGTCGTTCTCAAGTGATGATGAAAATAGAAAATTTGCATTGGGAATCGATATAAGAAGCGGACAGTCACTTGATGAACTCTCTGAGATATTAGACAGTATAAAGAGAAGATATGATTACGAAATGATTTTTTTAGATGCAAGTGATGAGACACTGATAAAAAGATATAAAGAAACAAGAAGAAGTCATCCGTTATCAGTAGGTGGAAGGATAGACGAAGGAATAAGCAGAGAAAGACATGCAATTGAATTTTTAAAAAATCGTTCTGACTACATTATAGATACCACGAGAACATTGACCAGAGAGTTAAAACAACAGCTGGAAAAAATAGTTGTAGAGGACAGAAATTTCAGAAATCTATACGTATCAGTATTGTCATTTGGATTTAAATATGGGATTCCTACTGATGCTGACCTTGTGTTTGATGTGAGATTTATGCCGAATCCGTATTATGAAGATGAGTTACGATACAAGACGGGCAATGAAAAAGAAGTTCAGGATTACGTGATGAGTTCACCGGTTTCAGTTGAGTTTATTGATAAATTGGTGGAAATGATGGAGTTTTTGATTCCAAATTATATAAAAGAGGGAAAAACACAGCTTGTTGTAGCTGTTGGCTGTACAGGTGGAAAGCACCGCTCGGTTACCACGGCCAATGCATTGTATGAAAGACTTGATAAAATGGATTCAATAGGAGTCAATATTGAACACAGGGATATAAAACGTTAACGAAAGGATGTTTTTTATGTCATTTTCAGGACAGGTAAAGGAAGAATTATCCAGGCAGAGCTGCGGTGCGAGGCATTGTATGATAGCGGAATTAACTGCAATTATCAGCCTTTGCGGACGTATTACCATCTCGGTAAATGATATGTACATGATAAAAATTCATACAGAAAATTTATCAGTTGCAAGAAAGTGCTTTACATTATTAAAAAAAACATTTAATATAAATACTGAAATTTCTATTCGGCAAAACAGCCTTGTAAGAAATTCAAGAGTTTATTCGGTGATTGTGAAAGAACATGAAGATGCAAGAAAAGTTCTTCTTGCTACTAAGCTTGTGAATGACGATAATGAGATTGCAGAGAATTTATCTATTGTAAACAATGTTGTTGTCATGCAGGAATGCTGTAAGAGAGCGTTTATAAGAGGTGCTTTTTTATCGGCAGGTTCTATAAGCGATCCGGAGAAATTTTATCACTTTGAGATAGTTTGCGCCACGATGGAAAAAGCCGTTCAACTAAAAGAAATTATTAAATATTTTTATATTGATGCGAAAATAGTTGAAAGGAAGAAGCATTATGTGGTATATATCAAAGAGGGTTCCGGAATAGTAGATATACTCAACGTCATGGAAGCACACGTGGCATTGATGCAGCTGGAGAACGTAAGAATCTTAAAAGAAATGCGTAATTCCGTGAACCGAAAAGTTAATTGCGAAACTGCAAATTTAAAAAAGACCATATCTGCATCGGTTAAGCAGATGGAGGATATTACTTACATAAGAGATACAGTAGGATTATCAGAATTGTCAGAGGGATTGGAATTGATAGCCAGAGCGAGACTTGATAATCCGGATGCATCACTGAAGGAACTTGGGGAAATGCTCAGTCCGCCTGTAGGTAAGTCGGGTGTTAATCACAGATTAAGAAAAATCAGTGAGATAGCAGATGGTTTAAGAAATTAAGGAGGAAAACTATTATGGTAACCAAAAATATGACAATCGAAATTCAGACGGGGCTGGAAGCAAGACCTGTGGCAGTATTTGTACAGGTGGCAAGTAAATTCGAGAGTTCTATTTATGTTGAGCATGATAACAAGAAGGTAAATGCAAAAAGTATTATGGGAATGATGACATTAGGACTGGCAACAGGAGAGCATGTTATTGTATCGGCAGAGGGTGAAGATGAGCAGGAAGCAATTGACAGTATTGAGCATTATTTAAGCAGTAAAGGACAGTAGATATATCAACTATAAGAAAGGTGACAGTACGTCGCAGCAGTGGCGGACCGTCGCCTTTTTGTTGTAGGATAGAACAGGAAAGGCGGGGAAAATCAGATGGCATTTACACACTTACATGTACATACGGAATATAGTCTTTTAGATGGTTCCTGTAAGATAAAAGAATTGGCCGCAAGAGTAAAAGAACTTGGCATGGATAGTATTGCCGTAACTGATCACGGGGTCATGTACGGAGTGATTGATTTTTACAGGGCGATGAAAACGGAGGGAATCAAGCCTGTTATAGGATGTGAAGTATATGTTGCACCGGGCTCAAGATTTGAAAGAGAGACCGGAAGCCATGATAACAGATACAACCATCTGGTTCTTCTTGCTGAAAATAATGAAGGATATAGCAACCTGGTTAAAATAGTTTCCAAAGGATTTACTGAAGGATTCTATTATAAACCAAGAGTTGATTATGAGGTGCTTAAAGAATACCATTCCGGAATAATTGCATCTAGCGCCTGTCTTGCAGGTGAAGTGCAGAGATATTTAAAAGAAGGAATGTATGAAGAAGGAAAGAAGGCGGCACTAAGGCATCTTGAGATATTTGGGGAGGGAAATTATTATCTTGAACTTCAGGATCATGGTATAGCAGAACAGCATATTGTTAACCAGCAGCTTCTCCGCTTAAGCAGGGAAACAGGTATACCGCTTATAGCTACAAATGATGTCCACTATATAAAAGAAGAAGACAGCGTTGCACACGATATTCTTCTGTGTATCCAGACCGGAAAAAAGGTTCAGGATGAAGACAGAATGAGATATGAGGGGGGACAGTTTTATTTAAAATCCGAAGAAGAGATGAAAGCAGTATTTCCGTATGCATTAGAAGCGATAGAGAACACCCACAGGATAGCGGAGCGTTGTAATGTAGAGATAGAGTTTGGCGTACCGAAACTTCCAAAATACGACGTTCCTGACGGATATGATTCTTATGGCTATTTGAAACACTTATGTGATTCGGGATTTGAAAAGCGTTATCCTGACGGAAGCGCAGAGTTAAAAGAGAGACTTGACTATGAATTAACAACCATAAAAAATATGGGCTATGTGGATTATTTTCTTATCGTGTGGGATTTTATCAATTATGCGAAAAGAAACGGGATTATGGTAGGACCTGGAAGAGGTTCAGCAGCCGGAAGTATAGTAGCATATTGTCTGGAAATTACAGATATTGACCCTATACATTATAATCTTATTTTCGAAAGATTCCTTAATCCGGAGCGTGTATCCATGCCCGATATTGACGTGGATTTCTGCTATGAGAGAAGACAGGAAGTAATCGACTATGTTGTAAGGAAATATGGAAAAGAACAGGTAGTTCAGATAGTCACGTTTGGTACACTTAAAGCTAAGGGAGTAATAAGAGATGTAGGACGTGTTTTGGATCTTCCATATTCAGTTCCGGATTCTATAGCGAAAATGATACCAAATGACCTGGGAATGACGATAGACGGTGCAATGAAGGTCAATAAAGATTTAAAGAGTGTATATGAAAATGATGAAACAATCCATAATCTTATCGATATGGCAAAACGTCTTGAGGGCCTGCCAAGGCATACGTCAATGCATGCGGCAGGTGTGGTTATCAGCAGTAAACCGGTAGATGAATATGTACCGCTTTCAAAATCGATGGATGGTCCTATTGTGACACAGTATATAATGACAACTTTAGAGGAACTCGGACTTTTAAAAATGGATTTTTTAGGTCTTCGTACGCTTACCGTTATAAGGGACGCCATCGCACTTGTAGAGAAAAACACCGGAAAAAAAATAGATATAGATAACATCAAAATTGATGATAAGGAAGTACTCGAATATATAGGAACCGGAAGAACAGAGGGAATATTTCAGCTTGAAAGTGCCGGTATGAAAAACTTTATGACAGAATTAAAGCCTGAAAGCATAGAAGATTTGATTGCCGGAATTTCACTGTATCGTCCGGGACCAATGGATTTTATACCAAAATACCTCGCAGGTAAAAATAATTCGGACAGTATAACGTATGACTGCCCACAGCTCGAGCCGATACTTAAGCCGACTCACGGCTGTATAGTATATCAGGAACAGGTTATGCAGATAGTAAGAGACCTTGCAGGATATACATGGGGACGAAGCGATCTGGTTCGCCGCGCCATGTCAAAGAAAAAGCAGTACGTTATGGAACAGGAACGTAAAAATTTCATTTATGGAAATGAGGAAGAAGGCGTAAAAGGCTGTGTAAATAACGGAGTTGATGAGCAGACTGCAGGAAAAATATATGATGAAATGATGGATTTTGCAAAATATGCGTTTAACAAATCACATGCTGCGGCCTATGCGGTAGTATCATACCAGACTGCGTATTTAAAGTATTATTATCCCGTAGAGTTTATGGCAGCTATTATGACATCGGTCATCGATAATCCGGGAAAAGTAACATCCTACATTTACACATGTAAGAGCATGGGAATAGAAATCCTTCCGCCTGATATAAATGAAGGAGACAGCGGATTTTCGGTATCAGGGAAATCTATACGATACAGCCTTTCCGCCATAAAGAGCGTAGGTAAAAATGTTATAGACAGCATAGTTGCAGAACGGGAAAAGAATGGAAAGTATAAAAGTCTGAAGGATTTTGTGGAGAGACTGTCGGGAAAAGAAGTGAATAAAAGAACGATAGAGAGTTTTATAAAAGCAGGTGCATTTGACAGTTTTGGAGCAAACAGAAAACAGATGATGATAATATACACACCTATCATGGAAGAAGTTGCAAATGAAAGAAAACAGTCGATGGACGGACAGATGTCGCTTTTTGATATGATGTCTGACGAAGAAAAAGCTGACTTTGATATAAAGATGCCTGATGTTGAGGAATATGACAGAGAAACATTACTTGCATTTGAAAAGGAAGTAATAGGAGTATATGTAAGCGGGCATCCGTTGGAAGAGTATATGTCGTCAATCAAAAAACAGGTAACTGCATTTTCAAAGGATTTTATTAAGGATGAAGAAGGAAATTCGGTAATAAAAGACGGACAAAATGTGGTAATCGGTGGTATTATAACAGAGGTAAGTGTGAAAATAACTAAAAAAGGGCAGCAGATGGCTTTTGCTGTTCTGGAAGATTTGTATGGAACGGTGGAAGTTGTCATATTTCCTAAAACTTATGAAAAATACAAAGAGATATTAAAGGAAGATAACAAGGTATTTATAACCGGAAGAGCAGACGAGGCAGATGAAAATAAAGGCAAAATGATGAGCGATACGATTGTTAAGTTTGACTCTGTTCCTAAGCAGTTATGGATACAATACGAAAACATGGAGCAATACCTTAAAGATGCTCCGGAGCTTACTGTTTTTTCTTCAGCGAAAGGTTATGATGATCTTGTGGTCTACATTAAATCAGAGCGAAAGAAGAAAATAGTATATAATACGTGTATTCTTGCCGAAAAACAAAATGAAATTCAAAGGGCTGCAGAAAAATATGGCAGTGATAATGTAAAAGTTATTGAAAAGAGTATTGAAAACATCAGAAAAATGAATTACAATAAGTAGGAATATTGTTTTGAGGAAAAAATAATAAACACTATGGAGGAATGTTATGTCAGATCAGATTAAAACTATAGGCGTATTAACAAGTGGTGGTGATGCACCGGGAATGAATGCTGCGATTCGTGCGGTTGTAAGAATTGCCGTATCAAGAGGATTGAAGGTAAAAGGAATTCAGAGAGGTTATTCAGGACTTTTGAATGAAGAAATCGTAGATATGGATGCAAAGAGTGTTGCAGATATCATCCAGAAGGGTGGTACTATCCTTTACACGGCAAGATGTGAAGAGATGAAGACTGAAGAAGGTCAGAAAAAAGCAGCAGAGATATGTAAGAAGCATGGAATAGAAGGGCTTGTTGTTATTGGTGGAGACGGTTCTTTCCAGGGTGCCCAGAAGCTTTCACATCTTGGAATCAATACAATTGGTGTTCCGGGAACAATTGATTTGGATATAGCCTGTACAGAGTATACGATAGGTTTTGATACAGCCGTTAATACAGCTATGGAAGCAATAGATAAAATCCGTGACACATCTACATCACATGAGAGATGCAGTGTCATCGAGGTAATGGGAAGAAGCGCCGGCTATATTGCACTCTGGTGTGGTATTGCAAATGGTGCTGAGGATATTCTCCTTCCGGAGAAATGGGATCATGATGAGGATGCACTCATTAACCATATTAAGGATACACGTAAGAGAGGTAAAAAGCATCACATTATCATTAATGCAGAAGGAATCGGACGTTCACAGGAGATGGCTACAAGAATAGAAAAAGAGACAGGAATGGAGACAAGAGCTACTATTCTCGGACATTTACAGAGAGGTGGAAGTCCTACATGTAAGGACAGAGTGTATGCTTCACTTATGGGTGCATATGCAGTTGATTTATTATGCCAGGGCAAATCTAACAGAGTTGTCGCATATGCAAATGGACAGTATGTTGATTTTGAGATAGACGAAGCACTTGCTATGAAGAAGGATATTGATGAATTCCAGTTTGATGTAAGCAAACATTTAGCAAGATAATTAAGAAAAGTTATAATGTGCTCCCGGAATCTGTTTTGTCGGATTTCGAGAGTGCATTTTACGTTATGTATGTAGTGTGGAAAATAGGAACAGGGTACGTACCAAAACGGGAAAAAGTGAGAAATAGTACGCAGAAAGCGAAAACTTCCTCACACAAATTACTCGTTATGGAGGAATATTATGATAACATCAGCTTCAAATGCACAGATAAAGAATCTGATGCAGCTTATGAAAAAAGCGAAAGCACGTAGAGAACAGGGAGTTTTCATTGTAGAAGGGATAAAAATGTTTCTTGAGACACCTGTGAATCGAATCGATAAGATATATGTGTCAGAGAAATTTATATTAAATCAGGCCAATTTAGAAAGATTAGACAGATTTTCTTATGAGGTTGTAAAAGATGATGTTTTTTCGAAGATATCCGATACGGTAACACCTCAGGGGATTATGACTATTGTAAAAAAATCAGAGACAAGTCCTGAAAAAATGTTCTCGAATGAAAAGAATCTCTTTATCATACTGGAAGATTTACAGGATCCCGGTAATCTTGGAACGATTATAAGAACTGCAGAGGGTGCAGGCGTAAGTGGAGTAATAATGTCTAAAAATACCGTAGATATATATAATCCAAAGGTAATACGTTCTACTATGGGGGCGATATACCGTGTTCCGTTTACTTATGTCCGGAGCCTGCCGGAAGCGATTAATGAACTAAAACAAAGGGGCGTTACAGTTGCGGCAGCACATTTGTCAGGAAAGAATGAATATTTTGATGAAGATTGGAGCAAAGATACAGCATTTATCATCGGTAATGAAGCAAATGGAATTACCGACGGGACAAGCATACAAGCGGATTTGTTGGTAAGAATCCCTATGGAAGGAAAAGTAGAGTCACTTAATGCTTCAGTTGCGGCTGCTATATTGATGTATGAGGCTGTCAGACAGAGACGTTCTTAATTTGACAGGCAGCGGGAGATAGTACAGCTAATCTTAAATAAGCGTACTAAACTTCTATCCCGCGCATCCAATCCGGTTTAACGAAAAAAAAGATGCTTCCGGAATTATACACCGAAAACACCTTTTTAATCTTAAAGGTTTATAAAATAATTTCCATTTGATAAACCGTTAACTACAAAATAAGCTTTATGCTCTTCAGGCTTGATATAAAGATCAATGGTCTTGATATCTTCTAACTTGCCTTCAAACTGATCAACCCAGGCTTTCTTTACGTCCTCTAATATAGAATCAGCAAATACTTCTTTGCCAAAGAATTGAACTGCAACAGATGTCTTTATGTCAATAGCGCTCTTTGCTGTAGTTGCTTTCTTAGTAGTAGATTTTGTAGCTGCCTTTTTAGTAGTAGTAGTTTTCTTTGCAGCAGTTTTGGTCTCAGCCTTCTTTGCAGTTGCCTTTGTATCAGCTTTAACCTCAGCTTTAACTTCAGCAGCCTTTGCTGTAGTAGTCTTTGTCTCTTTACTTGTGCTCATATCTTTATTCCTCCTTAATTTTTAGAAGATAGCTTCTGTATAAATAATATAACGATAGTAAGAATTTTGCAAGTTTATAATGGATTTTTTTGTAAAATTTATAAATAAGTGCTTGAAATTACAAAAAATTATGTATATATGTTACAAGAAAAGTTGAAAATGATTAGGAAAAAAGCTACAAGATTGATTTAATTTTTTCAATGACTTGACAATGTGAAAATATTCTGTTAAAATACAACACAACAAATCAATAAATGTAAAAATACTGTAACAAATCTAAACGAAATGGTAATGCATAGGATTTAGGAGGTCATATTAATGAATTTACAGAGTAGGAAGGTGGCATTTATAGCAGTTGCTTCGGCAGGTGTAATATCTGTTGGCTGTGTAGCTGGTATAGGAATAAGTGCAAACGCTACGAAGCACAATTCAGAGGTAGCCAAAGGCAAGAGTATAGAGAATTACATTGAGGAAGAGACAGAGATTGCAGTAGCGGATATTAAAGCGAATGATACAGTGCTTGTAGGTGCTGAAGAAGAAACGGCAGCAGAAAACGTAACTGAGCCACAGACAGAAGAGGTTACGCAGGCACAGCCGTCACCGTATGAGAATAAGTTTATGGTAACAGTAAGCGGTGAAGGTGAGTATCTGAATATTAGAACTGAAGCAGATGAAGATGGAGAAATAGTCGGTAAGTTGTATGAAGGTTCCGGCGGAGATATTGTAGAAAAGGGCGATGCATGGACACGTATAAGTTCAGGCGGAGTTGAAGGATATGTGAATAACGATTACATTGTTACCGGAGAGCAGGCAGAGGCAAAGGCAAAAGAAGTCGGCACGACGATGGCGGTTGTAAAAGAAGAAAGCATACGTATAAGAGAGACAGCAGATGAGAATGGCAGGATTTATACGCTTTGTGGAATAGGCGATTCGTATGTATGTCAGGCACAGCTTGATGGCTGGGTACAGATTGAATACGACGGCGGTTCAGCATTTATAGCATCAGATTTTGTAGATGTTGAATTGAAAGTAAAAAAAGCCGTTTCGATTGAGGAAGAAAGAGAAGCTGCACTTGAAGAAGCAAGAGCAAAAGAAGAAGAAGAGAGAGCTCAGGCAGAGGAAGCACAGGCAGAGGAAGAGGATGAAGATTCTTATTATCAGCAGTCAGCTCCTGAGACAGAGTATACAGACAGCTATGATGTATCTTATGATGATGCTTATATGCTCGCATGTCTTGTTCAGGCAGAAGCAGGCGGAGAGCCATATGATGGAAAGCTTGCTACAGCCAATATAGTTCTTAACAGATTAAACAGCGGAGCATACGGCGGAAGCATCAGCGATGTTATATATGCACCGGGACAGTTTTCTGTTGTAAGAATAGGAACGTTCCAGTCGGCGTTGGCAAACGGACCAAGCTCGGATTGCGTAAGCGCTGCCAATGAAGCACTTTCGGGTGTCAATAATGTTCCGGGATATAAAAGTTTTTGCAGCTTGTCGATTGCAAACTATGGAGCATACAATTCATACGTTGTGATTGGAAGTCAGGTATATTATAACTAAGAAGTCCTTCTCAGTTATAAGCCTACGACGGATTGCAGAAATAACGGATATTTATGTGGGATTGTCACGGTTGTGGCAGTCCTTTTTTTGTGTAATAGGAAATTGCGATGCAATTTCCTATTACATAAAAAACGCTCCGCGAGGATGCGCAGACCGCGGAGATGGAGTTAATTGCTGCGCAATACCGCGGTCGCGCTAGAGTTTTGCAAGCAAAACTCTTTGTTCAGTGCGTTTTGAACTATATAAAAGGCTTGCAAAAGATATCATAATGATGTATTATTTATAGTAATGCAGATAGACGTAGAGACAGGAGGTTATAATGAATATTCAGCCATTATTTTGGTTAATCGCATTGGTTATTTTTGTGGTTTTGGAATTGATTTCACTGGGACTTACAACAATCTGGTTCGCAGGAGGTTCGATAGTTGCATATATTCTTAATGTTGCCGGATTTGGCGAGACAGTACAGGTTGTAGCCTTTTTTGCAGTATCAATTCTTTTACTGATATTTACCAGACCTTTGGCGCAGAAGTATATTAATAATAATACTATCAAAACGAATGCATCTGCTTTGGTAGGTAAGACAGCGAAGGTGTCTCAGGATATTGACAATATACAGTCTAAGGGTAAAGCTGTTGTAGATGGAGAAGAGTGGATGGCAAGGTCGGAGTCTGATGATGTATGCATACCTGAGGGTACACTTGTGGATATTGTTGAGATAAAGGGTGTAAAGATTATTGTGAAGAAAAAGGAGGAATTATAAATGCAGTTTTTGATTTTTTTTGGAATACTTGTTGTTGTCATATTACCATGTATTAAGATGGTAAGACAGTCAGAGGAATACGTAGTAGAGAGACTTGGAGGATACTTAACGACATGGACTGTAGGACTTCATTTTAAAGTTCCGTTTATAGACAGAGTTGCAAGCAAAGTGACAACCAAGGAGCAGGTGGTGGATTTCCCGCCTCAGTCGGTTATTACAAAAGATAATGTTACAATGCAGATTGATACGGTTATATATTTTCAGATAACAGACTCTAAGTTATATACTTATGGTGTTGAAAGTCCTGTTATGGCGATTGAGAATCTTACGGCTACTACACTTAGAAATATTATCGGTGATCTTGAACTTGATGAGACACTTACATCCAGAGAGACTATCAATGGAAGTATGAGAGATTTACTTGATGTAGCAACTGACCCATGGGGAATCAAAGTTAAGCGTGTGGAAGTTAAGAACATTATTCCACCGGCAGCTATCAGAGATGCCATGGAAAAACAGATGAAAGCCGAGAGAGAGAGACGTGAGGCAATCTTAAAGGCTGAAGGTGAGAAAAAGTCAACGATTCTCGTTGCGGAAGGTAACAAAGCATCAGCAATCCTTGACGCGGAAGCTGAAAAAGAAGCTGCTATTTTGAGAGCAGAGGCGAAAAAAGAAGCTATGATCCGTGAGGCGGAAGGTCAGGCAGAGGCTATTCGTGCAGTACAGCAGGCAAAAGCTGAGGGAATTAAGTTTATAAAAGAAGCCGGAGCAGATGACGCAGTCATACAGTTAAAGAGCTTAGAGGCATTTGAGAAGGCTGCTGATGGTCAGGCAACAAAGATTATTATCCCGTCAGACATTCAGGGGTTTGCCGGAAGCGTAAAAGCAGTTACAGAGGTTATTAAGGATAATTAATATAATACCGGACGGGGAAACCTGTCCGGATTTTTGCTAGAATATGAAAGGAAAAGGAATTGATATGAGCAAAGTAGATTTAACAGGACGTAATTTCCTGACTTTAAAGGATTTTACACCGGAAGAAATATTATACATGATAGATTTGGCACAGGAATTAAAGGAAAAGAAGAAAAAAGGTATTCCGATGGATAAGTATCGTGAAAAAAATATCGCACTTATTTTTGAAAAGACAAGTACGAGAACAAGATGTTCTTTTGAAGTGGCAGCACATGATCTGGGAATGGGTTCAACTTATCTTGACCCGTCTGGTTCACAGATTGGAAAGAAAGAAAGCATTGCGGATACAGCAAGAGTATTAGGAAGAATGTACGACGGAATTGAATATCGCGGATTTGAACAGACAATAGTGGAAGAACTTGCAAAATATGCAGGAGTACCTGTGTGGAACGGACTTACAAATGAGTATCATCCTACACAGATGCTTGCTGATATGCTTACAATAAGGGAGCATTTGGGAGAATTTAAGGGATTGAAACTCGTATATATGGGAGATGCAAGATATAATATGGGAAATTCACTTATGATAGTATGTGCAAAGCTTGGTTTGCATTTTGTAGCGTGCTCATCAAAAGATTATTTCCCAAATGATGAATTGGTACAGCAGTGTCAGGAATATGCGAAAGAATCAGGCGGAACCATCACTTTGACAGAGGATGTGGAAGCAGGAACAAAAGATGCAGACATCATATACACGGATGTATGGGTGTCGATGGGTGAGCCTGCAGAAGTGTGGAAGAAACGTATAGAAGCATTGCTTCCGTATCAGGTGAATAAAAAGGTAATGGATAATGCCAAAGATACAGCTATATTCATGCACTGCCTTCCGGCATTTCACGACCACAACACCGTTATAGGAAAACAGGTTGGTGAAAAATTCGGACTGGAAGCTCTTGAAGTAACTGATGAAGTATTTGAATCAGAGAAGTCTGTAGTGTTTGATGAAGCTGAGAACCGTATGCACACCATCAAGGCAGTTATGGTGGCAACTTTAGGAGAGCGTTAATCGCATAGAGGAAGGGTCGGTAATCATGAATTTTGGAAAAAGAGAGAACAGACTTATCTATGCACTTGACATAGCTAATATAATAATCAGTGTTATATTAGTGGCACTTACTGTATTTTTACTGGTTGACATATCGGGGCATGAAAAATTATTTACAATTATTTTCTTATTGGGAATGATTTTAAATGTAACGATGACTGTAAAGTATTATAAACGTTCAGATGTTCCAAGGGTAATTGCGTTGATAGTGTTTGCTTTAATATTGCTTGCGCTTTCTGTAATAAGCTTTGTATCCATATGGTTATAACAGCATAGGCGAACGGAGAAAGAAGTATGTTGTCAAAGGAATTGATATTAAAACAAATTAATACGGAATATTGTGGAAAAAATGTCGTGTATCTTGATGAAACAGATTCTACTAACGAATATGCCAAAAAAATTGCAAAAGAGTCGGCAAGCGGGACACTTGTAGTTGCGGACTGTCAGAAAAATGGAAAAGGAAGACTTGGCAGAAGCTGGACTTCGCCTGCCGGTACCTGTATATATATGTCGCTTATTCTCAAGGAAAAGGTTGAACCGGTCAAATGTCCTATGGTCACACTGATTGCGGCCATGTCAGTGTTTGAGACGATAAGAGAAGAATTAACAGATGTAAAGATAAAATGGCCTAACGACATTGTTGTGGGTGGAAAAAAGATTACCGGAATATTGACAGAGATGAAGTCTGATTCACGGGAGACAGAATATATGATTCCAGGTATAGGTATTAATGTTAATAATGATGAATTTGCCCCTGAGATTACAGCAAGTGCAACATCAATGAAGAGAGAAGCCGGAAAACATTTCGACAGAAGCATCGTGATAGGAAAAGTAATGAAATATTTTGAGAAGTACTACGATGAATTTCTGAAGAAAGGTGATTTATCCTTTATGAGGGAAATCTACAATGACAATCTTGTGAACAGAGATAATGAGGTTAATATTATTTCGGGTGAGAAATCATACAGAGCTATCGCTCTGGGAATAGATGATACAGGCGCTTTGCTTGTAAAAAAACAAGATACAGGTGAAGTCATGACGGTTATTTCCGGAGAAGTGTCAGTGAGAGGTGTTTATGGATATGTCTAGTGAAAATAAAATATTATGTGGAGCAAATTCTTATCTGCAGAAGTATTATCTTAACGAAGAATTTGATAAATTGCCTGAGACGATAAAAAATGAACTGCAGATTATGTGTGTATTATTTACAGAGGATATTGGCGGAATATTTGTACTTCAATATGACAAAGAAGGAAACTTAAGCATAGATGTTCAGGCTGAAGAAACGGATTATCTGTTTGATGATATCGGATGTGGACTGAAAATAAAACAGATTCAGCAGGAAAAACGTGAACTGTTTGAGGCGCTTGAGATGTATTATAAAGTGATGTTTTTGGGAATGGAGGTAGAAGAATAATGCTTTTGGTAATAGATATAGGAAATACAAATATCACGCTTGGAGTATTTGAAAATCCGGATTCAGATGTATCGCAGGAACTCATGTCAACATTTAGACTGACTACGAAGATTCCGCGGACATCGGATGAATATGGAATGACAATATGTGATTTGCTTCAGAAAAAGGGCATTGACCAGAGTAAAATTCAAGATATTATCATATCTTCCGTAGTGCCGAATGTTATGCATTCGTTCCAGAGCGGTGTTATAAAATATCTTAATAAAAAACCAATAGTGGTAGAACCCGGAACCAAGACGGGAATAAAGGTTACGACCAGTAATCCGCGTGAAGTCGGAGCAGACAGAATAGTAGATGCCGTAGGAGCTTATTACATATACGGCGGCCCGATTCTGGTTATAGATTACGGAACAGCTACAACATACGATTACGTCACGGCAGACGGTTCGTTTGCCGCAGGGGTTACCACAACCGGTATCCGAAGCTGTGCAAAGGCATTGTCACAGGATGCGGCTAAATTGCCTGAGATTGAGATTACGACACCGGATACTATATTGGCCAGGGATACAATTAAAAGTATGCAGGCCGGTCTGTTTTACGGCTATATCGGTCAGACTGAATACATTATCCGCAAATTCAAAGAAGAGACTGGGATTAAGGATATGAAAGTTGTGGCTACGGGTGGTCTTGGCAAGCTTATTTCCGAGTCTACAGACAGGATTGATTACTATGATGCGAATTTAACATTAAAGGGTCTTAAGATTATTTATGGAAAATATAAGAAAGAAAATTAGAAATGTTGAATTGAAAAACAGACTTGTACTTGCGCCTATGGCAGGTGTCACCGACATGCCGTTCAGGAAGCTCTGCATAGAGGAAGGTGCAGGCATGACATATACGGAGATGGTTAGTGCTAAAGCCGTGTTGTATAAGAATAAGAATACCGATGTGCTTTTGGAAACATTTCCGGAGGAACACCCGTGTGCATTACAGATGTTTGGTTCAGACCCGGATATCATGGCGGAGATTGGTTTACAGCTGGCCACGGATTATCCGTTTGACATCATTGATGTAAATATGGGATGTCCGGTACCGAAGGTTGTAAGTAATGGTGAAGGCTCGGCACTTATGAGAAATCCTGATCTGGTGGAAAAAATTCTTACAAAGATGGTTAAAAAGATTCCCAAACCTGTGACTATAAAGATTCGAAAAGGTTTTAACGACGAAGAGGTAAATGCGGTAGAAATCGCGAAGATTGCTGAGGCTTGCGGTGTGGAAGCCTTAGCTGTTCACGGCAGAACCAGAGAACAGTATTATTCGGGAAAGGCAGACTGGGGCATTATAAGAGATGTGAAACAGGCCGTATCCATTCCGGTAATCGGAAACGGTGATGTGACCTCATGTACAGATGCTGTTAATATGATTGAGCAGACGGGCTGCGATGCAGTCATGATAGGTCGTGCAGTAAGAGGCAATCCATGGATATTTTCACAGATTTTAAAATATTTTAAAGATGGAACAATGCCTGAAAAACCGACGCACAGTGAGATTGCAGATATGATACTTCGTCATGCAAAGATGGCTGTAGAGTTAAAAGGTGAGTACACGGGTATCAGGGAAATGCGTAAGCATGTTGCATGGTATGTGTATGGTGTACCGCATGCCGCGGCGATACGTAACCGGGTTAATTATGTAGAAACATATTGTCAGCTTAAAGAACTCGTAGATGAAGCTCTAAAATCTTGACAATATTTATCCTTTGGGATATAATTTGTAATATTTGTAGTGTGGTTTATAGACCACGGATATGGAGGATTGTAATGGCAGAAGCAAAGAAAAACATTTTAACTTATGAAGGTTTAAAAAATCTTGAGCAGGAATTAGAGGATTTAAAACTCGTTAGAAGAAAAGAAGTTGCTCAGAAAATCAAGGAAGCCCGTGAACAGGGAGATTTATCTGAAAATGCCGAGTACGATGCAGCGAAAGATGAACAGAGGGATATAGAGGCACGAATCGAAGAAGTTGAGAAGATTCTTAAAAATGCCGAGGTTGTAGACGAAGACGAAGTTGACCTTGGAAAAATCAGTGTCGGATGTAAGGTAAAAGTTAAGGATCTGGAATTTGACGATGAATTGGAATTCCGTCTGGTTGGTTCAACAGAGGCTAACAGCCTTGAGAACAAGATTTCCAATGAATCACCGGTTGGTCAGGCACTTATCGGCGGAAAAGTTGGAGATGTGGTTGAGGTAGAGACACCGGCAGGTGTTATGAAGTACGAGATACTTGATATACAGAGATCAAAATAAGGAGAGAAAAAAGGTGGCAAATCAGCAGAATCAGCAGGAGCAGGATATTAATGCTCTTTTAAAGGTAAGAAGAGAAAAATTAAAGACATTACAGGATAACGGTAAGAATCCGTTTGAAATCACAAAATATGATGTGACACATCACAGCATGGATATAAAGGATAATTTTGACGAGATGGAAGGAAAGACCGTGACGGTTGCCGGACGTATCATGTCTAAGCGTGTTATGGGAAAGGCTTCATTTTGCAATATTCAGGATTTAAAGGGTAATATCCAGTCTTACGTGGCACGTGACAGCATAGGTGAGGAGTCTTATGCTGACTTTAAGAAGTATGATATCGGTGATATTGTAGGCATCAGCGGTGAAGTATTTAAGACAAAGACGGGTGAGATTTCTATCCACGCGGCTGAAGTTACTTTACTTACGAAGAGTTTACAGATTTTGCCTGAAAAATTCCATGGTCTTACTAACACGGATATCAGATACCGCCAGAGATATGTTGATTTAATTATGAATGCAGAGGCAAAGGATACGTTCATTAAGCGTTCTAAGATAATAAGCTGTATTCGTAAATATCTTGACGGACAGGGATTTATGGAAGTAGAGACACCTATGCTTGTGTCAAATGCCGGCGGTGCTGCTGCCAGACCGTTCGAGACACATTTTAACGCATTGGATGAGGATTTGAAGCTTAGAATTTCTCTTGAGCTTTACTTGAAGAGATTAATCGTAGGTGGTCTCGAAAGAGTTTACGAGATAGGTCGTGTGTTCAGAAATGAGGGTCTTGACACCAGACATAATCCTGAGTTCACTCTGATGGAGTTATATCAGGCATATACGGATTATAACGGAATGATGGATTTGACAGAGAATCTGTACCGTTTTGTTGCCCAGGAGGTTCTTGGAACAACTAAGGTTGTCTATAACGGTATTGAGATGGACTGGGGCAAGCCTTTTGAGAGAATCACTATGGTTGATGCCGTAAAGAAGTATGCAGGTGTTGACTGGAATGAGATTCATACTCTTGAGGATGCGAGAGCAATCGCTGATGAGAAGCATGTTGAATATGAGGAAAGACATAAGAAGGGCGACATCCTTAATCTCTTCTTTGAGGAGTTTGTTGAGGAGCATCTGATCCAGCCTACTTTTGTTATGGATCATCCTATTGAAATCTCACCGCTTACGAAGAAGAAACCGGACAATCCGGAATATGTTGAGCGTTTCGAGATGTTTATCAACGGCTGGGAGATGTGTAACGCATACTCTGAGCTTAATGACCCTATCGACCAGAGAGAGCGTTTCAAGGCTCAGGATGCACTTGCAGATGCAGGCGATGAAGAGGCTAATCACACGGATGAGGATTTCTTAAATGCGCTTGAAATCGGTATGCCACCTACAGGAGGTATTGGTTATGGAATCGACAGACTCTGTATGTTGCTTACGGATTCTGCAGCGATAAGGGATGTGTTGCTGTTCCCGACGATGAAGAGCCTTCAGTAAAAAAAGCTTGTATTTACTAGGTTTGCGAGGGTTTTCATGGGTTTTACTGATACAAAACTGATACAAAAAATACATTGCTTGGTATGTCTTGGTAAGGCTCGGTACGTTTTTGACTAATAGCAATTTTATAGTATACTAAAAAGGAGCAGATAGTCTGTTCCTTTTTTGTTTGAGTTTTTTTGCTCAGATATGTTCCACGAGTTTAGATTATTTGGTATAATAAAGTATTAAGTTTAAGTAGGTGATTATTTGAAAGCAGTATATATATTTGAAACAAAACCATATAGATGTGATTGGAATGTTCAAAACATTCATACTGAATATGATGAGTGCATTATTGATATAATAATAGAAAATAAGGAATGCATCATATCAATTGATGGTAAGAGTAGAGATTGCATTGATGAATGCTTCTATATCATATGGGAGTTGTTAGCTTTATATGATGGATATTTTTATAAACCAATTAGTTATAAAATAGATGATATTGAGCAAGATGTTAATTCATTGTACAGAATAAAAATGTATAAAACTTCTCAAATATGGATTGATGCAGCTATTTTATTAGGAAGAAATAACAGAGATTTTTCAAAAGAAACAATAAAAAAATATTCAGTTTTAAGAAATGAATGTAGAAAGAATAAAAAGCTAACTAAGACAGTTGTTAATTCTTTTTTCTATTTACATTCTGAGTCTTATGAAGAGATTCTAATTGACCATAGATTATCATTATTTTTGAATCTTTGCGATGGAGTCATAATCAATTTTGATGATAAGAAGAATAATAATATCATGGCAAATATTTCTGGTGTCTTGAGATATATAGATGTAAAAAAGGTTAAACATGGGGCAAGCCTTTTAGATGTTTCATCTAGTAAATTATATGAAATGCTAGCTGATGAAAGAAATGAATTAGACCATTATTCATTTAAAGAAAATAGTGTCAGTTCGTTTGTGAGTGAAAAACAAGATAGGAATTCATTATTTTTGTATTTCATCTATGTGATAGAATTGGCTCTGCGGATATTTATTCTTGCAAGGATAGGATATGTTGTAAATGAGGATGTTAAAGAGTATTCGATAAATGAGATTCTTGATTGGGTCATTAATGCTCACGATTTAGATGAAAAATGCTATAATCCAGCAAATCAAGCAAGACAGGAAATAGTTAAATTTTTGAATATGATAAACGAATCGAAAGATGAGGAGGTGTAGTTTAGGTGGCTAATCTGAGTCAGATAAAGAGGGAGCACATGCTTCAGTTCTTGGAAAAAATAAAAGCAGAACATTCGGATGATGAGTCTTTAATTGCTATTAGCGAAATTGAAAATGAATTGACAGAAAAGAAATATGGTCTTGTATGGGAGCAACACGAAGAGGCAGTCGATGTCCAGATGCGTGATAATGTACCTGTGTTTACTGAGGTTAAAGAAAGAGAGATTAAGGGTAATCCAGATAGTGAAGATTATAACTTTCTGCTTGAAGGCGATAATCTTCATTCGTTGAAATTACTTGAGAAAACACATAAGGGCAAGATTGATGTTATCTACATAGACCCACCATATAATACAGTAAATAAAGATTTTATATATAATGATTCAAGGATTGGATATGACGATGGATATAGACATTCTAAATGGTTATCTTTTATGAATGAGCGTTTACTAATTGCAAGAAAACTATTATCACGTTCAGGTGTTCTTATTATTAGTATTGGCTATCAAGAAGTACATGATTTAATGTTATTATGTGAAGAATTGTTTGATAATAAGCAAGTAGTATGCGTTACTGTACAGACATCTGGTGGAAAACCTAATGGAGGATTTAATATTTCTCAGGAATATGTTATTTTTATTACCCCTAATGATTTTCTTCCAAATGCATCTGAAGACTTACAGAATAAATACTCCTCTCCATATCATGGAATGAATTTAGCAACTTTTAACCAAGAACAAAGACCAAATCAAGCATATCCGATTTTTATTGATAGTGAAGGGTTGATTAAAGGTTATGGAAAATCTCTTCAAGATAAAGTGAATGATGGAACTTATGGTGGGAAACTTAGTGATTATAAATATGATTATTCTGAAGCTCCAGAGGGAACAGTTGCTGTTTTTCCAGTTACTCAAAAAGGTGACCCGTGCGTATGGAGATTGATAGGTTCAAGAATGATGAGTGACTGGGAGAAAGGGTATATAAAGGTTGTTCCAATAGAATCAAAAAAGACTGCTAATAAATTTACAGTACAATATTTATCTGCTGGTGTAATAAGCAAGATAGAGAGTGGCGAGTTAAAAACTCACAGAATAAATGATAAGTGTCCAACTTTAGAGGTGGAGGAATATAAAACTGCTGGTGTCACAATACCTACTATTTGGACAGATAAAAAATATCATACCACAAATGGCAGTAATGAGATTAAGAAAATTTTTGGTGAAAAAGTCTTTTCTTATCCAAAACCCTTAGTACTTATAAAGGATATTTTAAACAGAGTTACAGATACAGACTCTTTGGTAGTTGATTTTTTTGCTGGTTCAGGTACAACAGCTCATGCAGTGCTTGAATTGAATAATTATGATAATGGTACAAGAAAGTATATTTTATGTACAAATAATGAAAACAATATATGTGAGTCAGTCACATATAAAAGGATAAAAAAGGTTATAGAAGGCTATTCGGATTGTGAGCCTATCTCATCTAATTTGAAATACTACAAAACTGATTTCATCCAAAAGACTTCAGATGACGAAGAATATTCTGTAGAAGAAAAACTTACTGAACACATTAAAGAAATGATACAATTAGAATGGGGTACCTCTTTAGATGATGACAAGTATGTTTTGCTTTTTACAGATGAAGAAGCAGATACTTTAGAGGCTGATAAAGAAAGACTTGAAAAGTGTAAGGGTATATATATAAGCAGTTCAGTTCTTCTTACTTCTAAACAGGAGAATGCATTTTCTAATATTCCAGTTCATATTATACCTGATTATTATTTTGAGTCAGAGTTAAGGGAGGTGGGTGAGCTATGATAAGACAGTTTAATTTCCAGACTGAAGCTATAGATTGGCTTATTAATACTTCTCTTAATCCGTCTTCAAAACAGACAGTTGTACTCAAGGCTCCGACTGGTTCTGGTAAGACAATTATGCTAATTCAGTATATTGAGCAATATCTGAGTAATTATGATACTAATACAGCTTTTATTTGGCTTTGCCCAGGTAAGGGAGACCTTGAGGAACAGAGTTATAATAAAATGCGTGAATTATATTCATCAAGACAAACAAACGATTTGTTTGATGCTTTACAAAATGGTTTTGAAGCAGGCTCAGTTTCCTTTATTAATTGGGAGAGAGTTACAAAAAAAGGTAATAAGGCTATTACTGATGGTGAGAAGAAAAACCTATATGAGAGAATAAAACAAGCTCATAATCATAATGTGAATTTCATAATCATAGTTGATGAGGAACACTCAAATAATACAGCTAAGGCTAGGGATATTATAGATGCTTTTTCTGCTAGTCATATTATTCGTGTTTCAGCTACAACAGTTGCTAATCGAGATGTTGAATATAAAGAAATAGATGAGCAAGATGTTATAGATGAAGGTCTTATTACTAAGGCAATTTCTGTAAATGAAGATATCGAGGATGGAATAGCTCAGGATGATGCTATATTGCTTGAGTTAGCAGATAAAAAGCGTAAACAGATAATTGAACATTATAATAACATTGGAAAAGTGATTCGACCTTTAGTTTTAATTCAGTTTCCTAATGGCTCTCCAGAAAAAATTGAGGCAGTAGAATCTAAACTTGAGGATATGGGTTATACAAGGAAGAATAAAACTGTTGCAGCATGGCTTTCTGGTGATAAGGGAGATATTCCAGAAAATCTTACAGATAATAACAGTCAGTTGGATTTCTTATTTATTAAGCAGGCAATTAATACAGGTTGGGACTGCCCTCGTGCTAAGATTTTGGTAAAACTTCGTGAAGGTGGAGACGAGGCATTTCAAGTTCAAACGATAGGAAGAATTCGTAGAATGCCTGAGGCACATCATTATGAGGATTCAGTTCTTGACATGTGCTATGTTTATACTTTCGACCAAGAATATAAAACTGGTTTACTTACTGGATTAGATAAGGCTTATATTCCTAAAAGATTATTTCTCAAAGAAAAGTGCAGAGACCTTGTTTTGACTAAAGAGCTTCGTGATATGGATGGTGGAACTGCTGATGACAGGCAGGTTTATCATGCTGTTAGAAATCGATTTATTAACGAGTATTCTTTAGATAATGACAAAGAATTAAACATGAAGAAATTGGCTGGCAGAGGTTATAAGTTTGGCGATGAGTTGTTTGGTTCAATAGTTGGTGGCGTGTTTACAACTATAGATTCATTACCTGAGTCTGCTCGTAATATTGAAACAAGAACGCCAGTTGATACACATGAACATGGTATGCAGCTAAGGCATACATTTGATGAATTCAAAAATGTATTAGGTGTAGAAGCAAGAACCTTAAGACGAATTTTTGATAAATTATTTAGTATTAAGTTTCAAAATAATAGCCAGAAACTGTTGAGACTTCCTTTGAGAGAATATTATGCATTTGTAATCAATAATAGTCATCTTATAAAAGAGGAGTTAAGGGTTATTGCTTCGGAAGTTACAGTTCAAAATAGGCTTTTGATGCCTAAGACTGAAGAGTTTAGGCTACCTCTTGAAGAACTATATCATTTTGATCCTGTTGAGCGTGACCATTCTGTGTTTGAATCATCGGCTTATAAGGATTATACAGCTGGTTATGTGACTTCAGCTTGTGGTAAGTCTGACTCAGAAATAATGTTTGAACAATATTGTGAGGAGCATAAACAAGACATCGATTGGGTTTATAAGAATGGTGATTCTGGACAGCAATATCTTTCGCTCGTATATATGGCAGGTATTTCAGATAGACAGAAGTTGTTCTATCCAGATTACATCCTGAGAAAGAAGGATGGTACTGTTTGGATAATTGAGGCAAAGGGTGGTCAACGTGGTAACCAAGATAACAATATTGACCCTCAAGTGTTAAATAAGTTTATTAGATTAAAGGCTTATGCTGAGGCTTTCAAGTTACATTGGGGATTCGTAAGAAATATGAATCACAAGCTATATATAAATAATAGTGAATATGTAGATGATATGCATAATGATAGTTGGAAACCTTTGAACGAAGTTTTATAATTTGATTATTGAGGTGAGAGAGCTTGGCTTGATGTCAGGCTCTTTTTTTATGGCTTTGGAACTCTCGGTTGTTGTCTATGGGTATTCCTCTGCTGCGAATGCCTCTCATGCCTCTCACGTGCCTCGACATTGGCTTTTATTGTAAATGTCAATATAAAAATGTAGTTTTTTTATCATATAAGAATGTCGGAAAACCTACATTCTTATATGATATTTTTAGGCATCCTCAGTCATGTATTGCAATTGATCCTTCAACCTATATGAAGGACCATTTATGTTCACAACCGAACAATGGTGCAAAAGTCTATCAAGCAGGGCATTAGTCAAAACAGGTTCCTGAAATATATCTGACCATTTTGAGAATGGACTATTTGTAGTTATAACCGTTGATAGTTTTTCATATCTTTTTGCTATTAAATTAAAAAACAGATTTGCTAAATCAACGTCCATTTTTTGGTATCCCAGCTCGTCGATTATCAGTAGTTTGTATCTGCAAAACCACTTAATTCTCGCTTCTAATCTATTCTCTGAGGATGCCTTCTTTAACTGTGATATTAAATCCTGAAATGTTATAAAATATACACAATATCTATGTTTAGCTGCCTCTATACCTATAGATACATCCAGATTTGTTTTACCAACACCGGGTGTTCCACAAAATATTATATTTTCTCCGTTTTCAATAAATCTCAGTGTCATCAAATCCATTATTTTTGCTTTATCTAATGATGGTTGAAAACTAAAATCGAATTCATTTATCTCTTTCAAAAAAGGAAAGTTTGCTACCTTAACGCAGCCTTGTACCTGCTGATTCTTTCTAAAGTCCAGTTCACTGTTTGTTAACTCGAATATTGCATCCAGCACAGTCTTCTCGCCACCTGCAATCATATCAAGGTAAGTATCAAGATTTTCCTTAAATCTCTTCAATTCAAGCGCTTCAAGATTGTTTATTAAACTATTGTATGTATTCATTGATTCTCCTTTGTTTAGTATTTTTTATTTTTAAGTATTTATTTAACTGCAGCCTCCTTGTATTCATATTCATTTAAAATGCTTTTATTAAGCAATTCTGATATTTCGCCAGAATATTTTTTCTTAAAATACTCAAATCCTTCATTTGTAAGTATATGTAATGATTTTTCCGTACACATAAAGTCTTTAATCCAACAGTCAAGCGCGAGATTTTTGCAAAGGTTTTCTTTCATTGAAGATTTGATATGAGATATAAAACTTTCGCTGTCTTCTACGTACGGCAGTACTTCATTCATGGCTTTGATAAATACTAACCTGTCGGTTGCTGATAAATGAGCATAGTTCTTTATAATCCATATGCCATATTTGCTTTGGTTAATGTATGCAATAAGAGCCTCTTCTGATTTTGTGGCTTCCTTTTGTGAAACAATCACTTTTCTTGAAAGCAGAAGATTGTCCATCATTTTTAAATTTTCGGCAACAACTGTCGCCATGTCATTCTTATCGACATTTTTATATGCGATAAATCCTACATTCTTATTTTATCATTTACATCTGCTGGGTTTTGCAGATAATAATGATGGATTTGCGGACGAAGCGCTTGGTTTGTTGCGAGATGTGAAGGATCAGTCTGTAAGAGAGATTCTTTTGAAGCAGATCAGGGCACTGATTTGAAAAATGTATTGCTTTTGTCCGTACATTGACTTATAATATGGGTAAAAGAAAGGGGCGTGATGATATGGCAGCTAAATCAGCAAATCTTTATGTAAGAATAGAGCCGGATGTTAAAGAACAGGCTGAGGAAATTCTGGCTACTTTGGGGATCCCGGCATCTAATGCTATCAATATGTTTTATAAGCAGATCATTCTAAATAGGGGGCTTCCGTTTGAGGTAAAGATTCCAACTGCGAGACCTGTTGATATTTCGAGAATGAACGCAGAGACTTTGGACATGGAACTTGAGAAAGGATATGCGGATATGCAGGCAGGGCGTACCAAATCTGCAGCTCAGGTTTTTGCGGATATCCGAAGGGATTATAATGTATGAAATATGATGTTACCTTTACGGAGCAGGCTGAGAACGATCTTCGCGGTATCTTTGAGTATATAGCATTTGATCTTCTTTCGCCTGAGAATGCAGCCGGACAGCTTGACCGGATCGAAGAAAAAATCCTTTCCTTGGGAGAGTATCCGGAGAAGTTCCGGCAATATGAAAGAGAGCCCTGGAAGAGTCGAAATACACGAGTTGTGCCTGTTGATAATTATGTTATTTTCTATATCCCCGATAAGACAAAGAAATTGGTTACAGTGATTCGGGTTATGTATTCCGGAAGAGATGTAGATAAGCAGCTTGATGAATTTACAAAGTTATAATCATAAATCCTATGAGGCGTATGAGACATTTGGTTTCATACGTCTTTTCTTTTTTACTTTTTTGAGTTGACTACCGGTCAACAGAAGTTGAACGTTTGACGAACGATTTATTCCGTGGCGTTCCGTAAAAAATGAATATTTTGTATGATTGTACATATACTAATATTTGAAAAGGAACAAAAACGATAATCAGTATGGACAAAATGTCGGAATTAGTATAAAATAGAAGAGCAAGTAAAAAGTGCTTATGTGTTAGGAGAATAACCATGGAAAATAAATATAAAGTAAGAATTATGCGCTCTGAAATACGCAATATAAAAAACGTTGCGTACGGAGATGTTATGTATATGAATTATGGAAGCATCAATAAAAAAGCGATGTGTGATAAAACAGACATTGTAGGCATTTACGGACAGAATGGTTCCGGGAAAACAGCATTAGTAGAATCATTAGATATGTTAAGACAAATACTTACAGGAAGTTCTATAAATTACGAGATGTATGAAGGCATTTTGTCAAAAGACGGTACTAGCTGTATCCGTACGGAATTCTTTGTTTGGATTGGAGAAGAAAAATATAAGGTGGTTTATCAAGCTTCTTTACGGGTAGATGAGAAAGAAAAGGCAATTCAAATTTATATGGAGGAATTACGGTATTGGAAGCGAGGGGCGTCTTGGAAATCGGAACGAGATATTTCTTTTTGTAATCCTTATTATGGAAATACGGATGTTTTAGAAACACACAATATCAGTGTAACATCTAATCATTTATCAAGTTTAAGTGCTATTCCTTTTTTGACAAATATGCAGAATTTAGCGCTCATTTGTGCCCAGAAGAATATTTCTGTTTTTTTTAATCAACTTGTAAAGGCCAATATTGAAAAACTAGAAGACAGTATGGAAGTTAGAGATTTTAGAAATGTTATTTTAGGCATATTACAGTTTGCTTATGTTGACTTTAATGTGATTAAAGTTAACCAGTTAGGAACTATCAATAATAATCTGATTATCCCAATCAATGTGCACAAGGAGACCGAAACAGAGATTATGCAGGCGATTATGCCACTTGCCATTTCGGGTGTAACAGAAATACCGCAAGAAGATTATGTACAGGTGAAGATAGTTGTTGATGCAATTAATATGGCAATTAAATCAGTAATACCTAATTTACAGATTCGATTGAAAGAGAAAATGGAATTAGAACGTCCTGATGGAACAAAGGCAATTCAGGTAGAGGTATACTCTGTTAGAGACGGAAAAGAATTTTTGTTGCGATATGAATCTGAAGGAATTAAACGTATCATATCTATTTTGAATTACCTTATATCTGTATACAATAATGAGGGTGTTTGTCTGGTTGTTGATGAACTGGATTCTGGAATATTTGAATATTTGCTTGGAGAATTGCTAGGGATGATGCATAGCGAGATGAAAGGTCAGCTGATATTTACATCACATAATCTGCGTATACTGGAAAAGTTAGATGCAAAAAATATTGTATGTTCAACTGTCAATCCGCAAAATCGCTATATCAGATTGAAGGGGATTGAAAAGAATCATAATAAGAGAGATTTTTATATCCGCGCAATTACAGTGGGAGGACAAAACGAAGAGCTGTACGATGAGGATGATCTGCTTGCGATGGGATATGCATTCCGAAAAGCTGGAAAAGTTGGAACAGAACAAGGTAAATTGACATTTTCCCCTGATTTTGAGAAGAGACTTCAAGAGTCTGAGAATAGGGGGTAACTATGGCAAAAGAGAAAAAAACGATTATCTTTATTGTTGAAGGTTCGTCGGATAAGGCGGCTTTGGAAAATATTTTCAAAAAAATATACAGAAAGAATAAGGAAATTGACTTTGGATTTACAAATGGAGATATAACAAGTGATCCAACGGTAACTATAGCTAATGTTGAGAATAGAATATATGAAACTGTTCAAGAAGTAATTAAAGATAAGAAATTAAAAAATTCGGACGTTATACAAATTGTTCAAATATTTGATATGGATGGAGCATATATTCCAGATTCCGCTATCGTAAATGGACCAACATATGCATTTGAATATTCAACTACCAATATTAGCTGTACTTACCCACAGCGTGCAATAGAAAGAAATAAAGGTAAGAGAGATATACTGGAATATTTATTGAATCAGACGATGATAAAATCATTTCCATATGAAATGTATTTTATGTCTTGCAATCTGGATCATGCCTTGTACAATGAGATTAATTTAGACAAAGATTTAAAGCAAGAATATGCGGATGAATTTTATGAGAAATTTATAGGAAAAGAATATCTATTTCCAGCATTCTTGGAGTCAGATGTTGTAAATGAAGTACCTGATAATATGGGCGCATCATGGAGGTATATCAAAGAAGGTTTACATTCTTTGGAGAGGCATACTAATTTACATATCTACTTTAAAACACATCCTAATCCGGATGGATTATTGTAACTCTATAAAACATAAGAACAGTAATAGATTATAAAAGGTCTGTTACTGTTCTTTTTTTATTCCAAATAAATGTCGTGTAGACACGACACAATTGTCGTCTGCACACGGTCGGCATTTGGTGGTGCACAGGCTACAATAAACATGTGCTTGAGAACAGCACACCACGAGAGTGCGGCGCCAAAACTCTCCAATACAGACAATGTAAAGGAGAACAACATTATGAACAAAGCAAATTTTAATGTAGTAGGAAACAACGAGAATCAGGAACTTCTAAAGGGCATTGCTTTTGTGAAGTCCCGTAGAGCACCATTAAATGTAGCTCAGATGGTTATGGAAATGAATGCAAAGACAATTCCTAACGGAGTCATGATAGATACGGTGTATGCAGATACATCCAGTGAAGGTGATTATGACAGAAAGGAAATTGGTTGGCTCTTTGATGTTTTGAAAGATGCTGATTTTAAGGTTGTTGTAGTAAAAGCCTCAACGATATCACAGACGACATCCTGGATCTTGAGGAATTCGTGAGAACTATCAATGATATGGGAATATGGCTGTATTCTCTTGAAGTTGGTCCAGTGCCTATAACAGTTTCTCATGCAGAGGAGTTCAGATGCTGACGGATATTCTGAAAAAATGGGGATATGAAAGGAATAAAAATGGAAGAGAAAAAATTCCCGACGATGAAGTCAGTCAAGGAATAAATGCTGTAAAATAGGGGCTTGTGAGCCTTACAAAATCAAAAGTACAGCAATTATTGTTGTAAATTTGGAAAGATAATATAGATTGCTTATTTTAGAGCTACTTTTCTAAGAGAACTTGGAGAAGTGGCTCTTTTTGTAGCACAAGACCGGCAAGCGAAACTATACTTGTATAAAGTTTCATTTGCCGGTCGCAAGAACATGAAGCACGATAGTGCGGAATGTTTGTGTGCGAAATCGAGTAGGAGTCAGCCTACTCGATTTGAAAAAGATTGGCAAGTTCTTAGGGTGCTTCGATAGGCGATTACGATGTATGCTTTTACTTAAAATAAAGTTATACAAGGAGAAATGTGATATGAACAAAGCATATAAAAACAAGGTGGATCAAAAGAAATTTGTAAGGTATAAAGAGGGAGCTAAGATGTACTCTATGTCTCAGTCTAAATTTGAGAAGGTGGCTAAGGATGCAGGTGCTGTATATAAGCTTAATAAGATGGTGTTGGTTAATGTAGAGATATTTGAAACGTATTTGGAAACTTTCAGGGTCGTTGAATAGGGGGATGGGTATAGTGGCTGATCGTAGTGGGGTGGTGATGCTTGATATTGATGCTATTATAGAGTTATAATTAATAATGTACAGAAAGTATGGAATAAAAATGTACAATAAGTTATGATTAATGAGCTATAGGAGGAGCTCATAATGATATTAAAAAACAAAATCATAACAGACATTATAATTAACAGTGTGGAGGATCTATACAAACTACAACCATTTTTGGAGGATGGGACATTGAAAATTAATAAAAGTCAAATTGCAAGAGAATTGGAGGTGGACAGGCGTACAGTAGACAAATATATAAATGGATATAAAAAGCCGGAAACAAGAAATCGTGACGATTGCATAAAACCGTTTTATGACATTATTTCAGAACTACTTTCAGATAGAAACCAACAGATTTTTTATTACAGAAAAGTTTTATGGCAATATCTCGTAGATAACCACGGATACAAAGGTGTGTATTGTAACTTTGCACATTATTTAAAAAGATATGAAGAGTTTGAATCATATTTCAGAAAAGGCAACAAAACGAAATCAAATGAAATAACATTGCGTTATGAGACACCACCCGGAAAACAAGCCCAGCTTGACTGGAAAGAATCAATTCCTTTTATTCTTTCGTCAGGTGAAACCTGTTGTGGTCAAGCATTTTTGTAACACTTTTGACTGTTAAAATTATGTTTTTTTA
>CAMHLZ010000002.1 GCA_946186125.1 uncultured Lachnospira sp. | reverse complement strand
TATAATCATTGCAGAATACATTCTTCACTTGGTTATCAAACACCAGTACAATATCGGAAAAATAACCTTAAAAAAGTTGTCTAAAAAAGTGTTGACAATCCAATATTTGGAATCAGGCGATTGCTGCAAGAAAAAGAGGAACGGCAACAAAAGAACAGGAGGTATTATTAGATAATGGACATTGGAAAGTTGAAAAATAATTATGAATATTATGAAGGCTATGAGGGAGAAGAGGAAATAATATTAGAAAGTGTAGAAAATCCTACTTTAAATATTCATATTTGGAATGGTTATTTTGAAGATATATTTGATAGTCCAAATATGAATGGAATGGGATGGCATGGATTTACACGGGATTATCATCAAGATGAAGGAGCATATTCTGGTGAAAGACATATATTAGATTTAGAAGAATATAAGGATGATCTTTTACTTTATGAAAACAAAAAATATAATTATCCAGAAACATCAGAAGTATTTTCTCTTATTTTAGATTTTTTATATTATGCAATTGATTCAGGAGATTCTATTACGATGGAAGTATTGTAATTTTAAAGGCAAGGTAATACACCTTGTCTTTTTTTGTGCGTAAAAGGAGGTGAACATTGTGAGTATTGAAGAGCGGGAAATAATGTAAGCGTCAAATCCTACGACTATACTAGGATAGTTAGGATATTTGTGAGATACTCTAAAAAGCACGAAAAAACTAGTGGTTTTTTAGAGGAGGCAGAAAAAACATGGATCAAACCACTCACGATGTTCGCCGTGCGAACTGGTTAAATATTGTTACCCAGTGTCAGGAAAGGCAGGAAGGAGTTACTGTTAAACAATGGCTTTCTGACAACGGTGTAAAAGAAAAAGCTTATTATTACTGACTTCGTAAATTTCGTAAAGAAGCCTATGAGCAAATGCAGCCTATGGTTGCAAAGAAACATCCCGGTACTGATATTACCTTTGCAGAAATGAAATTACCTAAAAAAGCAACACCTGATTGTACAGCATTAACAGTAGAATCTGATGATAATCCGGTAGCTGTTATCCGTTACAATGGGGTTACAATCAGCATTTTAGGTGATATTTCCGATAGGTTGCTGTTAATAATACTTAAGGTAGGTGTTTTCTATGTGTCGGAAATTTGCAGAAGATGAACTGAATCGAATGAATCATAAAGATAAAAATACGGTTATTTATGAATTACAGGATCGTTTGGATAAACTTGAGCATGATTACGAGAATCTTATGGAACAGATTCGTCTTGCTAATCAGTAGCGTTATGGGCGACGTACAGAATCATTGACTGAAATCGCAGGACAACTGTCGTTTTTTAACGAAGCAGAAGCATGCTGTGATGAGCAGATTTCTGAGCCAACGGTTGATGATGTTATTGATGATACAGTAAAGAAAACACGTAAACACAAGAAAAAAGGACAACGTGAAGAAGATATAAAGTATATGTTGGAACTGACGGTGCACATCAGGATGAATTTTTGCGTGGTGATTATCCTGACACTCTGTTTCGTGGCAGTATTGCCACAGCATCTCTGGAAGCAGCGATTATTAATGCGAAGTATGTAAACAGTAACCCGCTGGATCGTGTTTCCAGAGACTTCAAGATGAATGGACTGAATCTTTCGAAGCAGACTATATCAAACTGGACTGTCTGGTCGGCAGAGCGCTTTTTAAAACCGGTGTATGATTTGATGAAAATACACCAACTGAAAGCACATGTAAATCAATGTGATGAAACCCCGTTGGAAGTCATTCATGACGGCAGACCGGCTGGTAGCAAAATTTATATGTGGGTACATATAACCGGAGAACTTAGTCCTGTTTATTATTCGCTCTACTAGGTAATTAGCTTGGTGGTTCAGGCAGTGTCCCGAGAAATCTTATGATAATATATCAAAACCCGGTTAATCATCCGGTTATGAGATCTATAGAGACTTATGTAAGAAAGGCAGTAGAAGATTATGAAGAGAGAGGGTATAAAAATATATTTACTAAAGGATAATAATATATATAAACTACTTGAGAAATATGTGTTGACATATATATAAAACAAGAATTAGAATAGATAAAAGAGTATATAGATAAAAAAATATAAAAAGGTGGTAACGGGTATGAATGAAGTAAGTCGTACAAATGTAATAATTGTGCTTTTTAAATACAGTGTAGTTGCCAAGGTAATGGAGAAGAAGCTTACGGAGATGTCATTAAATGTGACAACCGTTGTAAATGATTTAAGTAAAATAGAAGAATGGAAAAAAGACAAACCATTCTTTATGATATATCTTTCAGATGATATGGCAGATAATAGATTATTTTTAGACAAACTATCTCAAATGAGTGATATTATTGTGAAGAGCGGTAGCAAAATGATGCTTATAGGAGAAAAGTCATATCATAATGAACTTATACAAAAGCTTCCGGTATTAAAAGATTATTTGTGGTTGGACAGACCGATTGATGTTAATACATTGGGACAGACGGTTATGAAGGAAATTAATTCCGGTTCACATAATATTGAAAAGAAAAAAATACTTATAGTGGATGATGATCCATCTTATGCAAAACTGGTAATGGAATGGATTAAGGAGTACTACAACGTAAGGGTTGCCACTGCAGGAATGCAGGCTGTATCCTATTTAAAGAGAAATAAGGTGGATCTTGTTCTGTTAGATTACAAGATGCCGGAAGTTGACGGACCGCAGGTTTTCCGTATGTTAAAATCAGAATCTGATTTAGAGAATATTCCGGTTATATTCCTTACAGGTCTTGATACGCCGGAAGGAGTTGCAGAGTTGATGGAGTTAAATCCGGATGGATATATAATTAAATCGACTACCAGAGAAAATCTGTTGAAATTACTTGCGGGGCAGTTTGCGTAGTTTAGGAAGATAATATCATACAATCTGGCGAGGGGATTTGAAAGGAGTAAGTGATGGAAGACATAAAAAAAGAACGTCTGGTAGTGCTGATCACATCATTAGCAGGTATTATATGTATCGTACAGAATTATTTTGGAAAATGGGAAATCTGGGTACCATGGATAATTCTGGTAGCGGGGGCGGTTTTGTGGCATGTACATATTACGGTTAAGATTCCTACTATGGCGAGGATGTGGATTTACTATGCATATGCTGCATTTTTATTATTTTATCATGGTATACATGATAGAATTCTGTTTGACATTTCTGCTTCTGCGGTTCTTTTTATGGTCACATTTACTATTATTGATAAAACCGTTATGCTTAATATGATTCTGATTGAGTATATAATTGTCATGATGTTACAGTTATATTTATTATACAGTAATAAAGAGCTTGAAGTCAGTAACTTTGAAATGATGAGAATAATTTTTCATATCGGCACGGTATTGATTATGTATATATTCAGTCGTATTACGGTCATTATTAGAAATCAGGAGAAAGATAATATTAATAAATGGCAGAAATCGGTCAAAAAAAATGACAATGATATGGAAGATTTCCTTGCAAATTTATCACATGAGCTTAGAACACCGGTTAATGTTATAAGCGGTATGACGACATTGATGATGAAAGATACTAAAAGGGGTGAGCTTGATTCTATCAAAGATGCAGGCATAAGACTGGCAAATCAGATAGAAGATATACAGGATTATATGGAGATTAAAAGGGGAGAGCTTGTGCTTGAGGAAGAAAACTATATGATGCTTTCACTCATTAATGATGTGATGGTTTACTATAATACAGTTTATAAAAACAATAAGCTTGAGCTTGTCGTGAATCTTTCGCCGGATATTCCGGCTATGCTTTATGGCGATATTAAAAAAATGCATAAACTTTTCAGGCACATTCTTGATAATGCGGTAAAATTTACAGGCAGAGGCGGTATTAATCTTAAAGTATACTCTGAACCGCAGGACTATGGGGTGAATTTTATTGTTGAAATCGCTGACACGGGAATAGGCATGACGAGAGCGGATATGGCCAGAGTTTCAAAGGGAATGTATCAGGTTAATAAGAAACGTAACAGGAGCACGGGCGGAATAGGGATAGGATTGCCGATAGTATACGGATTTGTACATAAGATGGATGGATCTGTAATGATAACCAGTGATAAGGGAAAGGGTACCACGGTAAGAATTACGATTCCACAGAAAGTAATAAATCCTGTTCCATGTATTTCGATAAATGATGATGTAAAGCAGGGAATTATATTTTATGCAATGCTTGACAGATTTAAGATTCCACAGATCAGAACTTTTTATAAAAATATGGTGGCAGATCTTGACAAAAGTTTCAAGACAAATATTTATTTTGCCGGTGATATAGCTGAGGTTGATCATCTTGTCAAAGAGCTGGATATATCACATATGTTTATAGGACAGAAAGAGTTTGAAGCGGACATTGAATATTTCTTGAAAAATGCAGATAAGGGATACAAAGTGGTTGTAACAGTCGATTCATTAAATGATATAAGGCAGTATAGTAAAATTCTGGTTGTAGAAAAGCCGGTTTGTGCATTTAAGATTTCGCGTATACTCAATGGAGAGATTATGAATGGGGATTGTTTAAAGAAAGAAGAAAAGGTGGATTTTGAGGGGGTTAAAGCTCTTGTAGTGGATGATGAGCCGATGAATCTGGTAGTTGCATCAGGTTTATTTGGAGAATATAAAATGATTGTTGAGACGGCACAGAGTGGAATGGAAGCAATCCGCAAGTATGAAGTGGATGACTATGATGTTATTTTCATGGATCATATGATGCCGGAGATGGATGGAGTTGAGGCTATGAAACAGTTAAGACACGTAGCCGAAAAAGATGGAAGAAATCCGATTGTAGTCGCACTTACAGCCAATGCTTTAAGTGGTGCAAAGGAAATGTTTATGCGTGAGGGATTTGACGGATTTATTGCAAAACCTATAGATATAGGTGAATTTGAGCATGTTATGAAGCGTGAACTACGAAAAAATGGTCTGATATAAGTGGAGGAGCGGGCGATGAAGCTTAGAAAAAAGTTAATACATCTGAAAAAATATATGTATGATTCAACAATAAATTTGAAGGACAGGACATTTGTCATTTTTTCTACACTTCTTATTACTGAATTAGTTTTTATTGGAATTCCTTTGGGTTTTCTGATGAATAAACCTACTTCTTCGGCATTGACAATATTGATAAGTGTATCTTTTTTGGCTTTGTATGTATTTTATACAATCAAAAAAAATAAAATAAAAAGTGCAAAAATAGTGATATCTATAATATTGGTATTTGCATTATTGCCAATTACGTTTTTTACCAACGGTGGAATTAACAGTGGAGCACCGGTATCGTTACTGCTTATATCAATCTATATTAATATTATTCTTGAGGGCAGGACACAATTTATAATGAATGTTTTTTATTCTGTAATGTTGTACACATGCTGGATAATGGCATACTATAATCCGGATATGGTTACAGAGTATTCAAGAAAGAGTGCTTTTATCGATTCACTGTCCGGAATGCTCATTGTAAATGTTATGTTTTGTGTACTGCTTTCTTTCAATGCACGTATGTATAGAAAAGAGAATGAGATATCAAGAGAAAAGTCCATGGAGCTGGAAGAACTTAACAAGGCACAGAATCGTTTCTTTTCGAGCATGAGTCATGAAATTCGAACCCCGATTAATACGGTGCTCGGACTAAATGAGGTAATAATGCGACAGGAGGATGCTTCGGAAGAGATTAAGAAAGATGCAAGAAATATACAGGGAGCAGGTAAAATGCTTTTGGCACTCATTAACGATATCCTGGATGTCAGTAAGATTGAGGCGGGTAAAATGGATATTATACCCGTAAACTATAGTGTGGCATCGCTTTTGTCGGAAATCGTGAATATGATATGGCTGAAGGCAGAGGAAAAGGGTCTTGATTTCCGTGCTGATATTGATCCTGATGTTCCGGAAACTCTTTTTGGCGATGAAATAAGGATTAAACAGATTCTAATAAATCTGTTAAACAATGCCGTGAAGTATACGAGGGAAGGGTCGGTTACTTTACATATGGAGTGTGAGAATGTAAATGATAAGGATGTTTTATTGAAAGTAAGTATTTCTGATACGGGGATGGGAATCAAAAAGGAGGCGCTTCCACATCTTTTTGATACTTTTAAGAGAGTGGATGAGGAAAAAAACCGTTTTATAGAAGGAACAGGACTTGGACTCTCCATAGTTAAACAGCTCATTGAATTGATGGGTGGAGAGATTTCTGTTAACAGCGTGTATTCAGAAGGTTCGACTTTTACAGTGTCTTTAAAACAGGGTGTTTCATCAGAAAAATGTATAGGAAATCTAAGTATTAGCAATTCGGGGAATATTTCAAATGTGGAAAAATTTTCCCATAGTTTTTTTGCGCCTGATTCCAGAATCCTGATAGTTGATGACAATGAGATGAATCTCGAAGTGGAGAAGAAACTTCTAGAGGGAACAAAGATGACTATAGATCTGGCTGTTTCGGGTCATGAGGCAATTATGCGTACGATGAAAAAACGCTATGATGTAATATTTATGGATCATCTTATGCCGGAAATGGATGGTATTGAGTGTTATAAAAGAATAAGAAATGATAAAGGCGGTTTGAATTCAAATGTTCCGATTATAGTTCTTACGGCGAATGCCGGTAGTGATAATGTAGAGCTTTATAATGTTACTGGTTTTGATGATTACCTTGTAAAGCCGGTATCAGGAAGCCGGCTTGAAGAGATGCTTCTTAAATATCTGCCTGCAGAAAAAGTTAAAAGAAATACGGCAACTGAAATGTCGGGATTTTCAATCAGTACAGCGAGCAGATATTCAAGAAAAAAGGCTGTTACAATTGCAGTTGGCAGTATGGCTGATCTGCCAAAGTCTGTTTTAAACGATCTTGATATCAGCGTGATTCCGAGTAAAATATTTACTGATAAAGCTACGTTTTTTGATAATGTTGATATTGATTCGGAGGAAATTTTGAGATATATGGGTGATGAGTTGAGGACGATATCTTCTGATGCACCGACGGAGGAGGAATATATACGTTTCTTCTCTTCAGAATTAAAAAAAGCCCATCATCTGATATTTATAACGCTTACTTCAGGAAACAGTAGAGAATTTGAACGTGCAAAGAAAGCGGCGAAGGCATTTGAAAATGTTACAATCATAAATTCAGAGCTGCTTTCAAGTGCTACCGGTATTCTTGCAATGATTGCAGCGGTGCTTGCAGATCAGAAACTTCCTATCGACAGGATATTATCTGAAGTTGAAGAAGCTAAGAAATATATCAGATGCAGTTTCCTTATTAAAGATACTGATGCAATGGCAAGACGTGACAGAATCAGTGAACGTATGAACAGTGTTTTGAAAACCGCCTGGATGAGCCCTGTACTTGAGGTTAAAAATGATAAATTAAAGATAAGCAGGATGTTTATGGGAGATGAAGAAAGAAAATACAGGAAATATATAAAGAGAGCTTTATCAAAAAATATTGTTCCGGATACTTCGTTTTTGTTTGTCGCATATGTAGGGTTGGATGAAGAAAGATTAATATGGGTCGAAAAAGAGATAAACAGGATTAGAAAATTTGATCATATTATTTTCCAAAAGGTGTCTGCGAGTGTTGCGACAAACTGTGGTGGTGGCACATTGGGATTTTTATATATGACTAAATCTATGAGAGACTATAATCTTGGAGCAATTTTTGATAGAATAGAGGATGTTGATAATTGCAACTATAATATAATCGAAGATAATATTGAAGAAGTTACTCAAGCGCATTATGAAACGAATGAGAATCAAAATATTGTTGAATCGGTTGAGCCTGAGAAATGGTATGATAATATCGAAAAAATTGACAGTGAATCAGCTCTTAAAAACAGTGGTTCAGAGGATGCTTTTATAACAGTTGCAAAGATTTTCAGCGAGTCGGTAGAACAGAAGATGGATGAGATTAAAGGGTACTATTTTTCAGAAGACTGGGAGAACTATACAATCAAAGTTCATGCACTTAAAAGTTCAGCAAAGCTTGTGGGAGCCATGGAACTGGCAGATGCTGCCCAGAGACTTGAAAATGCAGCAAATGAAAAAAACATAGAATATATCCTGTCTAATCATGAGGAATTTGTAAAAGATTGTCTGGAACTTGAAAGTCAGATAGCGGATGCTTTGGCAGGCAGCAGGGGTGCTGCGGATACATCTTTAACGGATCCTGATAAACCTGTTGCGGATGAAATGTTTATACAGGGGGTTTATGAGGGATTGAAGGAAGCTTCAAATGATATGGATTGTGAAATGATTGACTGCATATTTGCAGAGATTGATGAGTATAAGATGCCTGATGCGGATGCTGAGAAGTTATCTGAAATCCGTAAATATGCTGATAACTTTGATTATGATGCTATCCTTGCGATATTGGAGTAGATACATAAGACAGAATAATTATTAGAAATGAGGATTTTTTTATGAAAAAATTGAATGAATATTCAGAGATGGATAGCGTTTCGAAAGCTAAGAAAGCGGAAGAAAAAGCTATAAGACATTTGTACATTGTTATGATATTTGGTGTTGTGTGTTATTATATACTTCCCCTGCTTAATATGGTGTACTTAAAAGGAGCAGAAGAAGTATTTTATTATATTTTCTTATATGTGAATACCGTATATTCTTTTATTGCGTGTTATTTTCATAGTGTAAAGAACAGCTTCAGGTTGTATGTACCGGTTGCTGCAGGCCTTTTGTTTGTGCCGTCCTGTATGGTTTTTGGATATTACCATATGGTTCCGATGAGTCTTCTTTATCTGGTTCTTAGTTTTTTAGGTGCTTTAACAGGATATATGGTTTACAAACGTAAGAAAAGTGGTAATAAGACATTGCTTACAAGATTTATTTCTAAATTGACGAACAGGAAAGAAAGGCGTGGGAATTAGAATGTGGAAACAGTTTAAAATGTGGGTTAAGTTAAATAAAGGGTTTGTTGCTGCGCTGGGAATCACCTTTGGTTATACATTTGTGATGCTTGCTATTATTCTTGTAATTACCCTGACGGATAAGGAAGGGGAGAGCAGCTTTACATCGAGAGTAAACCAAAAGAGTGAGACTGTGACAGAAGTAACTTCTGAAAATGTAGAAGAGACAGCGGATGCTGATGAGGATAGTGAAACGGAAACCGTAGAAAAAAATTAGTTTCGCTGTCATATAATAATGTTTTGCCGTTGATTTTTAATGTGTTTGTACGCACTAAAAAATGTCGTCATCCATGAAAAATCTATCTCGAAAATTCGATACAAATAGAATCTGGGAGTGCATTATAGTGGTCAAGGAGGTAACAATAGTGTAACTTGACATGAAATAGAACTCTTCGCAGATTGCATTTGCACCAAAGGTTGGCTAATAAAAATGGAAGAGTGAAGTTTAGGCTTCACTCTTTATTTGAGGAAAAATAAAATGAAAATATTATCAAATGAAATCAAGAAGAATAGAATGAAAATAGCACTTGTAATAGTGTTATTATTAATTTTAGCAGGTATTAATGTCATACAGCCATTGATTACTCAAAAAATCATAGATGACGGTTTATATGAAAAAAATATTGAAATAGTAATCCGATATGCAGTTTTATCTTTTTTAATGTATTTTATTTCGTTTATGATTGGTCTGAACAAAGAGCGGATTGTTGGAAGTGTATTTTATGAGTCAGAAAAATATGAACATCATGAAATTATTTATTCAGTCAATTCAAGAATTCTCGAAATGGATTGGTCAATATATTGGGGGGATAAAAGATATCAGACTTTGGGGATTATATGAACAATCAAGTCGAGAATTTGAGGCAAAAATAGAAAACGAAATGAAAGCTGCTCAAAAAAGAAGTATTCTTACATTTATAAATATGAATATAGATCAGCTGCTTATAGAATTAGTTATAGTTGGAATCTATATTGTAGGAGTAATGTATGCGGAAAATGAAAAAATAACAATTGGAGCCATTATTGTATTTATAACCTATTGTACGTATATCCTTGCACCGTTATCATCAGTATTGAATATTTTTTTTGTGTTATCTGGAATAAAGCCATCTTTACAAAGAGTTGAAACATATTTACAAGAAGAAGAACCAATGGATCAACAAAAAAAATGGAAACAATTTCGTCAATCAAAATGGAGCAAGTTTTTTTTTCATACGGAGAAGAACAGATTTTAAAAGGAATAGATTTCAACATAAAAAAAGGTGAAAAAGTTTTAATATTTGGTAAAAATGGATGTGGAAAAACAACCTTTATGGATATATTATTACGTTTGGAAAGGGAAAAGGAAGGGAATGTAAAGGTAAACGATAGAAAAATAGAAGAGTTTGATATGAATAGTTATCTAAACAAATTAGCTGTAGTATTAACCGATTTTTATTTGTTTCATGATACAATCAAAAATAACATTTGCCTCCATCAAGATATAACAGAAAAAGAAATGGAAGAAATTATAGAGGTATGTGGGTTACATGAATTAATCGAACAAAAAGGTTTGGAATATAATGTTGGAGAAAATGGTGAACATCTTTCTGCGGGACAACGACAGAAAATATGTATAGCAAGAGCATTGGCAAGTAAGCGAGAATTTATCTGCATGGATGAACCCACTTCTAACATGGATATAGAATCGAAGCAAAAAATAATGAGGAAATTGAAACAGATGAAGCAAGGGGTGTTGATGATATCCCATGATCAGGATGTGTTAGAGTATGCCGATAAAATAATATATATTCGGAATGGTATGGTTGAGGGTCAAGGTACTATAGAAGAATTGGGTAAAAAAAATTAAAATGAAGCATATATTGATATATAATAAAAGAAAAAATCAGGTTTTGGTTTCTGGGCAAAAATGGTTGAAGTGGAAAGATGAAAGCTATACAAAAACTGTAAACTGCAATAGTTATGCTTGTGCATGGGCTACATGTGTGCTGTCAAGGAAAGGAAATAGTGTTATTGATGATAAAAGTCAAAAATCTTATCAAATCATATGGACGTGATGAAAACCGGACAGAAATTCTGCATGGGATATCCGTATCCATTCCTAAAAAAAGTTTTGTTTCTATCCTAGGGACGTCAGGAAGCGGTAAAACAACAATTCTAAATTGCATTGCAGGGATAGAAGATGTGGATAGTGGTGAAATTTTGTATGGAGAAACCAATATAGCGGAATTTTCGAAGGAAGAAAGAGATTCCGAAGAGAGCATATAGGAATGGTATTTCAGGAATTTGAATTGCTGCCAATTCTGAATGTAAGAGAGAATATTTTACTACCTGTTAAGTTGAATAAAGAGAAGGTGGATGAAGCATATTTTGATGAAATAGTAAAAACACTCGGAATTGAGGAGAAATGTATTTCCTCAATCCAAGAACTGTCAGGCGGACAACGTCAGAGGGTTGCTATTGCAAGGGCATTGATTATGAAACCGATGGTACTGCTTGCAGATGAACCGACAGGTAATTTAGACAGAAGGAACACTTTAGAGGTGATGGATTTATTTCAAAAATGTAATCAGGAGTTAGATACAACTATTTGCATGATAACTCATGACGAAAGCATTTCGAAAAAAGCGGATATGATTATTAGAATAGAGGATGGACGGCTGGAAACATGAAATTAATAAAAGGAATGATACACAGACATATATTTCAGATAGTTATACACACTGTTATCCTGATGAGTAGTTTTGTATTCCTATTAATCAGCGTTTTTCTTGGATGTGAGATGAACTCTTTTGTTGGAGCAGGAATCATTCTATTTGCTGTATTATTTGTATATATGATTGTTGCGACAGTATTCAAAATGCAGATTATGATTGATAGGGATGTTTGGAAAAGTTTATATAAAATAGGAATCATGCGACAGGAATCTGAGAAAATAGTGCGGAGTATTGATTTGATTTTTGTTGTTGTAAGTGTGCTCCTGAGTTTGATAATCGGGAATTATCTGATACAAACATATTTGTATCATGGGAAAGCGTTATGGATGCAAAATTTAATAACTGTGTTTATGGAAGTAATTATAGCGGGAATTGCTTATAAAGTGCAGATGAAATTTTTGGAACAGCGTTATGAGGAGAAACAAGAAATAGAAAGAAAAAATATAAAAGAGAATGCGCCTTTATTTTGGAAAAATGTAGCGCGAAATCAAGAAAAAATGCGTTTTATTGTGAGCATTATTTGTATAGGGCTGATTGCATGCTGCGGAATCTTATTTGTATGTTATTGTGATAATTCAGATTCCTATATAGAAAAAGCAATTGCAGCCGACTATTTTCTGACAGGCATTGATACGAGAAGTGATGAAATAAGAACAGATTCAGAAGTGGTGGATTAAAGGGATATCAAAAGTGTAGAAGAATTAGAGGCATACGAAAAAGGAGGCTGTCTTTATCATAATCTGAATGAGAAAAGATGCAGTTTACGAACCAATCAATTACCTGAAAAATCAACGTTTCAGATGTTTTATGGGAAGGAATTTGAGAAAAATGAATCGGGACAGTACTTTGTGAATTTATATGGTGCGGATGATTATGTTGTTGGATTGATGAACCTTTATGAAGGTGAAATTGATTATAATTTATTAGCAACGGGTAATTATATTATTTATGGATTAGAAAGAAATCCGGGTGCGGTGGAATACCAGGGAGATATCAAAGAGGATTGGAAATATTATAATGTTGGTGACAAGGTTACCATTGAAGGGAAAGAGAAAACAAAAGAATATGAAATTATGGCAATTTATATCGTTAATCATACTTATGCTGAAAATAACAGTTATTCATATCCGGGGCATGAACTTGTATTTTATCTGCCTTCAAAAGAATACCTGACAATATGCGATGATTCACCAATGAGATATTTATTTCAAACAAAGAATCATGAAAATATAGATAATAAATTAGATGGGATTCAGTTTGAATCGAAAACAGGCTGGAGAGAAAAATATTTAGCGGAAAGAGATATGATAAAAAACAGTTCAATATTGTTTGCGCTTTGTTGTGTAGCAGTAGGGGGATTTGTTTATGTGAATATGCTGATTATATCATATTTAGACAGAAAAAGAGAGTTTGAAATGTTAGAAAAAATAGGAATGAGCAGTATACAGATGAAAAGTATGATTCTGGGAGAAGGAACCGTTTATGGTGCTTTGATAATGGGAATCAGTATTGCAGGAACCCTTTTTGTGGAAACCGTGGGGTATTGCATGATGAATGACGAATCATGGAATTTTCATTGGGATTTTTTACCGGTACTTATCAGTACGGTAGCTGTATTGATTATATCGATTGTAATTCCGTTAATCCTGCATCAAAAAATTACAAAATAGAACAATAAAAAAGCGAAGGTTAAATTGTTGCAGTAAAACAAGAAATAACATTAACTATAGATTATAACAGGAGATGAGACAATATTATGTGTAAAAAAACAGATAGAAAAAATAAAATTCAGGAAACAAATGAAAGACAAATTGTGGTATGTGACGGAAATAGGCAGATTATACTGAATAGAAAGAATATAGTTAAGATTAATTCTATACATATTTATTCTGTTGTGGAATCAAAGATGAAGGAATGCAAGGGTGAGAAAAATATTATTCACAATGAGATGGTAAGAGTCAGTCTTAATAAATGGGAAGATATATTGAAGAACAGAGATTTTTTTCGAATAGGACGAAGTACGATTGTTAATTTTGAATTTGTGAGGGAAATTGGCGATAAAATTTTATTGGATACGGGTGAAACTGTTAATATCCCGGTCAGAAATAAGACTAGAGTGAAGAAAGCTTATCTTGAGTATTGTAAACAGAAGGGGATTAATGTTTGGCGAGATGGTGTGGGAAAGATTATTTGGTGAAAAAATGATATTATAGTAAACTTAATCGACATTCAGAAGATAATTGTTGACAATATTGTCATTATCATGATATAAAGGGGGAGGTTGTAAAATGACAGGTTTTGCAAAGTAAACACTAAAAAGTACCATGGCAAGTATATAGCTTTTTTGAGGTATGAAAAGGAAAGTTAGGAGAAGACGGATGAAAAAAATAATAAGTATGCTAACAGTTCTGACAATCTGCTTAAGTATGTCAGGTTGTAGCGGAACAACGCATCAATACAAGAATGAGCTGATTACAGATTTTGATTATGGAGTTGTTGTGAGCGGAGAGCAAAAAAAGGATTCATACATAGTTTGTTTGAATGAGAAACTTGAAAAGGTGGGGGAGTACCATCTCCCAGTATCAAATATTCAAGGTTATGGATATGATGTTCCTTTTGTCATGAATGATTATTTGTATGCAAGGTCTTTCGGAGTGGGGGGTAACAAAGATGATTGTAAAGTGCTGGAATTTAATTTAAAAACAGTTGAACAGAACATAATATCGTTAAAAGACAGGGTTAATGTGTGTGACATGAAAGTAGATGAAAATTACATATATACGATTTCCAATCTTAACATGAAGACGTATATTGACCGATATGACAGAACCACAAAGAAATTTGATGAGTGTGTGTTGGACGATGTTATGTGTACTGAAATCTATGTGTGCAATGGAAAAATATATACGTTTTATGACCATGCAGGTGATGAACGTGATGAAATTACATTGGAGGAGGTGGACGTAGAAACGAACACTTCTAATACGGTCATGGATATTAGTGAGTATGTTCAGTTAACTGCAAATGAAGCAGGTATTTATGATGATAAATTATTTTTCCCGATTAGGAAATGGATTTTTGTATATGATACACTGACAGGAGAATATAAAAGAGTTAAGATGCCGGAGAAGTACGCAAAAGCCTGTTGTCAGTCTGGAAATTTATTGTACATACTTCATTCAAATTGGAGAGAATCTGATAGTTCTAAATCAAAGGTAGTTGTATTTGATATGGAAAAAGAAGAAATTCTTAATGAGTATGTTTTGGATGATGTAATGGAGGAAATACATATAAAAGATGATGTTATCATTACGTCGAATGGTAGAAGTACGATGTACAAATACCGTTTAAACTCTGATGAAGAAACAATCGTATGCGAAGCCTGTGCTGATTTGGATTTTAAAAATGGATATTATTATCCGGGAGTATTTATTAATTCTCTTAAGTAATCTTCTAACCGTAAATAATTAATTATATGATAACTCTGAGTAACAAAACTTTTTGCAAAAAAATAGATTATATACAATATAATAAAATTCCTGCACAGTCCTGTGCAGGAATTTTACTTAATAGGCTTTATTATGAAGCTTTGAATACAGCCTTTTTCTTAAGCGTATTTCCACGACAATCTCTGATATTGATTTCTATAGTGTATCTTCCGACGAACTGTGGAGTAAGTTCATATGAATTCTTTTCACTGTCATCTAATACTGTTTTGCCGTTGATTTTTAATGTGTATCTGTAATCACCGTAACCTTTTAATCCCCTAAAAGTAATGGTTGTTTTTTGACCAACTTTAAGATTGGTGCCTTCAGAACTTTGGAATGTACCTAAAGTGAGCGGATATGCATCGGTTATTGATAAACTCAGCCTTTTGCTTTCTGTCGTGTAACCGTCAGTTGCATATAAAACAATATAGTCGATATCGGTTTCGAACATACCTGCAAATCTGCTGTATTCGCAGTAATCACGTAAAACATGTTCTTCGCCGTCTTTTGTGATCTTGGTGTATTTGTATTTAACAGGACCTTTTCCGCCTACAATGTCGGCATCAAATATTTTCTCTTCGCACGCCTCACCAGTGAGAGAGTTTACCGGATAAAAACGTTTGATACGCAATGTATCAGGTGAGTCAACTTTAGTTAACTTTTTGTTGATGATTGTGTACACACCAGGTTCTAATACGTAATCATTTAAGTCGGATTCCTGGGTATATCTGCCGACAAAGTAGGCAGATATTTTCTTGCCTTTTTCAACATTTATACATGTACTGTATTCGCATCTGTTAAATCCGCTGCTGTAATCCATTGTAATACTATTATAAGAAGCCATGGAACCGTCTGTGTATTTATAGTAAGCAATAGGAGTATCCACACCTTTATAGTATATAATGACCTTATCGCAATTTTCATATTGAGCAATTAAATCAGTATCACTTGTAATGTTTTCGATGGAATCTGACAACTGCTTAAACATCAAGCCTTCGATATCGGGAATTGTATAAAATCTTGGATAAGCTTTATCTGCTATGTAGAAGGTTGATATAGTTGTTCCATCCGGATTTTTTAATTTTAAAATATTTGTTTTGCAAAATGGTGAATTGCATGTTTCAATTTTAATGTACAAATTCTTTAATCCATTCGTGCAGGTACATGGATAACCGTTTGATGTCCAGTTTGTGCCATCGGTACTGTATTCTATATCGTAATTAAACTCATAATCATCACTAATCCTGATACCGATTCCGGTAATAGGACTTCCTTTTTCGCCTGCAAGAGTTCCCTGAGGCAGCCAGTCAGACCATTTTCCATTAGTGCATACCTGGTACTGTAAAAGTGATGGAAGTACTGAAGTAAGTCTTATCTGGTCGACTGGAGTATCGGTGTTAAGTCCTGGTGAGTTAGTGCCGTTTACAATCGGAGTGAACTCATCTGAATGTTCGCATATAATTGGAAAATATACGAGGTCAGACTCTTTTATATTGTAATAATTCATGATTGTATTTATATCTCTTTCGCCAAATACGTCAAATACTTCTCTTCCGGTTGGATTATAATAATATTGTAATATTGACAAAAAGAAGAAGAATCTATCTGAATTAGCTCCTAAAAAGTTCTCGAATTTGTCGACCTTATTTTCAGTGTAAAATCTGAATGCTTTTTTAAAGGTATCCCAGCCGACTTTTTCTTTTAATTTGATAAACAGATAAGACATGCCGTCGAATCCTACTGTACCTTTTTCGAAAGTATTGTCGTAACCGCCACCGGCTATTTCTTTGTAATACTTTTTGATATCATCCGATGAGTAAGAAACAAGGTCTCCAATATTTACGCTTACGTCATCTGTTTCATCGAGTACATAAAGCATTTTTGTATTTGCCCAGAACTCACTTTCAAAATTCCAGGCGTATCCACCGGCGTTAACACCGTGCTTTTCGTCAAAAATATGGCCTATTTCATGTAATATTCCAAATCCTGTAGTATCATTGACAAGCATGTCCTGAATTGTGCCGCTGAGATTAGGATTAATAAGAATAGGATTAAAATTAGCTATGGCACCATACTGTCTCATAAATGGTTCCATTGTATCAACTACATATATTTTGTCGCCTACACGAGGTGTCGAACCGGTAAGTTCTGCGTATTTTTCGTATGCAGCGTCTAGGCGTTCTAAGTATTTTTGGTATTTATCCATGCCTATTCCGTTTACAAAATTTTTTGTATATGCAAGGACAATATGTTTGCCTTCGAGACGTACTCTCTGAACAGTGTTATTGTTTGGATATGTACATTCTTCAAGCTGAATATTATCAAAATAAGCAGTTCCCGAAGAACCACCCCAATAATGTCCAAGTCGGCATTCGATGGTCGTTTCGGTTATTGATGTAGTTTCAAAATATACAGTTACCTTTGTCCAGCCAAAAGTACCATTTTTCCAGTTGCTGATACTGTCAATTACGTGGATATAACTGTTATTACCGACGAGGATGGCAGCACCGTCAGAACTAATTTCCTGACTTATGTTTGTTCCTTTGATATAACCGGTAAGTTTGTAGCCGGTATTAGGTTTCAAATTAATCTTTTGTGAGGCAACAGAGTAACCTTTGCTTGAGTTTACTATTTTAAGACATTTTGAACCGTATTGTGCATTTTCGGAAGTGGCAGTGATTAAGCCACCGCTGCAATTCCAATCATCGGGCCTGTTATTTGTGACAGATTCGAATCCGTAATTATTTACGGTTAATGAAGCAGCAAGTGCTTTTTTAGGTGTGCCAACTACTAAAAAAGTTGCAGCTGTGCATGCAATAATTGAGGTTGTTATTAGTTTCTTGAAATTCATATAAAACTCCTTTCTAAAAAAATTATGATGCATATAATGTTAATTTTCTTTTTGCGGTTACTCCACGGCAATCCATTGCGGTAAGCTCTACAATGTATTTTCCGGTATAATCAGGAGTAAATGTATAAGAGGTTTTTGTGCTGTTTTGTAATACAGTGTTTCCGTTGATTTTTAATGTATAGTTATAATTGCCATAACCATAATATGCTGCAAAATTAATCTCTGCAGATTCGCCTTTTTTTAGCTCGTTTCCTTTTGAAATTTTGAATCTGCGTATTTGTATATGCGAATTCTCACGATACTCTACATATAATTTTTTGTTTTCGGTAGTATATCCGTCTGTTACATAAACTGAAATGTAAGCAGTATCATTAGTTAAAATTCTTGACAAAGCACTGTATTCGCAATAATCACGTAAAACATGTTCTTCGCCATTAGTATCAATTGATGTATATTTGTATTTTAGCGGCCCTTTTCCGCCTGTTGTCTGAACGTCAAATAATTTTTCGGCCGTAGAATAGTCAGTATTTTTCAAATATAAACGTTTGATACGAAGTGGATTGGTTTCGTTAACTTTTGTTAACTTATTATCAATTATTGTATAAATGCCACCTGCTTCTAATTTGTAACCGCCAAAGTCGGTTTCGTATGTAGTCTGGCTTCTAAAGTATGCACTATAGGTGTGTCCCTTATCAGCATTTATGCATATGCTATAATCGCATCCGTGGAATCCACTGCTGTAATTCATGGAAGCCGGCATGTAGAAAGTACCCGTGTCAGCATCATCATGATAGTAAATAGAAGGAGACTGAACACCTTTATAATATACAAGAATCTTTTCGCAGCTCTCATATTCTGCAAGTATCGTTCTGTCTGATGTAGTGCCTTTTAAAGATTCTGAAAGCTGCCTGAATCTTAATCCTTCAATCGCAGGTAAAGATAATCTCGGCGTTACGTTATCTGTAACGGTTACTTTCGATAAAAGTATTCCTTCGGAATCAACAATATTTAGCTGGTTAAAATTTGCAAATGATGCCTCTTTTTTTTCTGTTTTGATATACAAATCGGTTAAACCTTTCGAATTTAAGATATTTACGCATTCTTCACCGTTTGATACCCAGTTCTCATTGACTGTAGTGTAATATATATCATAAATATCATCGTTTGATTTGAAGGCTATTCCACTTATTGTGCTACCTTTTTTACCTAATGTGGTTCCTGCATCGCTCCAATCAGACCATTTTCCGTCTGAATATATCCTGTATTGAAATAAAGAAGGAATTATACTGCGTATACAAATCTGCTCCATAGGTGTGTCACTGCTAATAAAATTCGGTGTGAATGTATCGCCGCCTTTACTTTCGCATATTAGAGGGAAAGATAACAGGTCACTCTTATTCATGTGCCAATAATCAAGAATTATATCCATATCTCTATCGCCTATAATATCATATACTTCCCTTCCTGACGGATTATAATAATATTGAAGTAATGATAAAAAGTAAAGGAATTGTTCGCAGTTTGAATCAAGAGGCTTTGACATATACATACATTTATCTTCCGTATAATGTCTGAATGCTTTTTTATATGTATCCCATCCTACTTTGTCTTTTATTTTGATAGCAAGGTATGTCATTGCATCCCATCCGAGTTTTCCTTTTTCAAAAGTGTTGTCATATCCGCCATCAGATATTGTTTTATAATATTTTTTTAAATCATCAGTTGAATATGAGTTGTAGTTACCTATCTTTACGCCTATATCATCTGTTGAATCAAGAACATACAGCATTTTTGTGTTTGCCCATGATTCAATGTCGAAGTTCCATTTGTATGTTGGGCATCCGTAAGAGGTGCTTTCATGTCCTTCTTCAAATTTGTGACTGATTTCATGTAAAATACCAAATCCGGTAAGATCTTCATTTTTTATTTGCTGTATAGTATCATGCTGATTGGGATTACACAGTATAGGGTTGTAAGAGGCTAAGGCACCACAAGCTTTAATGCTTGGTCTTAAACTGTCAAGTATGTATAATTTTTCACCATGAGCCGGTGTTGAACCGGTAAGTTCTGCATATTTTTCATAGGCTGTGTCTAAACGTTTTAAGTATTTTTTGTAGTTATCCATGCCAATACTGTTTACAAAATCTTTTGTATAAACAAGCACAATGTGATCGCCCTCAAGCTTTACTCTCTGAACAGAGTCGTCGTTAGGGTAAGTACATTCTGTAATCTCAATATTGTCAAAATATGCAGTTCCCTTTACTTTTCCGTCTAATGCTGAACTGCTTCCAAGACTACATTCAATAGTAGCTTCCGGTACAGAACCTGTTTCAAAGTAGACAGTTGTCTTTTTCCAGTCATAAGTTCCGACACCCCAGTTATTATAGCTGTCAATTATATGGGGATTATTGCCGTCGGCAACGCTGATTGCAGGTCCGTTGTCGCAGTCGTCATCGCCGGATACATTTACCGACTTGATATAACCTGTAAGTTTATAGCAGGTATTTCGTTTGAGTGAAATTTTTTGACGCACATATGTCTGTTCGTATGAATCATTTTGGATTTTAAGACATTTAGAACCATATTTCGCGCTTTCAGATGTTGTGCTGATGCTGACATCTTTATTTTTTTCAAGTATCCAATAATCCGGTTCTCCGTTTGTAGCGGATTCAAAACTTGAATTTAATATAACCGGTGTACTGTTGTCAGATTCAGCGAATACTTTTTCTGAACTGTCTGCTCCTAAAAAAACACCTGTTATAAGCGCGCACGTTAGAAGTGCGCATGATGTGAATTTTTTTATACGCATTTTTTTCCTCCCTATCTTGAAATGATGCGATTCTCAACAATGATACAAAAGTGCTAAAATTATATAACTCTGTACAAATGCATAATCAAGTAATATCTGATTAAATAGTACAAAAAAATCGCATGATGTTCAATATATTATTTGAAAAATATTAATTTTTGTACAAATTAAACAATAATGTATGTTACACATAAATTATACTATTGTAACAAAAGAGGATAGCGTTATTTTTGTGTAATAAAAAGAATACAGAAGTGAATAGGATTTTGTTTGACAAATTTAAAAGAGTTGGTTATACTATAATAGTTGTAAATGGATAGATAAAAATGTCATAAAGTTTCCGCACAGCCGGGGAGATAGCGGTGCCCTGTACCTGCAATCCGCTCTAGCAGGGGTGTTGTTCTGTTTCGGATAATTATTTGTGGAGCTGCCCTTTATAAGTGGCGTTGACGTTTGGGTCTTACGCAACAGAAATCTGTGAACCGTGTCAGGTCAGGAATGAAGCAGCACTAAGCAGAACCTTCTGTGTGCCGTGAGGCAGCCTGGACTGAGCTGGCTGTAGAGGTAACGTCTGTGAAGATTAGACAACGCAGAGCGTGCGGATTAAATATATATCTTACAAAATATTTAATTCTTTCAAGGCTTTCGCCACACCATTTTCATTATTTGATTTAGCTATATAATATGCAGAATTTTTTACTATATCCTGTGCGTTTCCCATGGCGATTCCGTATTTTACGGTTTTAATCATATCGAGATCGTTTTCGCTGTCGCCAAATGCCATTGCAGAATCTGTATCAGAATTAAGCATTTCTAAAACTTTTATAATTGCATTTCCTTTAGTTGCATCTTTTAGAGTTACTTCAACATTATTGCTTCCGCCGGTTACGCATGAAAGTATATCTAAAGAGTTGATGATATTGATAGTTTCTTCGCGTTTAAATAAAGTTCCGTCGGATAATGTTTTAAAATTAATAGTGACTTTTTCAACGTCGCATCGTTCGGTTTTTAATAAATCTGTTATGGAAGGAACGGTTTTTCGGTTGGCAATTATAAATTCTTTTACTGAATCAGGGACATTGAGATTTTTAATGTGTTCAATGTTTTTTTCTTCTGTATAAGCCTGACCGTTTATAAAAGGATCGAAAATGATATTTTCCATATCAAGTAAATCGCATAATGAAAGAACCAGTTCGTTTTTCATTTCGTTTCTTAAGATTGGAACAGGATTGCTTACTTCAAATATAGCTGCACCGTTAGAAGTAATTATATATTTTATGGAATTTATTCCTTTTAGCACAGACATGGCACCGTTAAAATTACGCCCTGTTGCAATAACTACGTTTATATTGTTAGCATGAAGCTCATTTAATGCATCTGCGGTCTCTGACCGTAGAGTTTTATCGTCTGCTAAAAGTGTTCCGTCAAGATCAAAGAAAACTGTATTTATATTCATAATAACCTCCATTCCGTACGAAAAATAATAACATAAAAAAGAAAGAATTACAATTTTATATTGATATAAATAAATATTACATATATAATGAGCGTGTATGGAAAAGAAAGGGAATGAGACATGTTAAAACTTAAAAATATTATTAAAGACTACAGTTCGGGTGACACAATTGTAAAGGCACTTAAAGGAATTGATATTGAGTTCAGGGAAAATGAGTTTGTATCAATATTAGGACCTTCAGGATGCGGTAAGACAACATTGCTTAATATTATCGGCGGTCTGGATAAGTATACAAGCGGAGACTTGATAATTAATGGTAAGTCGACAAAAAAATACAAAGATTCTGATTGGGATTCCTACAGAAATCATTCAATTGGTTTTGTATTTCAAAGTTATAATTTGATTTCTCATCAGACGGTATTGTCTAATGTTGAACTTGCCATGACTCTTTCGGGAGTAGGTAAATCCGAAAGAAGACAGAGGGCGGTAGAAGCCTTGGAAAAAGTAGGGTTGGGAGATCAGCTTCATAAAAAACCGAATCAGATGTCGGGCGGACAGATGCAAAGAGTTGCAATTGCCAGGGCGCTGGTAAATGATCCGGACATCATTCTTGCTGATGAACCTACGGGTGCGCTTGATTCGGCAACAAGTATTCAGATTATGGAGATATTGAAAAATATTTCGAAAGATAAACTTATCATCATGGTTACACATAATCCTGAACTTGCAAGTACCTATTCGACAAGGATTGTAAAGCTTCTTGACGGTAAGCTGACTGATGATTCGGATCCTATGGAAAGTGAAAATGATGAAGCGTTTGAAGAGAAAAAGACCAAAAAGACGTCGATGTCATTTTTTACTGCGATTTCATTGAGTTTCAATAACCTTCTTACAAAAAAAGGAAGAACATTCCTTACATCGTTTGCGGGTTCTATCGGAATAATAGGGATTGCCCTGATTCTTGCATTGTCGAGTGGTGTTCAGAATTATATTAATAAGACTGAAAAGGAGGCGCTTGCTAACTATCCGCTGATGATTACTAAGGACAGTTCGGATTTTAGTGAGATTTTCAGTGCGATGAGCGGTGATGGAACAAAAGAGGAAGAGACGGAAACCGAAGAAGGCAAGGTTTATTCTAACAATATGATGAGTTCGATGATTAATTCCATGATTGCCGGAAAAAAGACGAATAACATGAAGGAATTTAAGAACTATCTGGAAAGTAATGAATGTGATATTGATAAATACGTTTCGGATATAAGATATTTGTATTCTACCACATTGAATATCTATAAAGAAGATACAGGCGACGGACTTTGTAAGGTAAATCCGTCTCCGGTAATGGAAAAACTTGGAATGCAGTCAATGGTTGACACACATTCGATGTATGGAGGAAGTGTGGCAGAATATGATGTATGGTCACAGATTCCTGATAATGAGGATTATCTTGAGAGCCAGTACGAGGTTCTGGCTGGAAAGCTTCCTGAACGTTATGATGAAGTTATGATTATAACGGACGAGAATGGAACAATAAGTGATTATTGCCTGTATACTCTTGGAATTGAGAGCATGGAAAGAGTAGAAAAGAATGTGAAAGACGCAATGCTTAAAAGAGATGTAGAGGTAGAGGATGAAGAAATCACAAGTTACACATATGATGAATTGCTTAACTTAAAGTATAAAATTTTGATTAATACGGATTATTTTAGAAAAAATGATGACGGTACGTGGGAGGATAATAGCGATGATGATATGTATGTGATTTCTAAATTGTCAGATGCCTTAGAGATTAAGGTTACAGGAATCGTAAAGGTTAAGAAAAAAGGTACGGAGGTATCTGCAAGCGGTGGTGTAGGATATCGTTCTGATTTGATGGAATATGTTGTAAATAAAGTCAATGAAAGTGAGATAGCAAAGCAGCAGAAAGAGAATCCTGATGTCGATGTGTTTACAGGAATAAAATTTGAAACTGATGATTCAAAAGAAGATGTCAATTTCAGTATGGAAGATTTTAATCAATATATGCAGACATTGTCAGAACAGGAACAGGCTGAAATGTCACAGTATATGCAGCAGATGCAGCAGATGGGAATGACGCAGGAAGATATTATGAAGATGATGTCTGAAAATATGATGGTTGATTCGACGGATGCAACATATGAAGATAATATGAATAAACTCGGAATTTCGGATCTGGATGAGCCGGCTGCCATATATGTTTATCCTAAAGATTTTGAGATGAAGGATAATGTAACTGAAATTATAGATGATTACAATGATACAAAGAAAAATGAAGAGGATAAAATTAGTTATACAGATTATATAGGGCTGATGTTATCTTCGGTCACCACAATTATTAATGCGATAACATATGTGCTGGTAGGTTTTGTATCTATATCGCTTGTCGTATCATCGATTATGATAGGAATTATTACCTATATTTCGGTTCTTGAGAGAACGAAAGAGATTGGTATTTTAAGAGCTATAGGGGCGTCTAAAAGAGATGTTTCGAGAGTGTTTAATGCTGAAACGTTTATTATAGGATTTGTTTCGGGTGCGCTTGGTATTGGCGTAACTGTGCTTTTATGTATACCTGCAAATATGATAATAAAACATTTGACGGGGATAACGGGTATTGCGGTTCTTCCGTGGTATGACGGTGTGATTCTGGTAATGATAAGCATGGCGCTTACAATGATAGCAGGTCTTGTGCCGGCTAAGATGGCAGCAAAGAAAGATCCGGTTGTAGCTTTACGAACAGAATAAAAGGAGAAAAAAATTATGATAAATCCAGCAAAAATGTTAAAATTAAAAGAGCATTGGCAGACTTTTGCCACAAATCATCCGAGGTTTGTAAGTTTTATGAATGCGGTTGCTTCGGAGCCTATGGAAGTGGGTACGATTATTGAGATAAGTGTTACAAAACCGGATGGAAGCGTGAAATGCACAAACATCAAAGTGCAGCCTTCGGATTTGGAAATGTTAGATGCACTTAAAAGTATGAAAATGTAAAAATATGTTAAGAGGCGTTGTTATCCGGCAGCGCCTTTACTTTTTTTAACAAGAAACGATAACGCATTTGTGCGGCGTTAAGCTCGTAAATATAGCAGTCAATCAAATCAGGTTCTGTAACGTTTTCAAAATTGGAATATGCGGTATCAAGAGCAAATTTTGTTTTTGCTAAATCTTCTAACAGAGAATTGCTGATTGCTGTAAGTTCATCTACAGGCTTGGCTTTTTTTCTTAACATAAGCGTCTCCTTAATATATATTTCGTTCAATAATAAATTCCCCATAGTAATTATAGTCATCAAAATAAAAGAATATACTAAAATAAAAAAATAAAAAAAGTACTTTACAAATAGAAAAGAATAATATATAATTTGGATACATCATAAAATTCTAAAGAAAATTTAAGTCTAAGGAATATCTTTTTTTTTCAAGAAAGGATAAGATAATTGAATAAGGAAATTATGGCAGTCTATGATGACGATAATGGCTTTGCCGTAAAATTTGCTGATTATGTGTGTGAGATGCCGGAGAATCAACATGAATTGTATGCTTTTACGGAGTATGAGGCATTATTTAACTTTTCAGAAAAAAACAGTATTTATATTTTATTGGTATCTGAAAAAAATATGCACAAAGTAATAGAGAATATTAAAGCAGATAATACAATGATTCTCTGGGAGTCAGACTTGTCACCAGGTAACATCGATTGTTCAGTAGTAAATAAGTATCAGGCTGCCGACATTATTTATAAAGAAGCGGTTAGAAATGCATTAAAAAAAGATGCTATTGTGAATCTGGATGTTAAGCAGTCAAAGGATACAAAGATATATGGTGTGTATTCTCCGGTTGGCAGATGTGGAAAGACAACATTTGCCCTTACTCTTTGCAGGGTTCTTGGAAAAAAAGCCAGAGTTCTTTATATGAATCTTGAAGATTTTTCCGGCTGGAGAAATAATCTGATACATGAGATGAAAGGGGATTTATCTGATCTGATATATTATTCACTTCAATCAGACCATTATATCGCTGAAAAAATATGCTCAATCAGACAAAAGATTAATAATTTTGATTACATACCGCCGATGGTTTTTTCAGAAGATCTGAGAAATGCAAATACAGAAGATATAAATGAAATGATCAGGCAGGTATGCAGGACAGATTTGTATGACTGTATTGTGCTGGATATATCTTTAATGGTGAAAAATGTGTTTTTTCTCTTAAATATTTGCGATGAAATATTTATGCCGATGTCAGGCAGTAAGTATTCAGAATGTAAGATTAAAGAATATGAAGAAGCTGTAAAATTAAGGCATTTAGATGCTATATTAAAAAGAACGAAAAAATTTGTTATTCCAAAGATGTTAATTAATGAAGAGATTTATGATGTTGAAAAAATGACTTGTGGTAAGATTGAAGATTATGTAGCAGGAATGATTGGAGGAGTATAATTATTGATATTGAAAAACTGAGAAAAGAAGTTCTTGAAAATACGGATTTATCTAAAGATTTAGAAGATGATGAACTTTTGGAATTGATTGATGATGTGATAGTTAAGGCGGGAAGGATTGAATATGTTACATTGGATGAAAAAACAAAATTGAGAAAAATAATTTATGATTCTATAAAAGGACTGGATATATTGGAGGAACTCTTAAGCGAGGAAGCAGATGACATAACGGAGATTATGATTAACGGACCTGACAATATATTTGTTGAGAGAAATGGAGTCATAGAAAGGTATCCTGCTAAATTCTATTCTAATGACAGGCTTGTGGATGTTATAAGACAGATCGTATCAAAGGTGAATCGAAGGGTAAATGAGGCATCTCCTATAGTTGATGCCAGACTTGATGATGGTTCGAGAGTTAATGTTGTATTATCTCCGATTTCACTGGATGGTTCTGCGGTAACTATAAGAAAGTTTCCCAGGGAACACATCGATATGGAAAAATTGATTGATTTGGAATCAATTGACAGGGATGTTGCATTGTGGTTAAAGAAGTTAGTTGTTGCAGGATATAATATTTTTATCAGTGGTGGAACCGGTTCCGGTAAGACCACATTCTTAAATGCTCTTTCTGAGTATATTCCCAAAGATGAAAGAATCGTAACAATTGAGGATTCGGCTGAGCTTAAGATAATTGGTGCTGAAAATATTGTAAGGCTTGAAGCACGTCAGCCTAATGCTGAAGGCGATAATGGCGTTTCAATTAGAGATTTGATAAGAGCAGCTTTGAGAATGAGACCTTCCCGTATTATTGTCGGAGAGATAAGAGGTGGCGAAGCATTGGATATGCTTCAGGCTATGAATACAGGACATGACGGAAGTCTTTCTACCGGACATGCCAATAGTCCGAGAGATATGATTGTGAGGCTTGAGACCATGGTGCTTATGGGAGTGGACATGCCGGTTTCTGCCATCAGAGAACAGATTGCGGCAGGTATAGATATAATAGTGCATTTAGGCAGGCTGAGGGACAAGACAAGAAGAGTTCTTGAAATAGTTGAAGTTCTCGATTATGTGGATGGAAGTATCAGAATGAATCCGTTATACAAATTTAAGGAGATTAAGGAGGAAAAAGGCAGGATTACAGGTGTTCTTCAAAAAAGTGAATATGAAATGGAAAACAAAGCGAAACTCAAATCGGCAGGATTTTACCGCTGATTTATACAGGATGAGCAAAACCGAGATTTGCAGGCTGGTTTTACAGTGGTTTTTTTTAAGCGGTATAATTACATATTTATTTTATGAAAACATATATGTATATGTAGCCGCAATGCCATTTGTTATCGTGTATATAAAACTTAGAAAAAATGATTTGAAGAGTGAAAAAAAGAAAATTTTACAAATGCAATTCAAGGAGTTGTGCATATCGGTTTCTTCAAGTCTGGCAGCAGGTGTATCACTAAGTAATGCCATAAGAGAATCTTTTAAGGAGATGCGGGGGATGTTCGGTGAAACTAGTATGATTTGTCATGAATTAAAGTATGTTATCAAAAGAATTGATATGAATATGCGAATTGAAGAAGCGTTTGGCAGGTTTGCCCAAAGGAGTGGGATAGAAGAGATACTTATTTTTTCTGAAATATTGAATATTTCGGTTGAAAGTGGGGGTGATATGATTCGCATTATAAAAGATACGGCGACAGAAATAGGTAAGAAATTAGATGTAGAGAGGGAAATACAAAGCATACTGAGTGCTAAAAGGTATGAACAGCGTATTATGAATGTTGTGCCCCTTATGATGATTTTGTATATGAAAGTAACATCCGCAGATACAATGGCTGTTATGTATAATACCTGCTTAGGGAGAATTATTATGACGTTATGTCTGATAGTTTATGCTGCAGCGTACCTTACAGGAAAATATCTTATAAGAATAGAGGTGTAACGTGTACTTTTTAATATTAATTTTGTTATGCTTAGGGATTATTATTGGAATGCATTATAGGAAAGAAGATAATCGACGAATGTTTAGAAATTATATATTATTTCCAGTGTGTGGATTATCTATGCTGTTTGTGGATAAATTATCTTTTTTTGTACGCGGTTGTGGGAAAAGCCATATAGATTATAAGCTAAAGAAAATATATACAAAAGATCAGGTAAGTAATGAGCATTATATGTATCTGGTAAGGAAAACAGCAGTTTCGATTGTATGTTTTATTGGAGTGATTATTATTGCCGTGTTATTTGATATAACCCAAAGTTCAGAGGATAAAACTATAAAGGTATTAAAAAGACCTGAAAATGCACCGGCTGAATATGAGTTTGATATGAATGACATGAATAAGAGACAAAAGGTTAATATTATGGTTGCGCCGGTTAAACACAGAAAAAAAGAAATTTATAAAAAATTCGAAGCTTCTTATGACGAAATTGTAAAAGTAATGCTTGGTAAAAATATATCAGCTGATAAAGTTAAGAAAAAACTGGTTTTTCCTGAAAGTTATCCGGAAGAGAACATAAATCTGGAATGGTCCAGCAGTGCTCCCGAGATAATAGATTATGATGGAAAAGTGTATTGCTCAGATGAAAAAAAAGACGTTGTCATATATCTGACTATGAATTATCAGGGGATTGAAAAAGATTATGAGATACCGGTAACTGTGATGAAGAAAGAGTTTTTTACTTATGAGGAAAGGTTACAGAAAATTATTGATTCGCAGGATGTACATAATGAAGAGGTTGTGCTGCCGGTGGAGATTGATGGGAAGAAGGTGTCGTTTGAGAATAATAAGTCGGGATTAAAAGTGTCGTTTTTGATTATAGCAATAGTAGCTTCACTGTTGATATTTTTCTTAAAAGATAAAGAGATAGACAGTCAGATATGTATCAGAGAACGTCAGTTGGAAATTGATTATTCGGAAGTAGTATCTAAAATCCTGATGTTGACTAATGCCGGAATGAGTATTCAGATGGCATTTAAAAAGATAGTCGAAGATTATGATAAAAGAGGCAGAGGTAAAAGATATGTATATGAGGAGATGAGACTTTGCACAAAAAAGATAATGAGCGGATGTTCTGAGACGGAAGCGTATAACGTTTTTGGAAGAAGGTGTGGTTTGCAATGCTATGTAAAGCTTGGAAGTATATTGGCGCAATGCGTAGCTAAAGGAACCAGAGGTGTAGGAGAGTTATTGGTTTATGAAGTAACTGAAGCTTTTGAAAATAAGAAAAATATTGCAAAAAAAAATGGAGAAGAGGCGGGTACAAAAATGCTTTTTCCAATGGTTGTCATGCTTATGGTAGCTATAGTGATAATTGTTGTTCCGGCATTCTTGTCATTAGGATAGGAGGTTTATTGTGAGTATTATCAGAATCAAAAAAAGGATATATGACAGATTATTTTTGTCTAACAATGAAGGGATGGGAGTTGTAGAAGTAATTCTTATTATCTTGGTATTGATGGGGCTGGTACTCTTGTTCAAATCAAGGATTACAAATGTCATAAAGACTATATTTGACAAAATTAATTCTCAATTGTCAGGATTTTAAAATTATGTTGTATCTGGTGCAGTTTTGCTGCATCAGATAAAACAGAGAAAGGAATAAGCGGGGATATGAAAGGAAAATTTAAAGGAAGTATTACTGTTTTTATGGCTCTTTTAATGGGAACTATAATAATGCTGGTTCTTGTGATAGTTGAATCTGTAAGAGTGGCATTGTGTGTAGAGGAAGCAGAGAGAGTAACGTATATGGGGCTTGATTCATGCTTCGGTATGTATGCAAAAGAGGTTTTGGATGAATATGGAGTTATGTTTTTGTGGAGTGGAGAGAAACAATTCGTTGATGATTTTAATTATATTGTTAATGAAAATTGTGATGTTAAAAGAAATATAGCTAAGATAAAACCTGTTGATTCAAGAATTGATTATGTTGAACATTGTACTGATTGTGATGGCGAAGTGTTTGAAAAACAGGTTTGTGATTTTATGAAACTGAAACTGGGAGAAGATGCGATAAAGCTGCTTTTAGAAAAAAAGGATATGCTGGCTCAAAGTGATGATATTAATAAAATGTATAAGCATATTTCAGACTGCAGTAAAGATTTTTTGGAAACTGAGGCCAGAGTATCAATTATTGCCGGAGATATAAAAAATGTAAAATCGAAGGATTGCGATTTGAATAAGCATATAACATCGATATCGGAAAATAGTGAAAGCTACGGTCATTATGAGTTGTGGAAAAATAGTACAATAAAATCGATGGAAAGAATTAAAAGTGATATTGAAGAATTTTATAAAGTTTCTGCTAAATCAAAAGACAGTGCTGATGAAATGCTTGGAAGCATTGAAGAGATGAGAGGAAAAACAGATGATGATACATATGCTGTTATCTATGCACAGGCAAAAGAGATAGCAGATAAATATAACGAGAATGACAGTTACGGAATAGAGGCGTGTAAGAAAGCTGTTGAAGAGCAAAAAAGAATATTGGAAAATACTGATGCGAAGGTAAAAGAGTTTTATAATATGCCGGAAAACAAACAGGCATTGGAGGAGGCAGCTTTGATGGGACAGGAATTTGATATAGGCAAAATTTTGATTAATTATGACGTAACGAGTGAAAAAAAAGAAAAAAATACTATTGTAAAAAATGTAAACGATATGTTGACGTCAGGGATTTTACATCTTGTTGTAGGAGATACTTCTAAAATATCGGATAAAAAAATATCAGTTGAGAATCTTCCGTCAAAAAATATATCTTCTAAAAAGAGAAAAACAGGATTAACCTCCAAATTGATATTTGATCAATATATAATGGATTTTTTTGGATGTTATATTGAAACAAAAAAGGATACTGCATTGGATTATGAGATTGAATATATTATCAATGGAAAGGAAGATGATTCGGTTAATTTAGGTATGACTGCAGAAAAAATAATTTCTGCCAGAAGCGGATTTAACGTTATATCTATTATGAAAGATAAGGTAAAGATGGAGGAAACCTTTGCACTTGCTTCTTCGATAGCAGGAGCATCGGGAAATCCGTTGATTATCAAGCTCACACAACTTGGGATTATTGTGGCATGGGCATCGGCAGAATCTGTTGCAGATGTAAAAAATCTTATGAGTCAAAAAAAGGTTGCACTTATTAAAGATGCCTCACAATGGAATCTGTCATTATCAGGAATAATTAATATTAAATCTGTTGAGAAAAAAGATGATGATACCTTGGGTTTATCTTATACAGATTATTTGAGATATCTTTTGAGTGTGCAAAATCATGTTGTAAGTGTTAATAGAACCATGGACTTAATAGAAGTTAACATGAAAAAGAAGTATAATCCTGATTTCAGGCTTGCGGATTGTATAAGTAAAGTTAAGATTGCCTGCGTTTATAATGCAACTCCCTTGTTTTGTGCGCCTAGAATATCAAAACTATATGAGATTAAAGTGTCTCAGAAATATAATTATTAATTCTTGGAAAGGTAGGTAAAAATGCCCTTTGTTTGTGAAATTTAGTTTAAATATGTATTTACCGGAAAATAAATTATGTAAATCTCTCCAGGTTAATGAAAAGGTAAAAAGAATATTGTCACCACATAAAGAAAGGGCAGTTTTATCTGCCTTTAAAGGAAGTATCACTGTGGAAGCGGCAATGGTTTTGTCTGTATTTATTTGTGTCATTTATTCAATGATTAGCATACCCTTCCTTATTAATTTTCATAGTTCTTTGCAGATAGACTTAGACAATGCGGCGAGAGAATTGAGTATAATTGAGGTTGGAATGGATAATAGTGGAGGCTTACTTGATGTATACTCAATTAGTAGAATCTTGTCTTCGAATACAGGTAGAATTGCTGGTACATGTGGTATTTTGGGAGGCAGATGTGGTATTAATTTGACGGATTCTGATTTTGATTCAGAATCCGGAATTAAAACCATTAAAGCGGTATATTTATGGAAGAGTCCGCAGAAACTTTTTGCTTTCGAGCAGAAAGCCTGTTATATTCCCTGGATTGGAAAAAGTCTTATTGATGAAAAAAAACAAAAAAACGGTACAAAAAAGGTTTATATAACGGAAAATGGAATGGTATATCATCTTTATAAGAATTGTACTTATTTAACAAGAGAGATTAAAAAAGTGAATTTTTATGATATTAAGAATTATAGAAATCTTGGCGGTGGAAAGTATTATCCGTGTGAAAAGTGCGTCAGCGAAAAATGTGAAGGCTGTGAAGTATACATTACTGTATATGGGACGCGGTATCATACCAATAAAGACTGTAATGTTCTGAAAAGGTATATTAAAGAAGTTGATATAGATCAGGTGAAGAATAAGAGAAAGTGTTCAAAATGCGGGGGTGGATGAGATGGCTTGTATTTGTCTGGCATTGTGTTGCTTAGGGATTTGTTTTTATACAGATATAAAGTATAGAATTATAAGATTAGATGTTTGTGTAATTACCGGTTTTTTGGGGATCGTTTTTAATATATATATGGATCGTGAACCGTTGTACATATTGGAGGGGATTATTCTCGGAGGCTTGATGTATGTTTTCTCATATGTGCTAAAAGAAAAAATGGGATATGGTGATTGTATGGCAGTTATGGCTCTGGGATGCACTGTTGGATTTTTAAATGTTGTTGGAATTATGATAATCTCATTTGCTTTATTGTGGTTATATTGTATTTATCTTCTTGTTATAAGAAAAAAAAGCAAAAAAACGGAAATACCGTTTATACCGTTTATGTTTATTGGAACAATACTATATTTTTTAAAAATGTTTTTATGTTAGAGAGGAGAGGTTGAACTTATGAAATTAAAAGGATATATAACGGTTGAAGCATCTATGGTGGTGCCTGTAGTAATGTTTGTTACTATTACTATGCTATATCTGTGCTTTTATATTCACGACAGAGTTATTATTCATTCATACTCATATGTATTATGTTTTCATGAAGATTCAGAGGAAGAATATGAGAAAATGAAAAACAGGATAAAAAAAAGCCTGATTGCATCAGAATTAAAAGAAACAGAAAGAAAAAAACACAGAATAAGTGTTGAGTCCGGGATATCCGTGCTGACAGATTTAAAGGCACTGGTGCATTTAAAAGAATATAAAGAAAGTAAGGTGGAATTGACAGGGACAGGAAAAAGAAATCAAGTATGGATGATTCGATTTATGGAGGGATTTGATTGATGGAGTTTGAATATAAACATGAATTTGACAAGAATTACATAGTGATTAAGGGTGAAGATAATGTATATAATTATTGCCTTGGAATGCTGATTCATAATGATATAAACGGTTTGCTGCCTTTGAAAGTTAATCATGTTAATAACAGGCCGGATTATCTTTATGAAATTACATCAAAACAATCTGTGCGGGAATTGTATAGTGTGAAAAAAATCACATATGAAGAATTGAAAATGCTGTTAAAAAGTATTGTAGAGCTTGCAAAAGAATTGCAAAGATATCTGCTGGATATTGATTGTGTTGTTTTTAAACCTGAGCACATATACATAGATAAGGATACGATGGAGACTGCTTTTATCTATTATCCAGACAATGACATTTCTTATCAGGAAGGGATAAGACAGTTGTGTCGTTATTTTCTTGAGATAATAGATCATAATAATAAAATACTCGTGGAGTATTCGTACAATGTATATTGCAAATCGATGGAAGAAAATATTAATTTTGAGTCTTTTATATATGAAAATTATTCTGAAGGAGATTATGAAGAGGAAAGAAAGACGGAGTATGTAGCGGAAACCTGCATTGTAGAAGAAAAAACGTTTATTGATAAGATAATGGATTTTGTCAGAGGAATAATAAGTGAAAAGGCTGATAAAACAGATGAAGATGATTATGATATGAGTGAAGAATATGAAACAGAACTTTTGATTAGTGAAAATATTGATGCCAGACTTATTGGGACTGATGACGGAATGGTGTTAGAGATTAATAAAATGCCATTTCTGATAGGGAAAAGTGATATACATGCGGATGGTGTTATATTGTCAGATTCTGTAAGCAGAGTTCATGCAAAGATTTATGAAATAAATGGGAAAAGTTTTATCGAAGATATGAATTCTAAAAATGGAACATATGTAAATGGAGCAAGAATAAGTCCTAATGAAAAAATAGAGCTGTGTTCAGGGGATAAGATAAGATTTGCAGCTTCAGAATACGTATATCAGCAGCAGATATAACTTGATTGACATATAAAAATTTAAGTGTTAAGGTATTAGACGTATAATAATCTTTTGAAGTGAGTGATAAAATGGAACGTATAATTAATGTTTTAAGATTAAATGCGTATATGCCCATGAAGACAAATTTAAAAAATATAATAATGTTTTTTAAAAATAATGAAGATAAGATGGATATTATTGCATTCGTTGACAATACAAAAGATGTTCAGTATGGAAGTGAACAGATGAGTGATATAACGTTTCAAATAGAGAGAAAATTCCTTTTGAAGGGAAAAAGAAATGTTAATATCCAATATGTTGTGATTACGGATAATATAGTGCGGGATAAGGAAATAGGGGAAGCTGAAAAAATAAGTTTTTGGCTTTATGATATATATACATCAAAGATAATAGCATATGAAAACAGTCTTGATGAATTTGATGACCTTAGGGAACAGATAGAATCAGAATTAATGAAAATGCGACAACCCGATACAGCAGAAAAGTCTTCGGGATTAATCAGTTTTACTTTGGTTAATACAATACTGCTGTTATTAAATATTCTGATATTTGTTATTATGGAAAATAAACGTTCTTCACTTGGAGAGGCAGCGTTTGTAGTATATGGTGGATGCGAGTGGAGAAGTATATATTATGGGGGCGAGTATTACAGACTGTTAACGGCAATGTTTATACATTTTGGATTTGATCATCTGCTTAGTAACATGATATGCCTGTTTGTTCTGGGACCTGAAGTTGAGAAGATATATGGAAAAATCAGATATCTTTTAATATATTTAATTAGTGGCATTGGTGCAGGTGTAGTATCAAGCTTATATTATATGAATGAAGGTAAGCTGGTGTATTCGGCAGGAGCCTCAGGTGCAATATATGGTATTATAGGCGCAATGCTGGTAGGATTATATTTTGAGAAGAAAATAGACGGAGCACATGTAATGGGAAGAATTCTTATGATGATTTTGATGGTGGTATTTAGTGAACAAATAAATGTTGATGTTGATTATATAGCGCATCTGGGTGGGCTTGTTGTAGGATTTATGAGTTCTGCGTTAGTATCATATATCCAATATAATAGAGCGAAATCATCTTGAAAGTAAAATTGTTTTATATTAAAATATAACAAGTTTTGATTGAAAAGGAAGTGTGATGAGTGAAAGTTAATATATATTATGGTGGAAGAGGACTTATAGAAGATCCGACTTTGTATGTTGTAGGAAAGATAGAAGAAGTGTTAGAGGAACTGCGTGTTGATGTCACAAGATACAACCTATTTGATATGAAAAACAATATAACTACTTTGCCGCAGTCTTTTAAAGAAGCTGACGGAATAGTATTAGCTGCCAGCGTTGAGTGGAGGGGGATAGGAGGCCTGCTTCATGAATTTTTAGATGCCTGTTGGTTATATGGTGATAAGGAAAAGATTAGCAGGCTTTATATGATGCCTGTGGTTGTGGCTACAACTTACGGCGAAAAAGAGGCTTTGCTTGATTTGAAATGTGCATGGGAATTGCTGGGCGGACTTCTTTGCTCTGGAATAGCAACCTATGTTGAAGATTCCGTGGATTTTGAAATGAACAGGGAATATAGGGATATCATAGAAAAGAAAGCGGAGAATATATATAGAACTATATCGCAGAAGAAAAAAGCACTTCCATCGAGTAATTTTGCATTAAAACAGAACCTTATAAAAGATTTGATAAACCTTACACCACAGGAGAGCGAACAGCTTTCAAAATATGTTTCGGATGATATATATGTGAAAAAACAGAAAGAAGATATTGAACAATTAACAAACATGTTTAAAGGAATGCTTACAAAACAGGGGAATTCTGTTGAATATGATTTTGTGAACGATTTTAAAAACTCTTTTGTGCCACAGGATGATGTGGAGGTAACGTATGCATTTTTGATAGATGACAGAGACAGGACGCTTGTAGTGGATATTAATAATGCGGAAGTGGATTGTAAGTATGAAAGTTGTGACAATGCAGATGTATTTGCTAGACTTAACTATGAGGTTTTGAATAATATTGTAAGGGGACGATTTACATTTCAGAGAGCATTTATGACGGGAGAAATGACTGCAAAAGGAAACTTTAATACATTGCGACTGTTAGATCAGATGTTTCCTTTTGCAGAAAAATAATATTCATATTATCGGTAAGAATATTGTAAAAGTTGTTCCGGTTCCCGGAGAGGATTTGACTGTAATCTGACCATTGTGATGTGCTATTATTTTATTAGATATAGCAAGTCCCAGACCACATCCGTTACGTTTGTGTGAAACAAGAGGTTTGAAGATGGAGTTAATATATTCTTCGGGTATTCCGCATCCGGTATCAGATATTTCGACGGTTATATAATTGTCTGATTGATTAATGTCAGTTTTTATGTTAATTTCTCCCTTCTGGTCTATAGCTTCATAGGCATTTTTTATTAGATTAATAAATACCTGACGTATTTTTGAATTATATCCCGTGTACAGGGGAATATCTTTATTCTTTTCGAAGTGTATTGATATATCTGTATCTGAAAGTAATTGAGAAACAGATACAATAACCCCTTCGATTTGCGCATTAATATCAAATTTTTCTTTACGTGCATTGCTATAATTGTATAGATTTGATACATCGGATACTAATTTTACCAAATATTGTACGTCTTCCATTGTAGAATCCCAATACTTAATATTATTCACTTCCGGGTGAGAAGATTGTATGTGCTGTAAAGAACTGTTAATTAATGTAAGGGCATTGCCGAATTCGTGGTTAATATGTCGTATTGTCAAATCATAAATCGATTGAATCTCAGATATTGTATCAGAAATATCAGGATTATTAAGCTTATATTGTTCGATATCGTCAAAATTTTTCATTATAACCTCCTAAATGTACATACTGCTGTAATGATTTTAAAGTGTCGTATTGGTAATATAATTCAATTATTTTGTAACAAGAGTACAATTAATAGTCTATCATTTTGAGGAAAAAAGTCAAATGTTTTCTGTATGCATAATTCGACATATTAAAATTTTCTAATGACAAAGATTATAGACAGATGATACAATATAAGAAAAAAACAGGAAGGATGATAAAGAGTATGAAGGATAGTAACTGTATTTTTTGTAAAATTGCGAATGGAGAGATACCGAGTAATACATTGTATGAGGATGATACATTCAGAGTGATATTTGACCTGGGTCCGGCTTCAAGAGGGCATGCACTTATACTGACTAAAGAACATTTTAGAAATATATATGATATAGATGAGGATGTGCTATGTAAAGCTTCAAAGCTGGCAAAGAAGATGGCAGGGGTAATGACTGAGGTTCTTAAGGCGGATGGATTTAACCTGATGCAGAATAACGAAGAGGTTGCAGGACAGAGTGTTTTCCATTTTCATATGCATTTAATTCCAAGATATAAGGGTGATAAAGCAATCCAATTCTGGAAGCCACATGAAGCAGATAATGAAGAACTGGCAGCTATGGCAGAAGAGATAAAAAAAGCTATGGATAAAGATTTATAGAAAAATGGGACTGTTCTTCACTGAACAGTCCTTAAAAACATCAACTATTCGATTTGCTGGTATCTTTAATGAGTTCTAAAATAGTATTCACGGCATTTTGATTGCCGGATTCTTTTATTCTTTTTATATAATCATCCCGGTTTTCATAAACCTTATTAACAGTTTCAACAAGTAAATCAGTTGTCAGATCTTCTTCTTCGATTACTTCGCTGAAGCCCTGTTTTTTAAAAGAATTAGCATTTAATATCTGGTCACCTCTGCTGGCTTTTCTTGAAAGCGGAATCAGGACAGAAGGTTTGTTAAGTGCGGCTATCTCACATATAGCATTAGCACCGGCTCTTGATATTATAACGTCAGACATGGCAAACAAATCCTTCAGCTCATCTTTAATATATTCAAACTGAATATAACCTGTGGTATTATTCAGAGAAGCATCAACCTTGCCTTTTCCACACAAATGCACAATTTGATACTTAGTCAAAAATTCGGGAAGAGCTTTCCTTACAGCGTTGTTAACGGCAACAGCTCCTAAACTTCCGCCGATTACCATTATTATAGGTTTTTCGGATGTAAAGTTACACATTTTCATACCGTTAACTGCATTTCCTGTTAATAGTTCTGCACGTATGGGACAACCTGTTAAAACAGATTTGTTTTTATTAATGTATTGTGCTGTTTCAGGAAAATTGTGACAAACCTTTGAAGCAACGGGAATCGAAATCTTATTTGCCAATCCGGGTGTCATGTCAGATTCGTGTATTATAACAGGAACTTTATAGCGCTTTGCGGCAAGTACAACAGGAACGCTTACAAAACCACCCTTAGAAAAAACTATGCCGGGTTTATAATCACGTATAATTTTTCCTGCTTCAAAAAAACCTTTAATGACACGAAATGGATCCGTGAAATTTTTAACAGATAAGTACCTTCTTAGTTTACCGGAAGAAATACCTGTAAAATCAACTCCGAGCTCTTCGATTAATTTTTTTTCGATACCGTTATATGAACCAACATATTTTACTTCGTATCCCATACGTTTTAAACCGGGAAGAAGAGCTATGTTTGGTGTGACGTGTCCGGCGGTTCCTCCGCCGGTTAGTATAATCTTTTTCATTGATATATCCTTTCAGATTTATTGTGCTAAATATTCCTTTAATGCCTTAGATAATTGATCAGGACATGAGGTTCCTCTGCCGTTACAGTTAATTCCTTCAAGACGGCTGATTACTTCATGAATTTCCATACCCTCAGTTAATTTGCTTATCCCTTGTGTATTACCGTTGCATCCTCCTCTGAATTGGACATTATGTAAAATATTATTTTCTACATCAAATGATATTTCCTGACTGCAGACTCCTTTTGTTTTATAATTCATATCTTCACTCCGTTCCATAATATATGATATTGGATTATAGCAAAAAAATGTATTATATTCTAGTATATTTTGAAAAAATAACATATCCGGAGATTTATGTCGAAAACTGATGAACGATTTATTTGGAAAGCCGGAAAAAAATGTGATATCATGAATAAAGCAAATACAACGGCATGGAGGATGAGTATGATTTTTAATACAAGGGGAATATGGAGTGAGATAATAATTTTTACAGTGGCCTGTGTCATGCAGACGATTACAGAAATCACATATTTAAGACTTTTACAGGATGCAAAATCACTTCCGCGTTGCGAAAGTCAAGTGTTAAAGCAGATGAAGATGAAATATGAAAGTATGTGCCGGATAGGCAAAAATATCAATAACACAAGAAATTTTGTGGATAAGTCATTATATTCTGTGAAAATATGTGGATTATGGACTGAGTTATACACATTTTTAGGTAAAGTTATCAACGTAATGTGTATAATTAATGCAACAATACTAGCCGTAAAGGTATATGTTGCTATAGGTGAATATAGATTGAGTGTGGAATATCTGTGCGTAGGATTTCTGGCATTTTTGGTTGTGAAATTAATAGAAGAAATGAATTCTGTTGAACGCATAAAAGAAAGAATAAGTATTATTGTTACAGATTACCTTGAGAATCAGTTATGCCCGTCAATAAGTTCTCAAAATAAATACAGCAGTAAAAAAAGTGAAGAAACTTATGATAAAAGGGAAATTGCGGCTACGGATGAGTGCATTTCGGATAAAGAACAAGTGCGAAATGAGGAAGAAATAATAAAATCAATAATAGAAGAATATTTGCAATAAAAATGTACATAAGTGATTTTGAGTGAAATATAAGTGAAAAAACTTGCATAATAAAAGTGATGGTACTATAATGTTGAGTAATAGTGTTTAAAGGAGTGTGTAAAACAATGGCAAAGGTTACATTTGATTATTCAAAGGCAACGGGTTTCATTTCACAGGAAGAGATGAGCAATATGGAGAGTATAGTTAATACTGCAAAAGAGACTTTGGTGAATAAGTCCGGTGCAGGAAATGATTTTCTTGGATGGATAGACCTTCCGGTAGATTATGACAAAGATGAATTCGGAAGAATTAAGGAAGCAGCAAAGAAGATTCAGAGTGACTCAGATATTTTGCTTGTTATTGGTATTGGTGGTTCTTATCTTGGAGCGAGAGCTGCTATCGAGTTTTTAAGACACAGCTTTTACAATAATCAGGATAAGGCAGACAGAAAGACTCCTGAGATTTATTATGTTGGAAATAATATAAGTGGTACATATATACAGCATCTTGCAGATATTGTGAAAGGAAAAGATTTTTCAATTAACATGATTTCAAAATCAGGAACAACAACAGAACCGGCTATTGCGTTCAGAGTGTTCAAAAAAATGTTGATTGAAAAATATGGAAAAGAAGAAGCAGCAAAGAGAATCTATGCTACAACAGACAAAGAAAAAGGATCATTAAAGAATCTTGCTGATGCAGAAGGTTATCAGACATTTGTAGTTCCTGATGATGTAGGAGGACGTTTCTCAGTGCTTACAGCTGTAGGATTACTTCCTATAGCCGTGAGCGGAGCTGATATAGACAAGCTTATGGAAGGAGCAGCATCAGGACGTGAGATGGCTCTTAACAATGGGTTTACAGAGAACGATGCGCTTAAATATGCAGCTGTAAGAAATATACTTCACAGAAAAGGTAAATCAGTTGAGATACTTGCTAATTATGAGCCAAGCATTCATTACGTTTCGGAATGGTGGAAACAGTTATACGGAGAAAGTGAAGGAAAAGACCAGAAAGGTATTTTCCCTGCATCAGTTGATTTAACAACAGATCTTCATTCGATGGGGCAGTTTATCCAGGATGGATCAAGAATAATGTTTGAGACTGTTGTAGATGTTGAGACACCAAAGTGCAGCTTTACGTTAGAAGAAGAGGAAGTTGACCTTGACGGATTGAATTATCTTGCCGGAAAGAGCATTGATTTCATCAATAAGAGTGCTATGAACGGAACAATTCTTGCGCACACTGATGGAAACGTACCAAACCTTATGGTTAAGGTACCTGAGCAGAATGAGTTCTATCTTGGACAGCTGTTCTACTTCTTTGAGTTTGCATGTGGTGTAAGCGGATACATTTCAGGTGTTAATCCGTTTAATCAGCCGGGTGTTGAGAGTTATAAGAAGAACATGTTTGCTTTACTTGGCAAACCTGGATTCGAAGCACAGCGTGAAGAATTATTAAAGAGATTATAAGAAATAAAAAAGGGTCGATGAAAATTTCATCGGCCCTTAACACTAACCTTCTTCGATTACCTGGATTTCCAAATAATCAAAATCAATCCCTTCGATAAAGCTGTCTGCATGAAATCTTGTTTTTGCATTCAACTGGAACTCTTTAATATTTTTATCTAACCAGATTGGTTTTCCTAAATCGAATTCGTAGCAGATTTCTTCTAAACTTTGAAAAACCTTTTTTGTGCGGTTTAAAGAATTATCGTCTATACAGATAGTTGTGTCTTTTAATAAATGATTATCTTTTATCATTTTTCCCCATAGTCGAAACATTGCCATCCTCCAAAAAAATATTTGAAGTATAGTATAACATTGATAAAAGAATTTGAAAAGTAGATTTGTATGTTATAATATAAAATAATAAATATAAAATAGAGAAAGGGTGTTTTAAATGGAAGATGCAGTAAAGAAGTTAAAAACTATAGTTGATGAGACTGATAATATCGTATTTTTCGGAGGAGCGGGAGTATCAACGGAAAGTAATATTCCGGATTTTAGGAGTACGGATGGCTTATATAACCAGAAATATAAATACCCGCCGGAAACGATTTTGAGCCACAGTTTTTACGTAAGAAATACGGAGGAATTTTACAGATTCTACAGAGACAAGATGTTATATCCGGATGCTTTGCCAAATAAGGCGCATTTAAAACTTGCACAGTGGGAAAAAGAAGGAAAACTAAAAGCAATTGTAACACAAAATATAGATGGACTGCATCAGGCAGCAGGTAACAAAAAAGTATATGAGCTTCATGGTTCTGTTTTAAGAAACTACTGTACGGTTTGTGGAAAATTTTATGATGAAAAATATATACTGGAAAGCGAAGGCATTCCAAAGTGTGAGTGTGGAGGAACCATAAAACCGGATGTTGTACTGTACGAAGAAGGACTTGATGACGGAATTATGCGAAAATCAATAGAAGCGATAAAAAATGCTGATGTATTAATAATAGGTGGAACATCGCTTGCAGTATATCCGGCAGCGGGACTTATCAATTACTACAGGGGCAGCAAACTTGTTCTTGTGAATAAAAGCACCACTCCGTTGGATTCTAAAGCGGATTTGGTAGTTCAGGGAAGTATAGGGGAAATATTTGCACAGTTATAAAATAAAAGGAATGGAAATGAAAAATGAAAAAAATACTTAACAGAATATTTATTGAAGGTTTGAGCGGTATGGCACAGGGATTATTTGCCACGTTGATTATTGGAACGATACTGTGTCAGATAGGAAGCCTTATAGGTGGGACGCCGGGGATGTATTTCAATATGGTGGGAACGCTGGCAAAAGGTGCCACGGCAGCAGGAATTGGAGTAGGAGTAGCTGCAAAATTTGGTGAGACACCGTTAGTTACAGTGTCTGCGGCTGTTTCGGGAATGATAGGGGGATATGCCGGACAGCTTCTTGCGGGGACTGTGATAGATGGAAACATATTGAATATACGGGTTCCTGGAGAGCCTTTGGGAGCATTTGCTGCGGCATATCTTGCAATTGAGGCGGGTCATCTTGTTGCCGGAAAAACCGGATTAGATATTTTGGTTACTCCATTTGTATCCATAGGGACAGGAGCAGCAGTCGGACTGTTAGTCGGTTCGCCCATATCAAAATTCATGTCATGGGTAGGCGGATTGATAGAATGGGGAATGATTCAGCAGCCGGTTATTATGGGAGTGGTCGTTTCAGTATTGATGGGAATGGCGCTGACGCTTCCGATAAGTTCGGCTGCTATAGGAGTATCGCTTGGCCTGACGGGACTGTCAGCGGGAGCAGCGACTATAGGATGCTGTTGTCAGATGATTGGATTTGCCGTGGCCGGTTATAAGGAGAACAAAATAGGCGGTTTAATATCACAGGGAGTAGGAACGTCGATGCTGCAGATACCAAACATAATGAAAAAACCTCTGATATGGATACCGCCGATTCTTTCGAGTGCGATTCTTGGTCCTGTATCATCGTGTGCATTAAAAATGCAGAGTAATGCTATTGGCTCAGGAATGGGCACCTCAGGGCTTGTAGGACCGCTTATGACATATCAGGTAATGAGCCGGACAGAAAATCCGGTTTGGGTAATAATACAGATAATGGTCATGTATTTTGTTCTTCCGGGAGCTCTGACATTAGCAATATCAGATGCCATGATAAAATTAGGCTGGATTAAAAGCAGTGATATGAAGCTTAATTTGTAGTAACGGTTTTACACGCGTTAAAAATAGCATTAGATATAGAATCTGCCAGATTCATAACAGTACTGAGTCTTGTTGTCTGCAAAATCATATGATTCATTACGCTTTGGATATTGACAATCCCGGTAATGCAGATATGACCGATAGGTTTAAGATTTTTGCGGACGGCAAGTCCCGGTCTTAAGGGACCTTTTGTAAGAGTAATATATCCGATATGATTCTTGCTGCCGGTAGAAGCATCTATGGCTATTACGAGAGAGTGAGGATGATTGAGGTGAATTTCTTTAATAATATCATCCAGATTTAAAGCGTGAACCGGGTAATTAAGACTGCCGTAGACGATGGTGCCAAATAGTTGTTTTGACTGCAATTTGTAGCCGACTAAAGGACCAAGACTATCTCCGGTTGAACGGTCACTGCCTATGCATAATATAACAATTCCATCATACATATCTCTATAATCGTTTATAAATTCTGTCAGTTTTCTGCTGAGAAAATATCCGCAGTAAGTGTCACTGGAATTAAAGTAATATATTTTATTAATCATAAAAGGGAATCCTTTCCTAAAATTTCATTGTGTACTTGTAAAGTATATACAAGCAGGCAGAAAAATATACATAAATTATATGTCGTAAAAAGGAGAACAAAAAATATGATTAGCATACATGATATGACAAAATATCAGAAATATGTGTGTTAATATATAAAAAATTTGGAAAGGACATTTAAAATATTATGATAGAAATAGTGTATAAAGAAGATCCGGTTGAGGAAGAAGTAAACATTAAACTGCCGAGAAATATAAAACAGGTGGGAATGTGTGGAATAAACGGAAGAAAAGTATATATAGAAGATTATGCGGCCGGTTACATAAAAAATCCGCCACAGGCAGAGGATGAATTTAGATATGGAGTGTTGTTAGGAGAAATAAAAAGGAGCAGGTCTGAGACTTATGTATTTGTAAAGGGGGCGGTTGAAGTGCCCTCTAAAAATGAAGTGAAGTTTGATGATGATGTGTGGACGGCAATATATGAAGACATCAAACAATATTTTAGTGAAGTGTATATTGTGGGGTGGTTTTTGAATGCGTCTTCCATGGAAAAAGAAGGAAGGATGAAATTTCAAAAAACACATCTTGATAATTTTGCGGGGAACGACAAAATATGTTTTTTTGTAAATAGAAATGAGCATGATGAAGCGATATATACATACGATTCAGGAATGATGCAAAAAAGACACGGATATTATGTGTATTACGAAAAAAATCCGGAAATGCAGAATTATATGATGGACAGGAAAACAGAAACAAGGGAAAAAAACACGGTTGTATCCGGTAGTGTGAATGGTATTAATAATACTGAAAAAATAAATTCAGGAAAATATAGCAGGTATTCAATGGCGGTTTCGGTCTGTCTGCTTGTTGCAACAGTAGCATTTATGGCAAACTATACCAATAAAATACATTTTCCCTACCGTCTTAAGGTGGAAGAGGTAAAAAACAGCACGGCGAAAGTGGAGATGGTAAATGGTAATGTTGAAACTACAATAGCGGATACAGAAGAAAAATCGGATAATGTTCAGACGGATACAGAAGAGGCAGATAGTGTAAATGCACAGACAGAGACTGTGCCTGAAGAGACGGAATACAACTACTATATAGTCAGGCAGGGTGACAGCCTTTCCAAAATCTGCACCAGAATATATGGAACGGAGGACAGAAAAGCTGAGATTATGGAAATGAATGGAATAAATGATGAGAATAAGATATATGTTGGACAAAAAATAATTCTACCATAAAGGCACTTTGTATTGTATAATATTACGAGACTGTGTAGAAAGGTAAGATATGTAATGGATGAAAAAAATCAGAAGAAAAAGATACAGATAATTGTGGTGGCGGTTGTCGCAGTCAGTTTTCTGTTTATAGTAATACACAGATTATATGATAGAAACAGAAGTTATTCGTCATATAAGGTTGAGTATAATCTGGAAATAGCAGATGGAGTGGACAACACGTTTTACCCGTTTGTGAATGGAACATTAAAGTACAGTAGTGACGGTATTTCATATATTGATGACGGTAAAGAAGTATGGAATCATGGATTTGAAATGAAAAATCCGCTGTTTGACGTTTGCGGAGAATATGTTGCAATTGCCGAATCTGATACAAATGATGTAAATATTTATAATGCAAAAGGAGAAAATTACAAAATTACTGTTCAATATCCTGTTAAAGCAATTGAAGTGTCAAGACAGGGAGTTGTTGCTGCTGTATCAGCAGATGAAGATGCTGAATATATTGAACTGGTATCAAAAGACGGAACGAAGATTGCAATAGGAAGGACAGTGATTGACGGAGACGGATATCCTTTAGACATTTCGATATCTCCGGATGCAACAAAGGTAGCTGCGTCATATCTTACGGTTTCAAGCGGCGAAGTGAAGACAAAAGTTGTGTTTTACAATTATTCGGAAGTAGGACAGGAGCAGACTGACAGAATTGTAGGCGGATTTAATGATTTTGGAACAGCAGTTATACCTGATATAGAATTTGTGGATTCAGATACAGTTGTTGCTGTCGGAGACGGACTTGTGATGGTTTATGATATAAAAGAAACACCATCTGAAAGAGCAAAGATTTCCATAAGCCGGGAAATAGTCAGCGCTGTTTACGATGAAAGCTACATAGCGCTGGTTACGGAAAATGAGGAGACGGGAAAGAGATATTTGGAGATGTATGCCATGAACGGAAAACAAAAAATGTCTAAAGAATTGGATTTTCAGTATACGGATATGAAAATATCAGGAAACAGTGTTGTGTTGTACAATGATACTCAATGTCAGATATACTCATCAGCAGGCGTGAAAAAATTTGATTATAAGTTTAACATGGGCATAACAGGTATCGTGCCATTGGATGATGAAAGCATGATATTTGTAAGCGGAAAAAATGTTCAAAAGATTATATTAAAGTAGGTAGAAAAATGATAGGAAATATAGCAGTAATATTAATAATAATGTTTTTGTCAGCCATGATTTATCGTGGAACCAGAAGAGGAGTAATAAAACTTGTATATTCTGTAGCCGTTTTAACGGTTTCGATATTGATTTCGCAGATTTTAGCGGTTCCGATAGGAGATGCGATTCGGAACAACGAAAAAATACATAATATGATAAAAGAAAAGACGGATGTATATGTAGAAGTTAACATTAGGCCTGAGATTGAAAAAATGCAGCAGGAAGCGGGAGATATGGAGATGGAGGAATTATCACTTCCGACTGCTGTAACTAAAACATTTTTAAAGGATACTATTGAGAAGGAAAAGACAAAAGGTACAGATGCCATATGTAATGCTGTATCAGAAGGAATTGTTATTTTGTGTCTGAGAGCACTTGTTTCGATAACTATTTTTGTACTTGTGTTTTTTGCGATGAGGGTTATAGGAACAGCACTTGATGTATTTTCAAAATTACCTGGGATTCGTTATGTGAATAAGGGAATTGGAGGATGTGTAGGTTTTTTGCAGGGAGTGCTGGTTCTTTGGCTGTTATGTCTGGTTTTGATGTGTATGACAGGAACGGAATATGGAGACAAAGTATACAGTGTTGTAAATGAAAATGAGGTATTGAGCTTTATATATGATACGAATCCAATTGTTAAAATGTATCGCGTGTAAAAATTAAAAAAAACTATTGACAACATCATTTTTAACTGTTATAATGTAAAAGCTGTTAAGGCGAGTTAGCCAAGTGGTAAGGCATCGGTCTGCAACACCGCTATCACCAGTTCAAATCTGGTACTCGCCTCTATATAGACCCTCGGTGCGATTCGTCGTGTTGAGGGTTTTTTGTTGTAATATAACATAAAAAAAGAACAGGAAAAATATATGGGATTATTATATAAAAATTTGATTGAATACAGTGGTAGCGATTATTATCCTTTTCATATGCCGGGACATAAGCGGACCGGTATTACGCAAGCAAGTCCGTATGAATATGATATCACGGAGATAGACGGTTTTGACAACCTGCATGAGCCGGAAGGAATCATCAGGATTGCGATGGATGATGCGGCAGAATTATACGGAACGAAGCGAACATATTTCATGGTAAATGGAAGCAGTGGCGGATTGTTGACGGCGATTCATGCCGTTACAAAAAGAAATGGGAAAATACTTGTGGCACGAAACTGTCATAAGTCAGTATACAATGCCATGGAGCTAAGAGAACTGACACCGGTATATTTATATCCTTCATATATTGAAAAATATGGTATATATGGCGGAATAAATCCACAGGATGTAGAGTTGGAAATGAAAAATAATCCGGATATTCAGGCGGTAATTATCACATCGCCGACATACGAAGGAATAGTGTCAGATATAAAGAAAATAGCAGAGACGGTACACAGACATAACATTCCGCTGATAGTAGATGAGGCACATGGTGCACATTTCAGCATGCATGAAAAGTTTCCGGAATCAGCAGTGATGCAGGGAGCAGACATAACCATACAAAGTATGCATAAGACACTGCCTGCGTTGACGCAGACGGCGTTGTTACATGTAAATGGTAATATAGCTGATATAAAAAAAATCGAAAAATACTTATCCGTATTCCAAACGAGTAGTCCCTCGTACGTGCTCATGGCCAGTATGGATGAGTGTCTGAATTATCTTAAACGGGATGGAATAAAAAAATTCGATGAATATGTCAGCCGTATGGAGAGTATTCAGGAGCATTGCGAAAAGCTGACACATATAAAAGTTATAACTTCTGCGATAAAAAAAGAAGAAAATGTATTTGATTTTGATATATCAAAATTGGTTATTTCAGTAAGAGGAACCGGATATTCAGGAATGCAGTTATACAAAGAACTCTTAGAAAAATATCATCTGCAGACCGAGATGGCAGCAGGGGATTATGTTATAGCAATGACGTCATTGATGGATACGGAAGAAGGACTATTGAGATTATTTAAAGCAATGGTCGACGTAGACAGAAATATGAGAGTATACGGAAAAAGATCATTCTTTGTAAATGGAAATGAATTTAAGGCTCCAAAGGCTGTAGTTATAAAAGATATTGCACAGTCGCAGGAATCAGACGCAGAAACAATGAAGTTAACAGATGCCCAGGGTAAAATATCAGCAGAATACATTTATCTGTATCCGCCCGGGAGTCCGGTTCTTGCACCGGGTGAAATGCTTACGGGAGATATAATATCACTGGTAAAAAAATACAAGGCTGTAGGGCTTGGCGTGCACGGAACAGAAGATAAAAGCCTTGAGAAGATAAAAGTACTAAAGGAAGAATTTAAAGCGTTAAAATTTAAAACTGTAATGTGAGAAAGGAAAAGGCTATGATTTACGTCGTTATGGGTAAAAGTTCCAGCGGAAAGGATACAATATATCACAGACTGCTTGAAGATAAAACATTAGATTTACATAGGATTGTCACATACACAACGAGGCCGGCGCGACAGAATGAAAAAAATGGGGTTGAATATTATTTTACTAATAAATGTGACATGCTAAAAATGGAGTCAGAAGGAAAAATAATAGAAAAAAGATGTTACAACACAATGCATGGTGACTGGTATTACTTTACTGCAGACGATGGGAATACAGATATTAATTCGGGAGATTATCTGGTAATAGGTACTTTGGAATCATACGAGAGTATGAAAAAATATTATGGGGAAAATAAAGTATGTCCGATTTATGTGGAAGTAGAAAACGGAGAGAGACTTTCGCGTGCCTTGGAAAGAGAAAAAAAGCAGGATAATCCTAAATACACAGAAATGTGCCGGAGATTTATTGCAGATGAGGAAGATTTTAGTGAAGAAAAAATAAAGCGTCTTAATATTACAAAAAGATATAAAAATGATAATGTTGATGATTGTATAAAAATGATTTCACAAACAGTAAAAGCGAAAAAATAAACCCATTTAACACAAGTCTTTATATGTGCCGGATGCTTTAAAACACAATTGAAACAGAGATACATTTATGGTATAATTACAGTATTGCAGGCAGATTATAGCAGAGTAAAATATAAGTAAGACTGTCATGTGTTATTTGCTCTGTTAATATTAAGAATGAGAGGTATACATGAACATCCGCGTTAATGAAACATCACAGATTAATCCGTCGGATAACACAGGTAATAACCGACAGGTAAGCGGTGATGAAGGATTTAAATTCATATTGGAAAATAATATCGGAGATCGTGATTTTCAGACAAAAGTCAGTGCAATGATTGGAGAGATATCTGATTTTGGCAAGAAAATATCTAAAAAGACTGATATAAGGGACATGAAGCATTACAGAGGTCTGATTAAAGAATTTTTAAATGAAGTTGTATACCGTTCACACAAGTTCTCGAGGGAAAACTTTCTCGACAGGAAAGGCAGACACAGAGTGTATGGAATTGTGCGTCTGATAGATGGCAATCTGGATGAATTGGCAAAAGAACTCTTAAAAGATGAAAAAGATAACTTAAAGATTCTGCAGCTGGTTGGTGATATAGAGGGCATGCTGCTTGATATATTAACATAGAGGAACGAGGTTTTTATGGCAGGATATAAAGATATTATAGGCAATGAGAAGTTAAAAGAGCATTTGAAAAATGCGCTAAAACTTGGGAAGGTATCTCATGCATATATATTTAACGGAGCAAAAGGCATGGGGAAAAAGATGATTGCTAAAACATTTGCCATGGCTTTGCAATGTGAGAAAAATGGAGATGAACCGTGTCTGGAGTGCAAATCGTGCAGGCAGGCACTGTCGGATAATCATCCGGATATTAAATTTGTCACCCACGAAAAACCGAATGTAATATCAGTAGATGAAGTGAGGCAGCAGCTCACGAATGATATACAGATAAAGCCTTACAGTGGGAAATACAAGATTTACATCATTGATGAGGCACAGAAAATGAATCCCCAGGCACAAAATGCCATATTAAAGACAATTGAGGAACCTCCGGAATACGGAATTATTATATTGTTGACATCGAACAGTGATATGTTCTTACCAACAATTCTTTCGAGGTGTGTTATTATGAAAATGAAGACATTGGAAAATAAAAAGATAAAAGAGTATCTGATGAAAAATATGGATTTACCCGATTACTATGCTGATGTGATAGCGACGTTTGCAGCGGGGAATCTTGGAAAAGCCATCAGACTTGCCACATCAGAAGACTTTAATGAATTAAAAGATTCCGTTGTGCATTTGTTACAGTATATCGGAGATATGGAAGCATATGAGGTGGTTCAGTCTGTTAAGCAGGCGGAAAAGTACAAAGTGGATTTTGAAGACTTTATAGATTTGATGATGGTATGGTACAGGGATGTCCTGATTTACAAAGTTTCTCTTGATATAGATGAACTTACATTCAAGGAACAATGTAAATATATAAAAGAGCAGGCGGAAAAGATATCGTTTAACGGAATAGAAGCTATAATTGATGCTATGGAAAAAGCGAAAGTAAGGTTAAAAGCAAACGTGAATTTTGACCTGGCAATAGAAATGATGTTCCTTACAATAAGGGATGGATTGAATGGAAGAGAACCATAGATTCTAGAAAGGTTTGGATAAAATAAAATGGTTAATGTAGTAGGAGTGAGATTTAGAAAAGCAGGAAAAATATATTTCTTCGGAACAGAAGGAGCTAAGATTGAAGCAGGAGAATCTGTAATTGTTGAGACGGTAAGAGGAGTAGAGTTTGGTAAGGTGGTACTTGGCTCGAGGAATATAGAAGATGACAAGATTACACAGCCGTTTAGAAATATTATTAGAATTGCTACAGAAAAAGATCGGGAGATAAATGAAAAAAATAAGGAGAAGGAAAAGAAAGCCCTTGGAATATGTGCTGAAAAGATAAAAAAGCACGGTTTAGAGATGAAGCTGATAGATGCGGAATATACATTTGACAATAACAAAGTGTTGTTTTATTTTACGGCAGACGGCAGAATTGATTTTAGAGAACTTGTAAAAGATTTAGCTTCGGTGTTTAAGACCAGAATAGAGTTAAGACAGATAGGAGTAAGGGATGAGACAAAAGCGATGGGAGGTTACAGCATATGTGGAAGACCGTTGTGCTGCAATACTTTTTTAGCTGATTTTGTACCGGTTTCCATAAAGATGGCAAAGGAACAGAATCTCTCACTTAATCCTACAAAGATATCAGGCGTTTGCGGAAGACTGATGTGTTGTCTTAAAAATGAAGAAGAGACATATGAAGAATTGAATAAAAAGCTTCCGGCTATAGGAGATAAAGTAACTACAAATGACGGACTTCATGGGGAAGTACAAAGCGTAAGCGTTTTGAGACAGCTTGTTAAAGTGATTGTAGAATTAGGTGATGAAAAAGAAATCAGAGAATATAAAGCATCCGAATTAAAATTCAAGAGACGACAGAATAAACGTGACGGAGAAAGAGTCAGCGATGAAGAATTCAAAGCGTTGAAAGCATTGGAGGAAAAGGGTGGAAAGTCCAAATTTGAAGATTAGCTTAAGCGAAGATGAGAGGCTTGATGATTTGAATTGTAAAGGATATATGATTATCCAGAACAGCAAAACATTCTGCTTTGGAATGGATGCGGTGCTTCTGACGGGGTTTGCTGATGTGAGAGAAGGGGAAAAAGTTCTTGATATGTGTACGGGAACAGGGATAATTCCAATATTATTAGAGGCAAAAACGCAGGCGGATCATTTTACTGCAATAGAGATACAGCAGGAAAGTGCCGATATGGCTAAGAGAAGTGTTATATATAACGGATTGGAAAATAAAATTGATGTCATACAGGGTGATATAAAGGAATGCTCACAAATACTAAAAAAAGCGTCATTTGATGTAGTTACGTGCAATCCGCCGTATATGAATGATAATCATGGGATAAAAAATCCGGAATTGCCAAAGGCGATAGCCAGGCATGAAATATTATGTACGTTGCAGGACGTTGTATTTCAGGCAAAAATGATGTTGAAACCCGGCGGCAGATTCTATATGGTGCACAGACCACACAGAAGTGCAGAAATAATTTCAGTGTTAAAAGAGCATGGATTGGAGCCGAAAAGAATCAGATTTGTCCATCCGTATGATAATAAAGATGCAAATATGGTATTGATAGAATCGACAAGAGGCGGAAAGTCGATGGTAAAGGTTGAGCCGCCATTGGTAGTATATAAAAGTCCCGGGGTTTATACAGATGAGATACTTAAGATATATAATTCAAATAGCTAAGCATAGGAGACAGCTATGTTATTGCGACAGGCGAGGGCGGAAAGACGATGAATGGAAAATTGTATTTATGTGCTACACCTATAGGTAATCTGGAAGACATTACATTTAGAGTATTAAGGACATTAAAAGAAGTTGATATCATAGGTGCGGAAGATACACGTAACAGTATCAAACTCCTGAATTATTTTCAGATAGATACTCCGATGACGAGTTATCATGAATATAATAAAATAGACAAAGCTGAGTACCTTGTCGGACTTATGATGCAGGGGAAAAATGTGGCCTTAATAACTGATGCGGGGACGCCGGGAATTTCAGATCCCGGGGAAGAACTTGTGAAACAATGTATTGAAGCAGGGATTGAGGTTACATCGCTTCCGGGACCCGCAGCATGTGTAACTGCACTTACAATGTCAGGCCTACCTACCAGGAGATTTTGCTTTGAGGCATTTTTACCACAGGATAAAAAAGATAGAAAAGCGATTTTAGAAGAATTAAAAGAAGAAAGCAGAACTATTATAATATATGAAGCTCCACACAGGTTATTGAAGACACTGGCAGAGCTTAAGGATGTATTGGGAAACAGAAAGATATCAATATGTAAAGAGCTGACAAAACGTTATGAAAATATGAGTCAGGGCTATATTGAAGAATTTATAGGGCTATATACGGATGAACAGCCAAGAGGCGAATACGTTTTAGTTATAGAGGGAAAAAATATTTCACAAAAGCAAAAGGAAAAGTGGCAGGAGTGGAATAACATAACGATAGAAGAACACATAAAAATATATACGGAAAAAGGAGTTTCAGAGAAAGAAGCCGTAAAATTGGTGGCAAAAGACAGAGGTGTGCCTAAAAGAGAGATATACAATTATATGGTTGAAAGGAAGGATTAGGGATGAAGGAGCGAGAATACGGAAAAGATAGAATTGTAAAGGCCGCTTCTGATTTATTTGAACAGAAAGGCGTAGATAATGTAGATATAAAATTATTGGCAGAGTACTTAGATTCGGAAGAACAGGGGATTCTTAACCTATTTAGCGGAATGGATGAGATAAATAAAGAGGTATTGTATGACAAGGCCATGAGTCTGGTGAAAGAAATAAAAAATCTCGGAAGAAGCACGAAATATCTTGATAAAAATGGAATTGACCAGTTAAAGGATATTTTTTTATCTGAACTTAAATGTGTGTTTTATAATTGGGATGATGTACGTGTCATGAAAGATTTACTGACTTTGTACGGTGACGACTTAAAAGAAAAAACAGAGATATATAATGAATATTGTGAAACAATAGATGAATTGCTTCAAAAAGCCATAGAGAAAAGTATGAGTGAACGCAGTGACAGGTGCGAAGGAAGTAAGTATGATTTGTTAACGGGACTTCTTTCTAAAAAAGCTTTTATGGATGGTGTACGTGAAATACTGGATAATAATCCTGATATAAAATACGAATTATTAGTCTGTGATATAGAAAAGTTTAAGCTTTTAAATGATAAATACGGTATACAGGAGGGAGATGGAGTTTTAAAATATGTAGGCAAACGGATAAAGATGCTCGAATTGTCAAATGATAGTCTTGCGACAAGGTCAAATGCTGACAGATTCTTTGTGTTCTTCAGACATGAAGAAGGTAAAGTGAACAGAATAGTTAGCGAAGCGACAGAAAATATAAGGAGCAAATTTGCCGCATTTAACATAACATTAAAGTTTGGTGTTTATATTATTACGGATAAAACCCTTCCTGTCAATTTTATGTGTGACAGGGCAGAGCTTGCCGTAAATTCAATAAAAGGAAAATACAACATAAGTTGTGTATATTATGAAGACTCTCTCAGAAAGAAAATGATTACGGAACAGCTGATAGTTACGGACATGGAGACAGCTTTAAGAGAAGAGCAGTTTGAAGTGTATTTTCAGCCTAAGATAGACCTTTTGAATGACCGGATGGCGGGAGCGGAAGCACTAGTAAGATGGAATCATCCAAAGAGAGGATTTATCTCTCCGGGAGACTTTATACCGGTATTTGAAAAAAACGGATTTGTTACAAAACTTGATATGTATGTATGGGAGAAAACGTGCCAGTACATAAGAGAGTGGAAGAATAAATTAGGGAAAATGGTTCCGGTTTCAGTTAATGTTTCGAGATTGGATTTATACATGCCAAGGCTGGTTGAAACCTTTTTATCACTGATAGAAAGATATAGCCTGGATGTTAAAGATCTGCATCTTGAGATTACGGAATCTGCATATTCAGAGGACGCAGACAAATTGTTGGAAGTAGTGGGACAGCTTAAGGAAAAAGGATTTGTCATAGAAATGGATGACTTTGGAAGTGGTTATTCATCTTTGAATATGTTATCCGATATGCCGATTGATATCCTGAAACTGGACATGAGATTTATTCAGAGTAATGATTTAGGAAACAACAGAAATATTGTGAATTTTGTAACCGGTCTTGCGAAATGGATGAATCTTCTCGTAGTAGCAGAAGGTGTTGAGACGCAGGAACAGATAAATGTCTTGAAAGCATTAGAATGTAATTATGTCCAGGGATTTTTCTATTCGAGGCCTTTACAGGCAAAGGTGTTTGAAGAATATATGATAGAAACAAACGAAGTAAGTGCAGATGATACAGAGGTATATTCAGATAAATATGGTGAGTTGTATGTTAAAAAGGGAAATAGCGAAAAGGTTCTTCTGGTAGTGGATAATGTATTATGGAACTGTAAGCTAATATGCGAATATTTTAAAGATACATATACAGTTGCTTTTACTGAGAATGCTACGGTTGCATGGAATTATGTGCAGGATAATGCCATGAATATTGAGCTTGCAATAGTAGATTTGAATGTTTCAGGTATCAGTGGTATGGAACTTATAGTAAATATGAGAAAGAATAAAGAAAGCGGGTTAATACCCGTAATCGCCACATCGCAGTTTGGTCAGGGTGGCGAAGAAATGGCATTGACTTTAGGGGCATCGGATTTTGTTCAGAAACCGTATGGACGGGGCGTGATTGTAAGACGTGTACAGAGCGTTTTGATGAGTAACGGAAAATATAATTGCAATGATGAAGTTGTCGAAAAAACATTGCTGGATCCTGCAACGGGATTTTACAATCAAAAAGGAATGGAATCACAAGTCTTCCTGTTTTCGAAGAAGGAAGGACCTAAGGATGCTGTGTTTATAGTAATTGATATAGATGATTTTAAAAGTATATCAGAGAAAAAAGGTTACAGTACAGGTGGAAACATTATCAAAAAGATTGTAGAAGTGTTAAAAGGTTCGTTTAGACGGGAAGAATTTATATCACATTCGGGTGGAGATGAATTTTGCGTATTCCTTGAGGGGAAATTCACGGAAGAAAGTCTTAAAAACAGAATGGATAAATTGATTGACGATCTGGTAGTGGAAATGGATGGAGCTTATGTAACCAGTTCAATAGGTGTATGCAGATGTGATGAAAAAAATAACAATTACACAGTATTGTACAATAAAAGCAAGAAGGCGCTTAAAACAGCAAAGGCTCAGGGCAAGAATTGCTATGTAATAGAGAAATAATATCAGCCTCCTCATATTTTTGTATGAGGAGGCTGATATTATTTTTTACAGATTTTAACTTTGCAGTATATCATCGCGGTAACAGTGCTGACTGCAGTTGCAAGTAAAGCTGGAATAGTAATATTTGCCGGATTAACTGCGCCATACTGATTTCTGTAACATATGATATTTACGGGAATCAATTGCAAAGATGAAATGTTCAGTATCAAAAAAGTACACATTTCATCGCTTGCTTCGCAGGATGCAATATCAGAATTCTTTTTTAATTCTGCAAGCGACTCCATCGCTTTAAGTCCTGCGGGTGTAGCTGCCCAGCCAAGCCCAAGGATATTGGCTATAATATTAGTTGTAATATAATTTCTGCTTTTGTGGTCTTTTGGTAGGTTCGGAAAAAGAAATTTCGTCAATGGAGAAATAAACCTGCTCAAGCCGGCAATTATTCCGCAGGAAGATGCAGCCTCCATCATACCGTTCCAAAATCCCATAATGCCTAACATACTAATACAAAGAGTTACGGCCTCTTTAGATGAATCCAAGAAGCCGTTTGATATATCTGCAATGTGTCCGGTGAAAGCTCCATATATAATTCCTAGAATTATCATAAAGCCCCATAAATAATTAAGCAAACCATCACCTGAAACGATTGATTGATATAAGTATATTCAATTAAATATTATTTCATTACGATATTAACAATTCTGCCCGGAACATAAATCTCTTTTACAACATTTCCCGTAAGCTTGTCAGCGATAGCCTCCTTAGCCTTAGGAATAACAACTTCTTTAGCATCGTCCTTATTAATTGCGATAGTCGCCTTTGTCTTACCGTTAATCTGTACGGCAATTTCAACTGTAGATTCAACAGTTTTAGCCTCATCATATTCAGGCCATGCCGTATTGTAAAGTCTACCTTCAAAGCCGCAAAGTTCCCAAAGCTCTTCAGTCATATGAGGCGCAACAGGATTAAGGAGTGTAATAAGTGTCTTAAATTCATCCTTTGTCACTTTTCCAACTTTGTAGAAATCATTAATCAGACTCATCATTGCTGCGATAGCAGTGTTATACTTAAGATTTTCAAAATCATAAGATACCTTTTTGATAGTCTGGTGCATCTTTGTCTCTAACTCTTTTGAATAACCTGTTTCATCTGTTAAAATATCCTGTAACTTCCATACTCTGTCTAAGAAACGGCGGCATCCTTTAACACCGTCATTTGACCATGAAGCACTCAGATCGAAAGCTCCGATAAACATTTCGTAGGTACGAAGTGTGTCTGCACCGAATTCGTTTACAATATCATCAGGATTGACAACATTTCCACGCGATTTTGACATCTTTTCTCCGTTCTCTCCGAGAATCATACCGTGGGAAGTTCTCTTCTGGTAAGGCTCAGATGTAGGAACAATCTTGTTATCATATAAGAACTTATGCCAAAAACGTGAATAAAGCAAGTGGAGCGTAGTGTGCTCCATTCCACCGTTATACCAGTCAACCGGAAGCCAGTATTTAAGTGCCTCAGGACTAGCTAAAGCTTCATCATTGCAAGGGTCTGTATAACGTAAGAAATACCAAGAAGAACCGGCCCACTGTGGCATAGTGTCAGTTTCACGCTTTGCAGGACCTCCACAGCAAGGACAGATAGTATTTACCCAGTCTGTCATGGCTGCAAGTGGTGATTCACCGTTATCAGTTGGCATATAACTGTCAACTTCAGGAAGCATCAATGGTAATTCGGACTCATCAAGAGGAACATATCCGCATTTTTCACAATGTACGATTGGTATAGGCTCGCCCCAGTAACGCTGTCTTGAGAATACCCAGTCTCTTAATTTGTAATTGACCTTTCTGTTACCAATACCTTTTTCTTCAAGGAAATCTTTCATCTTTTCTTTTGCATCTGTAACATCAAGACCATTTAAAAAGTCAGAATTAATCAATTTTCCGGTAGCAACATCCGTAAATGCAGCTTCATTTACATCGACATCTCCCTGTGTGCCTTCTACAACCTGTATAATTGGAAGATTGAATTTTTTTGCAAAATCCCAGTCTCTGTCATCATGTGCAGGAACTGCCATAATTGCTCCTGTACCATATGTCATTAATACATAATCAGAAATCCAGATAGGAATTTCTTTGTTGTTGACAGGATTAATAGCTGTGATTCCGCCTAACACAACACCGGTTTTATCTTTTGCAAGTTCGGTACGCTCAAAGTCGGATTTTTTTGCAGCTGCTTCACGATAAGCCATGATTTCATCCCAGTTAGTAATCTCGTCTTTGTATTTGTCGATATACGGATGCTCAGGAGAAACAACCATATAAGTAGCTCCGAATAACGTGTCAGGACGGGTAGTGTATACACGTAACTTGTCTTCCTTATCTTTGAGTGAGAAATCGACCTCTGCGCCTTCAGAACGTCCAATCCAGTTTTTCTGAGACACTTTTACTTTCTCGATATAATCGACGCCGTCTAATCCTTCGATAAGTTTGTCAGCATATTCTGTTATCTTGAGCATCCATTCGCTTTTAACCTTGCGGACAACCTCGCTTCCGCAACGTTCACAGACACCATTTACGACTTCTTCATTTGCAAGACCTACCTTGCATGAGGTGCACCAGTTGATAGGCATCTCTTTTTTATAAGCAAGACCGGCTTTGAATAACTTTAAGAAAATCCACTGTGTCCATTTATAATAGTCAGGATCAGTTGTATTAATCTCACGATCCCAGTCAAAAGAATATCCCAAAGACTGAAGCTGTTCCTTGAATCTCTGAACATTGTTCTTAGTAACGATTTGTGGATGAATTTTATTTTTTATAGCATAATTTTCTGTAGGAAGTCCAAATGCGTCCCAACCCATAGGATAAAGAACATTATATCCCTGCATTCTTTTTTTACGTGCTACAATATCCAAAGCAGTATAAGGTCTTGGATGTCCGACGTGTAATCCCTGTCCTGAAGGATAAGGAAATTCAACAAGGGCATAGAACTTAGGCTTTGTGTAGTCGCAGGTTGCAGCAAATGCCTTTTCATCTTCCCAGATAGTCTGCCACTTTCTTTCAATCTTCTTTGGAATGTATTGTGTTTTCATAATCTAACCTCGCTTCGTTTTGATAATTATAGAATTATTCATAAGAGTATTGTAAAGCAATCCGTTTGATTCGTCAATTTATTAAATTATGATATATTCAATAAAAAAGAAACAGGAAAGTTTGAATTGTGTTAAAAAGTGATAAAAAGTCAATTTTGATTACCAAATAAAGACAATTGTGGCAGTTTTTTGTATATATTTATGTATAAATGGTGAAAATAAAAGTGAGTTTTGTGCTGAAATGTAGAAAAGTGTTTTTGGGTCTTTTCAAATAAGGATTTGCTGTTATAATCAAGGTGTCGGGAAAAACAATGAATTATGGAAGGATGAAATGAGATATGAAAAAAAATAATTTTTATCTGCGGGTTAAAACAAGTGTGAGAAGCAGCCTTTTGTGGGTGTTGATGGTTGTGGCTATTATCTGGGTATTTTCCATTTCTATGAACAATTACACAAATGCAAAAGATTCTACAGAAGAAAATGCAAAAATGACTATGAAAAACAGGGCAGAACAATGTGCAGAAGTTGTTAATCACATATTTAATAAAAAAATAGAAACATTGCAGTTTTTAACAACGCTTCCTGAAATAAATCAGATGGATCAGGAAAAACAGAAAGAATACATTTTAGATAAGACAGAAAGATTAGGATTTGAATCTATATTTATTGTGGACAGTGAAGGAAACGGTTATTATTTTGATGAAGGAAAAGTAAGGGATCAGAGTAAAGAACGTTTCTTTGAAGATATTATGGCAAGTGATTTGTATATCACATCTCCATTCTACAGAGCTAACGAGAAAAAGTCTATTACTACGATTTGTGTACCAATATATAACGGCGAGACAAAAGTTGGCGTAATTTGCGGAGTTGTGGATTTGTCTGATTTATATATGGCAGTACAGGACATTGAAGGAAAATACGACGTAATGGTTCTTGATACGACAGGTACTTATGTTGCAAGCAGTGATATGATGCTTGTAAATCAGCAGAAGAAATATTTTAATGTATATAAAGACGAAAAGAAGATGCTTAATTTCATAAAAAAAGCTATCGAATCTGAAGAAACAACAGTTGGTGAGACAAGCGTAAAAGGTGAAAAATTATTCGCTGCTACGGCAGATATAGATTATTGTCACTGGAAAGTATGTATGACAGTTTCTTCTGAGGAGGTTATGGGTGACATCCAGAATATCATGAAGACACAGTTGATATCGATAGGTCTGATGTTATTCATACTTATCTGTATTGCAATAATGTATAAGAATATGCTTGCAAGAGAGAAAGATGCATTTATTGATCCGCTATCAGGAACTGCGAATCGTGCAAGCTGTTCATTCGCATTACAGAACATGGATGAAAATAAAGGCGAGTCAGCAATGCTTGTAACATTGTCTATAGATGATTTCATGAATATAAATGAAACCCATGGTATGTCTGAGGGTGATAAGGTAATTAAGGCATTTGGAAATATTCTTGAAAAGTCATTTGGAAAATACGGATTTGTAGGAAGAATAAGCGAGGAAGGATTTATTTCAATCCTTACGGGTGGCGTTGAACAGTCGTATTATGCAGCACTTTCTGAAATGAATGATATGATTGATAAGTTTAACAGTCACGAAAATGCGTTTAAACTTTCAGTAATTCATGGAAATGCAGTCAGATATCCAAGTGCAGGCGAGGGAACAGGTAAAACTTCTTCTGAACTCTTAGAAGAAGCAGGTCAGAGCATGAATGTAATGAAGAGCAGATTATCGAATTAGTATATTATGAATTGAGAAGAAATGAGACGTGGCGGCTGCTGTGGCTCATTTCTTTTTTTGTTTCTGATTATGATGACAGACTAATTGACATATCGTATTTTAATTTTTCTCGGACTTGCGTTTGTACCGCCGTGGGTGCTTGCATTTGTGTATATGGCCGTGTATGGCAGTACACTTCGTTTACCTCTACATCTTCCTGTTCGGTTTTGATTTTTTTACGGAATAACCAAAGCTTCCGACCTTTTCACCCAAAAGGAAATATTCTCCGTGAGAATATGAAACCAGACCGGACTTGCTGAGTTCAAATTTTCCGGTTTCATTCATATATTTTTCGTCAACCGTGACTCCCATAACTTCTGCCAGAAACATATGATGTGACCCGAGTTCAATAATTTCCGTGACCCTGCATTCAATATTTACCGGACTTTCACAGATTCCGGGAGCACTAATATGCCGTGAATTTAACGGGGTAAGATGTGTTTCTTTAAATTTATCAACATCTCTTCCGGACTTAACGCCACAATAATCCGCTGCGTACGTCAGCTCTTTAGTAACAAGGTTAACTACGAATTCTTTTGTATCCTTAATTATGTTGTACGAGTATCTTTCCGGGCGTACTGATATAGAGAGCATCGCCGGCGACGTACAGACCGTTCCGCACCATGCGATTGTTATAATATTGGGTATTTCATTTTTTCTCCCACAGCTTACCATAACTGCGGGAACGGGATATAACATATTCCCTGCTTTCCAATTCTGTTTTGACATTTAAAAACATTCCTTTCACTTGATTATTATATTATAGCACAGCGGGTACAAAAATTAGCAAAATAATCCGATAAAAAATAAAAAGATAAAACCGGAGGTGCCTATGAAGATTAGTTCCATTATTATTGACAATTTTAAATCTGTAAGACACATGGAAATTAACGACATTGATAATGCATTCATACTTGTGGGTAAAAATAATACCGGAAAAACAGTGGTATTGGATGCCATCAGGGCTGTGGCGGGAAACTATACGATTAAGCCGGAAAACTTTAATACTTACGGGAAAAATATAGAGATAAGTATAACTCTGGATATAGAAGAAGAAGATCTGGTATTGTTGAATAGAAATGGTGTAGTGTCAAAGTATAAAAAATATGAGCTCTGGAAGAAGGATTTCCAGACAAAACTGCCATCATTTAATGACGGAAAATTAAAATTTACTTACGTTGTGAACAAAGAAGGAAAAGTGAAATATAATGATGGTATAAAGAAAAATAATCCATATATACAGCAGATATTTCCCAAGGTATATTTTATTGATAACCAGAGAAACATTAAGGAATTTGAGTCGAGTCTGCTAAGAATCCAGGGAAATGAGCAGTTAGATATGCTTAAAGAACATTTATGTATGTTTGACAGGACTAAAAAATGTATTAACTGTTTTGACTGCATGGGTGTAATTAACAAAAAAACACCGGAAGAACTTACACTTACGGAAACAGCAAAATTGATGGAGTACAAAGTATTCAATATGAAACTGGACCGTTTTGCTGATACTGTAAATCAATGTTTTAAGAAAAACGGGGCAGGTTCTCAGTCGGTGAAGTATGAGGTACGCTACAGCTCTGATGATTTATTTGAGATAAAAACGATGGTGTATCATGAGGGCAGGAATGCGGTATGTGAAATAGAGACGATGAGTGCAGGCTTAAGAAGTATATATCTGTTATCACTTATTGAGACTTATATACAGGAAAACGGAATAGTACCGAGTATTGTAATGATAGAGGATCCGGAGACATATCTGCATCCGCAATTACAAAAATCAGCGAGTGAAATATTGTTCCGCCTCTCAAAAAAGAATCAGGTAATTTTTTCAACGCACTCACCAAATATGTTGTTTAATTTCTCTTCAAGGCAGATTAAACAGGTTATGCTTGATGAAGATTACTATACGATAGTAAATGAAGATACGGATATTGATGAGATACTTGACGATCTGGGATATACGGCGAACGACCTTATGAATGTAAGTTTTGTGTTTATCGTGGAAGGCAAACAGGACAGCAACAGACTGCCGATGCTTCTCGAAAAATATTATTCGGAAATCTATGATGAAGACGGAATGCTGCAGAGGATATCCATTATTCCGACAAACAGCTGTACTAATATAAAAACATACGCAAACCTTAAATATATTAATAAATTATATTTAAAGGACCAGTTTTTGATGATAAGGGACAGTGACGGTAAGAATCCGAAACATCTTGTCAAACAGCTCTGCAGTTATTACAGCCAGCGTGCAAAAGAAGATGTTGATAATATTCCGAGAGTGACTCCTAAAAACGTACTCGTCCTAAAATATTATTCATTTGAAAATTATTTCCTTGACCCGAAGGTTATGGCAAAAATTGGAGTTATTAAAAATGAAGAAGACTTTTATGTTATTCTTTGGAAGAAATATAAGGATTACCTGTATAAGCTTCCAAGTATGAAGAGGATGTGCAGGAACCTGAATTTAAGATTTACAAGTAAAGAAGATATAAAAAAGAATATTGAAAACATAAAAATATATGTCAGGGGACATAACCTGTTTGATATATTCTACAGCAGATATCGAAATGATGCACAGACTGGGATTCTGAAGAAATATATAGATGTGGCACCGAGAGAGGATTTTGCTAATATCCTTGATGCAATAGATTCATTTGTATATTTCGAAAACAGAAAGAAAAATGAGTGAATTTTAAATAAGGTGTTTACAAATGCAAAAAATATTGATAAAATCAAGAACATTACGGAGAAGTAAGATTTTGATTTAATTTGCGAAAGGGTACAAGAGGGTAATGTTCAGATTAAAAAAGATTAAAAGTAAGGTCAAAGTGGTATACACCATGACAGCGGTGGCTGCTGCATTTGGACTAATGATTATTTATCCGGCTTTTTCGTCTTCGTGTGAAAAAGCCGATAGTTTTTATAAAGTTACGTTGAATGGAGAAATGGTAGGCTCGGTAGCTGGTAAGCAACAGATTTATGATGCACTTGCAAATGCAAGACTGCGTGTAAATGCAGAGGCCGACGGACTCACATGTATCGGCCAGGATATTGAGATAGAGCATGAAAAGCATCTGATTGGAGACAGAATCAGTGGTTCACAGTTAGAAGAAAGGATGTACCACATTCTTAAAGATAGTGATGAACCTGAGAGAGATTGCGAAAAGGCATATGTTGTTAACATAGATGATTATACGGTTACTTTAGGTTCGAAAGAAGAAGTTGTGAAACTTCTTAATGCAGCAAAGGCGTCCTACGATACAGATAACAGTTTTCAGATTGATTTAGCCGGAGAAGACACGGGAGCTTACTCATATATGAAAGCGGTTGCATATAAATCAAGTATGGCAGCCAATAAAAAACAGATGGTAATGGCGACGAACGGAGTTGCTGAACCCGTACCATCAGAGAAAGAGAAAGAAGAGACAGTAAGTGATGGCATTACCGATATATCATTTGCAGAGAATATCCGGGTGCTTGAGACATACACGGATTCGAAAAACATTACAGATATTGATACTGCTATAGAAGATGTTACAAAAGAAAAAGAAGAGAATGAGACTTATGTTGTGGAGGAAGGAGACTGCCTTTCTTCAATTGCGGAAAAATATGATTTATACATGGCACAGCTTCTTGCCATGAACCCGGGACTTACTGCGGACTCGGTTATCGGAATAGGGGATTTGATAACGGTAATGGTTCCAAAGCCGGAACTTTCGGTTATAGTTACAAAGCAGATGACATATGAAGAAAGCTATGAAGCAGAAGAAGAATATGTATACAATGACAGTCTCTATACAACCGACCGCAGAGTGCTATCTGAAGGCGCTACAGGATACAGAAAGGTAAAAGCAAAAGTTGTATACGAAAATGATTCCGAGATTAGCAGGGATATAATAGAAGAAAGCATAATAACACCGGCATCATCTAAGGTGGTTGAGATTGGAACGATAGTTCCTCCTACATTCATAAAACCGCTTGCGGGTGGAAGATTTTCGTCAGGATTTGGAAGAAGATGGGGAACCATGCATAAGGGAGTTGACTGGGCGTGTCCGATAGGAACAGCCATAAACGCATCGTGTGACGGAAAAGTAGTTACTGCAGGATGGGTAAGAGGTTACGGTTACCTTGTAGAGATAGCTCATTCTAACGGAATGCATACCAGATACGGGCATTTAAGCCAGATTCTGGTATCAGTGGGCGAGAGTGTTTCGCAGGGAGAAAAAGTAGCATTGAGTGGAAATACAGGAGATAGTACGGGACCGCATGTGCATTTTGAGATAATAGTAAACGGAAGTCAGGTGAATCCATTAGACTATTTGAATTAATAAAAAATAGTAATTTACAAATTAAAGGTTTGTGCTATAATCATATAAGGAATTATATAGTTTATAGATGTGATATAGATAGTTGATTATATATTAATAGATGGAATTAGTTGATTATTTGAGGTGAAATATGGAGCAATACATTATAAAGGGTGGAATACCCCTTACAGGTGATGTAGAAATCAGTGGAGCAAAGAATGCAGCTTTGGCATTAGTTGCTGCTGCTATTATGACAGATGATAAGGTTGTGATTGATAATCTTCCGGATGTCAGAGATATTAATGTACTTATTCAGGCGATAGAGGGAATTGGTGCAAGAGTCATTAGAAGAGATGCGAATTGTGTTGAGATTGACAGCAGTACGATTTCATCGGTGAGAGTTGATTATGAATATATAAAGAAGATTAGGGCTTCATATTACCTGTTGGGAGCTCTTTTGGGAAAATATCACAAAGCGGAGGTAGCACTTCCGGGGGGATGTAACATAGGAAGCAGACCGATTGATCAGCATATTAAGGGATTTAAGGCACTTGGAGCTGAAGTTGAGATTGACCACGGTATGATTATGACGGAAGCACAGAATCTTGTTGGTAATCATATATATATGGACGTTGTATCTGTAGGTGCTACAATTAACGTAATGCTTGCTGCAGCCATGGCAGATGGCAAGACTATTATAGAGAATGCGGCAAAAGAACCTCATGTCGTTGATGTGGCTAACATGTTGAACAGTATGGGAGCTAATATAAAGGGAGCAGGTACTGACGTTATAAGGATAAAAGGAGTAGAGAAGCTTCATGGCACGGAATATTCTGTTATACCTGACCAGATTGAAGCAGGAACATTCATGTTTGCAGCAGCAGCTACACGTGGTAATGTACTTGTAAAAAACGTTATTCCAAAGCATTTAGAGGCTATTACAGCCAAGCTTTTAGAGATAGGATGCTGTATAGAAGAATATGATGATGCAGTAAGAGTTATCGGACCTGAAGAGTTAAAAGCGACACATGTAAAGACATTGCCATATCCGGGATTTCCGACTGATATGCAGCCACAGATAGCAGTAGCACTTGCGTTGTCTACAGGAACCAGTGTGGTTACGGAAAGTATTTTTGAAAATAGATTTAAATATGTTGATGAACTCACGAGAATGGGTGCTAACATCAAAGTTGAAGGTAACTCGGCATTTATTGTCGGAGTAAAAAAATATATGGGAGCACAGGTTAGTGCACCAGATTTAAGAGCAGGAGCAGCGCTTGTAATTGCAGGTCTTGCCGCTGAAGGATTTACTACCGTGGATGATATCGTATATATTCAGCGTGGTTATGAGAAATTTGAAGAAAAGTTAAGAGGACTTGGTGCAAAGATTGAGAAAGTGTCAAGCGAACACGATGCACAGAAGTTCAGACTGAAGGCAGTATAGAAATGGAAAATTGACCGTTACTTGATGTACGGTCGATTTTTTTCGCGGAAATAGATTAAAAAACGACTATACTAGTGTAGCTGTCGAAAAATAAGTTTCTGATACAGTTCACGACGAGAAATTCACGAAAGCAAGAAAAACCGGCATTGCCGCTAAAAAAGCGAAGAAGCCTTTAAACAAAAGTCTTCTCCGCACAAATATCAAAAATTCTATCTTAAGAAATAGCATCCTTCATAGACTTTACATAATCCTTCACGTAAGGAATGCAATCCTGTCCGTGTTCTGCGACAATTCGTACAATAGCACTTCCGACAATTACACCGTCAGCCTGTTCAGACATTTTTTTTGCCTGTTCAGGAGTAGATATACCAAAACCGATGGCACAAGGAGTGTCAGTTGCTTTGCGGACGAGTTCAGTCATGGCACCAATGTCAGTAGTGATTTCGCTTCTCACACCGGTAACACCAAGAGAAGAAACACAATACACAAAGCCTTCAGCTTCCTTAGATATCTTCGTAATACGCTCTTTTGAAGTAGGAGCGATTAAAGAGACAAGGTCAACATCATACTCCTTGCAGAAAGGAGCAAGTTCAGCTTTCTCCTCAAACGGCAGATCAGGAACTATAACACCGCTGATACCACATTCGTGGCAATTCTTCATAAATTTTTCCTTGCCGTAAGTATAAATAGGATTTATATAAGTCATAAAAACAAGAGGAATATGTATATCATTTTTAACTTTTTTAACAAGGTCAAATAATTTATCGGTAGTACATCCGGCATTTAAAGCCCTGAGACTGGCTTCCTGTATGACTGGTCCTTCTGCTATAGGATCAGAAAAAGGAATACCAATTTCAATAACATCAGCGCCGGCTTCCTGCATGGCAAATAAAAGCTTTTCAGTAGTATCAAGGTCAGGGTCACCACCGGTTACAAAACCAATGAAAGCCTTACCGTTTTTAAAAGCATCAGATAATTTAGTCATAAAGATTTACCCCCTTGTATCTTGCAATCGCAGCAACATCCTTATCACCGCGTCCGGAAATATTAATAACAATAATCTTATCCTTGTCCATGGTCGGAGCAAGTTTAAGAGCATAAGCAACAGCATGGGAACTCTCAATTGCAGGAATAATACCCTCTGTTCTTGAAAGATATTCAAATGCATTTACCGCTTCATCGTCAGTAATAGGTACGTATTGAGCACGACCGGAATCATGAAGCATTGCGTGCTCAGGTCCGATACCGGGATAATCAAGCCCTGCAGATATAGAGTAAACCGGAGCAATCTGGCCATATTCATCCTGACAGAATAAAGACTTCATGCCATGGAAAATACCTGTAGAACCTGTAGCAATGGTTGCCGCTGTTTTAGGAGTGTCAGCACCGAGACCTGCAGCCTCGCATCCAATCAGCTGAACATCCTTATCTTCAATAAATTCGTAAAAAGCACCCATTGCATTGCTTCCGCCACCTACACATGCGATAACGGCATCAGGAAGTCTGCCTTCTTTAGCGAGCATCTGCTCTTTAATCTCTTTGCTGATAACTTTCTGAAAATCCCTTACGATAGTTGGGAAAGGATGAGGTCCCATAACAGAACCAAGAACATATAAAGTATCATCAACACGTTTGGTCCATTCGCGCATAGCCTCGTTTACGGCATCCTTAAGAGTAGCGGTACCACTCTCGACAGGATGAACCTTAGCACCTAAAAGCTCCATACGGTATACGTTAAGAGCCTGACGTTCAGTGTCGAGTTTGCCCATGAAAATCTCGCATTCCATACCCATTAAAGCTGCACCGGTTGCAGTGGCAACACCGTGCTGTCCGGCTCCTGTCTCAGCGATAACACGTTTTTTGCCCATTTTCTTAGCCAGAAGAATCTGACCTAATACATTGTTAATCTTGTGAGAACCGGTATGGTTTAAATCCTCACGTTTAAGATAAATCTTAGCACCGCCTAAATCCTTTGTCATCTTCTCTGCATAGTATAAAAGAGAAGGACGGCCTGCATAATTCTTATATAAATCATCTAATTCTTTTATAAAATCAGGGTCGTTTTTATAATGGTCGTAAGCCTCGTTAAGTTCCAAAACAGCCTTCATGAGGGTTTCGGGAACATACTGTCCGCCATATTCTCCAAATCTGCCTTCATTCATTTTCATAATCAATCCTTTCACCTTTCAGATATTGTAACATTCCTTTTTTATCATTACTTCGCATAAAAGTTTCACCAATCAGAACACCGTTAACATTTGCATCAGAGAGGACTTTTATATCCTCAGGCGTCTTAATTCCGCTTTCAGCGATAAATAATATGTCGGATGGGACAAGCTTTCTCAATCGCTCGCTATTGTGGATGTCTACCGTAAATGTTTTTAAATCACGATTATTAACGCCGATAATTCTTGCGCCGGCATTTATTGCCATCTGAATCTCTTTAGCATCGTGAGTTTCCACCAAAGCGGAGAGACCAAGTGAATCGCAGATATCAATATATCGTTTTAAAGTCTCTTCGTCAAGAAGAGAACATATTAATAATACACAATCTGCATTAAGTGTTTTTGCCTGATAAATCATATATTTATCAACGGTAAAGTCTTTGCGAAGAACAGGGATATTCACTACATCCTTTATTTCACTTAAATACCTGTCAGCTCCTTTAAAATACTCAGGTTCCGTAAGACAGGATATACATGAAGCTCCGGCTTCTTCGTATGAGACAGCGATATCCTTATAAGGAAAATCTTCGGCAATCACCCCTTTAGAAGGAGAAGCCTTTTTGATTTCACATATAAAATTAATACCGGTTTGTTTTAATGCATTTTCAAAAGAAAAAGGTGGAAGCTTTGAATTAAAATGCAATGCTTTGTCCATCATTTCTTCTCTTGAAACGGTATTGATATCACTTTCAACACGCAATTTAGTACGATTAGCAATTTCATTTAATATTGACATAATTTTTACTCCGTTTATTTGTTAGAAAGTTCTATGAATTTCTCTAACTGTTTCATTGCAGCGCCGCTGTCTATTGTTTCATTTACCTGATTAATGGCTTCTTCAAAAGAAACTCCCTTAATCATATGAATACATGCGGCAGAGTTAAGCACTACGGCATCACGTTTTGCACCTTTTTCGGTACCGTTTAAAATATTCTTTAAAATAATGGCATTTTCTTCAGGATTTCCGCCTACAAGAGCATCTTTTGTACACTTTTTAAAACCGTAATCTTCAGGATTTAATACATAAGAAGTAATCTTTCCGTTCTGGATTTCGCAACAGGTTGTATTTGCACTTAATGAGATTTCATCAAGTTTATCCTGACCGTATACAACCATACCTTTTTTAACACCGAGTTTAATAAGAACCTTTGCGAGAGGCTCAACTAAAGATTCATCATATACACCGAGAAGCTGATAGTCAGCTTTTGCAGGGTTTGTAAGAGGACCTAAGATATTAAACAGTGTGCGGTACCCAAGCTCTTTTCTTACCGGAGCCACATACTTCATGGCTGTATGATAAGTCTGTGCAAACATAAAACAAAGACCGATTTCTTTTAATATTTCAGTGCTTTTTTCAGGGGAGATTGAAATATTTACACCTGAAGCTTCTAAAACATCTGCGGCACCACATTTGCTTGATACGCTTCTGTTACCGTGTTTAGCTACCGGAATACCGAGAGAAGATACCACGATAGATGAAGCGGTTGAAATGTTGAATGAATTAGCTTCGTCACCGCCCGTACCGACAATTTCTAAAAGGTCGCTATCATAATCAAGATTAATTGCGTGACTTCTCATTCCTTCTGCACTTGCGGAAATTTCATCGATAGACTCGCCTTTCATCTTTAATGCAGTAAGATAAGCAGCCGTAAGCATTTGTGAAGCTTCACCGCTCATAATTTCATGCATTACTGCAATTGCCTCCTTATAAGTTAAATCCTGTCCTTCTGATACTTTTTTTGTAGCTTCTTTAATCATTTTTATTACCTCATTTCAATTATATTTCTAAAAAGTTTTTAAGCATCGTTTTTCCTTCAGGAGTCAGTACTGATTCCGGATGAAATTGAAATCCGTATATCTTATATTCAATGTGTTTTACAGCCATGATCTCGCCGTCATCAGCGGTTGCAATAACTTTCAGACAATCAGGCATTGTGTTTTTATCTGCAGCAAGAGAGTGATATCTGGCAACCGTAGCGTTTGAACTAATGCCGGTAAAGACAGGATCGTCTTCTATGGCAATTACACTTTTTTTGCCGTGCATAAGGGCCTTTGCATATGTAATGGCTGCACCAAAAGTTTCGCAAATAGCCTGATGTCCGAGACATACACCCAGTATAGGAGTAGTTTCTTTCATCTGTCTGATAACATCTTCACAAACACCAGCATTTTCTGGCCTTCCGGGACCTGGTGAAAGTATAATGTGTGATGGTGAAAGTGCTTTTATTTCATCAACTGTAAGTTCGTCATTACGTATTACGCGAATTTCTTCTTTTGCAATTTCTCCGATTAATTGAACCAGATTATAGGAAAAACTATCATAATTATCTATAAGAAGTATCATTTATCATTCACCTCGCTTGCTCTTTTGATTGCATCTATAACGGCGCCTGCCTTATTTGCACACTCCTGATATTCATTTTCAGGTATGGAATCTGCCACAACTCCCGCGCCCGCCTGGACATATACATTGTTATCTTTCTTGACAGCTGTACGGATTGCGATACATACATCGAGGTTACCCGAAAAATCAAGATAACCGATTGCGCCGCCGTAGACCCCTCTGGCACATGGCTCTAATTCATTAATAATCTCACATGCCCTGAATTTAGGAGCACCTGAGAGTGTTCCTGCCGGCAGAAGTGAAGCAATGGTGTCGCAGCCGTCTTTGCCGTCTCTGATTTTTCCGCATACAACAGAAGCGATATGCATTACCTTTGAGAATCTGTGTATACTCATATAATCCTCAACATATACGCTTCCATACTGAGCAATTTTTCCAACGTCATTTCTTGCAAGGTCAACTAACATATTGTGTTCCGCAAGTTCTTTTTCATCTTTTAGAAGTTCTTTTTCAAGAGATTTATCTTCTTCAGGTGTCAATCCGCGTGGTCTTGTTCCGGCTACCGGAAATGTAGTGAGTTTTCCGTCCTGAAGTTTAATCATTGTCTCCGGTGAAGAACCGGCTATTTGTACATTATCACTCTGGATAAAATACATATACGGTGAAGGATTTGTAGTTCTTAGTACACGGTAAGTATTTAACAGGCTTCCATTGTATTCAGCTTCGAATCTTCTCGATATAACACCCTGGAAAATATCTCCTTCGCGGATATAGTTGATTGTCTTATCAACCATTCCACAGTACTCTTCTTTAGTAAGATTGCATTTGAAATCCACATTCTCCGGAGCAATCTCCTTTGGAAGAGGAGTAGTATCATATATAAGCTGGATTATCTTTTTGATTTCTAATAATGCTGCATTGTAGGCCTGCAAGCCATCCTCGGGGTTAATGTTGACTACAATGATAATCTTCTGTTTAAGGTGGTCATAAGCGATTACCTTATCAAAGAGCATCAGGTCATAATCGTTAAAGTCATTTTCTTTCAGATTAAGTTTTGGCTCTGCATAACCAATCATTTCATATGAAAAGTATCCTACAAATCCGCCTGTAAAAGGAGGCATTCCATCGATATGAGGTGATTTGTATTTTCCGTGAAGCCTGCGTAAGATATCCATCGCATCTCCAGTCTCGGTGTTAGTAATGTCTCCGCTTTTTATCGTTACTGTATGATTCTTGCATGTAACATGCATTAACGGATTAAATCCAAGAAAAGAATATCTTCCCCATCTTGAACCGTTTTCGATACTCTCTAACAGATAAAAGTTCTTACTGATTGTGGAAAGTCTGCGAAGCAGGGTAATCGGTGTGATTACGTCAGCGTATATTTCCTCAGCGATTGGAACCATATTGTAAGTTCCTTTGTATTGATTAATATTATCAGATGTTGGTATAGCCATAATAAACTCCTTTCTCGTGTCGTGCTTGATTTCACGGATTGCGAATGACGGGCTGGATTTATACCCTGTGAAATCAAATCAAAAAAAGCCTTTGTCCCTGTAACAGGGACAAAAGCTATAATAATCACTTCTGCGGTACCACCCATATTGGTATAAACATACCCACTCTCTTACATACAATCATATGCATCCCTATGGTAACGGACGGGATTCCCGTTGACACCTACTCTCGTAAAGATTTCAGGTCACCCTCACAAGTCCATTCACTAAAACTGTGATATCGCAATCACACCATCTGCGACTCTCTGAAAACACGGCGTCCTAGCTACTCCTCTTGCTCATCGGTTTTGCTATTAATTGGAATTCTACAGCGGGGGGATAAATTTGTCAATAGTTTTTTTAAAATTCTATTGATTTTCATGTAATAATTTGCGATAATAAATCTCGTACAAATGTAGTTAATTGTAGAAAAAGGAAGGATGAAAATATGAGAAAGTACGCAAGAGTGATATTTTGCGCATTAGTGTTATTCGTTATACTGGCATTTGACGGAAACACTCTTAATGTAAAGGCTACTACACAGCTGGGCAGACCGAAAAATGTTAAGGCATACAATCCCAGACTTAATATGTTATATGTGAGATGGAGTAAAGTGACCGGGGCAGACGGATACTATCTGTATTATTCTACCCGGAAAGACACCGGATACAAAGTAATAAATGTACATAATACAACCGGTGTAATGATAACGGGGCTTAATGACAGACAGAAGTACTACTTCAAAGTGAAAGCATATACTTCCATAGGAGTTGTTAGTGAAGATTCAAAACGTGTCACGGGAAAAAATAAAGTTGTAGGAATAGATGTGTCCAGACATAATGGCACGATAGACTGGGATACGGTAAAATCGAATGTTGATTTTGCGATTTTGAGAGTAGGATATGGAGATAATTATGAAAGCCAGGATGATGTACAATGGGTCAGAAATGCAAATGAATGTACACGCTTAGGCATACCGTTTGGCGTATATATTTACTCGTATGCGACAAGTACGGCTCAGGCATCATCAGAAGCATACCATGTATTGAGACTGATTAAAAACTATAAACTGACATATCCTGTTTATTATGATTTAGAGGATGGCCCTACTACGGGGACGGTACCTGCCTCGGTAAAGGGAGACATGGCACAGACTTTTTGTGATATCGTAAAGGGTTCCGGATATGATGTAGGTATATATGCAAATACATACTGGTTTACAAGCATTTTAACAGACCCAAGATTTTCAGCATGGGAAAAGTGGGTTGCCCAATATTCGAATTATTGTACATATTCAGGAAAATACAGAATGTGGCAGTATAGTTCATCCGAAAGGATACCGGGTATTGATACGGCGGTAGATGTTAATTATCGTTATACAGGTACGAGTATGAACATTAACAATAAACCGTCAGTCGATATATCACAGGGTGTATACCTCCCGGCACCGAAGAATGTGAAAAAAGAAGTAAAGAGTGCTACAAGTGCAGTTATAACATGGAATGGCGTTGCGGGCTCAACAAGATATATCGTTTACCGCAAAAAGAGCGGAGATAAAAAGTTTTTAAGAGTTGCAGTTACCATAGGAACAAGATTTGAGGACAATAACCTTGAACCTAAGCAGAAGTACATATACAAAGTATGTGCATATACAGGAATTGCCGGCGTGGAATATTTTGGAGAGTTTTCTAAAAATGTTACAGCTAAGACCTTCATAAGTGCGCCGAATGGTGTGTCAGCGACAACTGTTACAAAGTCAAGCATAAAGATAAGCTGGAATGCGATAAAAAATGCAAGTGTATATAAAATATACAGACGCACTGATAATACAGGAAAATATGTAAAGATTGCCGCAGGTAAGGGAACAAATTACGTAGATACAGACGTAAAAGCAGGTGTAGTATATGAATATAGAGTTATTGCTGCACAGAGAACTCCGTCCGGAGTTATATACAGTAAAGCATCAAATGTAATACAGGGTATATCGGGACCGGGCAGAGTGAAAAATTTAAGTGCCCAGAGCACAACCACAGGAAGCGTTACGCTTACATGGGATCGTGCCGTAGGTGCGACAGGATACGAGATATACATGTCGACTAAAAAATCAGGAGGATTCAGACTGATACACACGATCACAAGTGATACTGACAGATATTCAATGGGAACGCTTAATCCGGGTAAGAATTACTACTTTAAAATACGTGCCATCAGATTATCGGGAGAAGTAATGCTGAAATCAGCATTAACTTCAGCGACAGGCACAAAAATAAAATAATCATCCGTCCTGCATGGTTTGACGAATAAGTTCAAACTGTGCAGGACCTTTTTTTAATAAAAATTCGTGAAAATGCATAAGCGAAAAATCATTTTTAAACATATTTCTATACTCTGATTTAAGTTCAAGTATTTCGTGATAACCGACTGAATACCTCAGATAATTACAGGGATTATCAATGACATATTGATAAACATCCAGTACGGAATCAGTGTCCATTCCCAAACCGGTACCGATTTTTAATATTTCATTAAAAGATTTACCCTCGTAATTTACATAAATATCGAATAATGAATACAATTCCAGCGAAAATAATGTATTTGCGGCTAAATAGTCAGCACACTTTTTATCAAATCCTGCGATATAAAAAGACATTATTTCTGCATATGTTCCATACCCTTCAGTATAACCCGGAAAATTCAGTAAAAATCTTATTTTCGAAGGATTCATGCTTCTGAAATAAGTAGTCTGATACATATGCCCCGGAAAACCTTCGTGAGCCAGAACAGGGATAAGGCGAGGCGTATCATCAACAGGATAATATTTTTTGTTGATGTATATTACATTATCGTTTATTAAGTCAATTGGAGGAATCATATAGTAAGCCGGAGCTTCATGATTCTGTGCTGACTTGGGGACGGTTTCGAGCCGGTAACTGTCCACGCCGATTGCAGGTTCAGGAAAAAAATTTTGCATATCCACATAAAGATTAGGCAGAATATCGGATGTATGTGAGTATTTTTTTGGAACATCGGCGTTAAAACCTGATTTGACAATCCTGCTTATTTTGACAAAATCATCAGCAAGAGAATCTTCAAGCATATCTTCTATTTCAGCCACAGACTTGTCAGAGCCTGTGTTACTTCGTATAAGACCCTCATAAAAATTTTTACCGCCCGGATAATGACAGAGTCCTCCAAAATTTTTAGCGGTGGATTTTAAAGTTTCAAGAGTATCTGCGATTTTTTCGTAAGAAGGAAAAAAATAACTGTTCAAATATTTAACGTTAACTCTCGTATAAGCCCGCTTTTCCCTGTCAGAAAGAAAAACGGCAGAATTTATTTTACGGTTAAACGAAGTAATAAGATAATGCCGGTCAGCATCTTTTATAAAAGAACGGCACTCGGCAATAGTTTTGTCAGCCTGGAAATTATTCATAAAAAGTCCCAGGCTGCTCTTTTTTTTCTCAAAATCCAGCAGACTGTTAAAAAAATCCTCGGATATTTTCAAAGTTTTCAGGTAATCATCAATATCTCTTTTGCTTCTGAATTTGAATTCCAGCAGGTAAGCAGGTAGAGTATTCTGCCATCCGCCTGAAAAATTCAAAAATTCATTAAGATAATAATAATCACAATATTTTAGTTCGTCTTTATACTGTGTCAAAAGAATCTTATAAGTGAATTGTCTGTCTTTTGAAAGGTTATTGTACTTAAAAGAATTTAAAACCTTAATCTTAGATTTTAGCAAAGCAGAAGTGCATTTGAACGAATCATCTGAAAAATCACCAAGTGAAACCTTATACGGAGCGAAATCTGATGTATCGGATATAAGAAAATGGAGATTTAAAGTATTGCCGGTGAGGGCTTCTTCAAAAACAGAATCTGTGAATGTGTCGAATTTCTGGTTTTCATCCGCACATCCGCAAAGAAACATCAAAAATAATAAAATACAAAATAAAAAATATTTTTTCATAGCCACTTACATAAATATATCAGGTTAATAAGATTATATGTGAACAAAACAGAATCAATGAAAAAAATTAGTAAGAGTAGTTATAAGTGTTGAGATTTAAAGCTTTTTGGTGTAAAATTAAAATATGTGTGATTATGAAAAACAGGGAGAATGCTTATGGATTATTTAATATATTTTGATGTTTGTGCAGTAATCATCATAGTAGTTGAATTGATGATGTTTTATATGAAAAAGAATGTGATAAATATTCATAACAGGCTGTTTGCCGTTATGATGTGGCTTGCTCTGGGGACATCGGTCAGCGATTTGATGGTCGGAATGTATAAAAATCACATAATAGATATGAATGAAACCATGTTCAGATTACTGACATATGGCTTTTTGGTATTTTGTTGTGCCATCCCGGCGATATTTCTTTTATACATACTTTCAGTTATAGAACGTATTTATTCCATTTTTAAGTCATACAGAGGCTTTATAATAAGTGTTCCTACAATCGTGTTGTATGTAGTGATTGCTTTGAATCCATATCTTAAATGGGCGTTCGACGTAAAAGGTGAGACAATAAGTGTGCGGTTAGTTGTAGTGGCGCTGGTGTATTTTCAGATATTTTTCTATTTTATGGCTTCTATATTTTTCATACATTCGTATAGCCGTGTGCTGAATCATTATAGAAAAATGTGCCTTTATATTTTTATGTTCCTGATGCTATGTGGAGTGGGAACGCAGTTTAAGTATCCAAAAATTTCAGTCGGATCATTTGGACTGGCGCTCAGTATGATGGTATTATATCTGGGAATACAGAGCCCTGAAGAAATACTTGACAAAGAACTTGGTATATTTAATAAAAATGTGTTTATACAAAAAGCAAATATGTGTTTTAAATCAAAAAATTCGTTCCAGATAGTGTCTGTTACGATAGACGAATGGGAATTTCTTGAAAAGACATTTGGTGTCACACAGCTTCAGGTATTTTTGGAGCAGTTTGTACAGGTAGTAAAAGATGAGGTAACATCGTACAATATAGAAATGTACAGAATAGATGAGAACAGCTTTTACCTCTTCATGTACGGAGAAAAAAAGAATGCGCAGAATCTTGCCGAGAAAGTCATGGAAGTGTGTGCTAAAGAGTGGATCTGCGGTTATGTGGAGGTACCTGTGACAGTTGATATATGTATTATCAAGTGCCCTGATGATTTTGAAAAAGTAGATGATATTTTACAATGTACCGAATACATTTCAAAAGAAGTACATGAACCTGGTAACCGTATTGTATATGCGAAAGATGTCAGCAGCGGATACGGTAAGCGTCGTAACGATATAAGAAAAGCGATACACAGGGCGATAAAAAATGAATCATTTAAAGTATATTATCAGCCAATCTACTCTACAAAAACTGACAGCATATTATCTGCAGAAGCACTGGTAAGACTTATAGACGAAGATATGGGATTCATTCCTCCGGATGAATTTATACCTATTGCAGAATCAGACGGTTCGATAGTGAAGATAGGAAATTTTGTGTTAGAGTCCGTATGCCAGTTCATGGTAAAAAATGAACTCCATAAAAAGGGCATAGAATTTATAGAAATTAACGTGTCGATGGTTGAATGCATGAAACACGACATGGTAGAAAGAGTCGAAGGAATTATGAAAAAATACGGTTTAAAACCTTCGCAGATAAACTTAGAAGTTACGGAGACGGCGGCAACAAACTCGGCAGATATGCTTAACTGTAATATGCAGAATCTTGTCGAAAAAGGAATCGCATTTTCCCTGGACGATTACGGTTCAGGATATTCAAATATCAACTATATCATAAATCTGCCTTTCCACCTTATCAAGATGGACAAGAATATTGTATGGTCAGCGTTTACAAATAAAAAGGCAGGAACAGTACTTGAAAGCAGCGTTTCAATGATACAGAAGCTGGATCTTAAAATAGTTGCCGAAGGTGTTGAGACAAAAGAACAGATGGAAAGACTTAAGGAGATGGGATGCGAGTATCTTCAGGGGTATTATTTTTCAAAGCCGCTGCCCGGTGATGAATTTTTAGAATATATAGAAAACAGGGCTTAATTATTTAATGGTTGCAAAATACTTCTAAAAAATGTATTATTAAAAAAGTGCAAAAAATTGGCGAAAGGCGGATCAGATTCAATGGAAAAGAAAAAGTATTATTTAACAACAGCTATTGCATATACATCGGGAAAACCACATATAGGAAATACTTATGAGATAGTTCTTGCTGACAGTATTGCGAGATTTAAAAGACAGCAGGGATATGATGTAAGATTTCAGACAGGTACAGACGAGCATGGACAGAAGATAGAGTTAAAGGCAGAAGAAAAAGGAGTATCGCCAAAGGAATTTGTTGACGACATTTCATCTCAGATAAAAGATATATGGGATATGATGAATACGTCTTATGATAAATTTATAAGAACTACAGATACAGATCATGAAAAACAGGTTCAGAAGATTTTCAAAAAATTATACGACCAGGGCGATATCTACAAAGGATTCTATGAGGGAATGTATTGTACACCTTGTGAATCGTTTTTTACATCGTCACAGTTAAAAGACGGAAAATGCCCGGATTGTGGAAGAGAATGCCAGCCGGCAAAGGAAGAAGCATATTTTTTGAAATTATCAAAATATACAGACAGGTTGATAGAGCACATTAACACACATCCGGAATTTATACAGCCTGAGTCGAGAAAAAATGAGATGATGAATAACTTTATTCTCGCCGGACTTCAGGATTTATGTGTATCACGTACGTCATTTAAATGGGGTATCCCTGTAGATTTTGATGACAAACATGTTGTATACGTATGGATAGATGCACTTTCGAACTACATCACGGGATTAGGATATGACGTGGATGGTAACAGTGATGAGAAGTTTGCAAAATACTGGCCTGCAGATTTACACCTTATAGGAAAAGATATATTAAGATTCCATACTATTTATTGGCCGATAATGCTCATGGCACTGGATTTACCGCTTCCAAAACAGATATTCGGACATCCGTGGCTTCTTATGAATGACGGAAAGATGAGCAAATCTAAAGGAAATACTATATATGCAGATGACCTTGTGGAAGTATTTGGCGTTGATGCAGTCAGATATTTCGTGCTTCACGAGATACCGTTTGAAAGTGACGGATTATTGTCATGGGATCTTGTAACGGAAAGAGTAAATTCTGACCTTGCAAACACACTTGGCAATCTGGTGAACCGTACCATTTCAATGTCTAATAAATATTTTAATGGTGTAGTGAATAACACGAACGTAACAGATGCGGTAGATGATGATCTGAAGAAGGTAGTATTATCTACAAAAGACAGAATGATTGAAAAAATGGATGCTTTCAGAGTGGCAGATGCCATCACGGAGCTTTTTGCATTGTTCAAACGCTGCAACAAGTATATAGATGAGACGACCCCATGGATTCTTGCAAAAGAAGACAGCACAAAACCTCGCCTTGAGACAGTATTATATAATCTTGTTGAAAGTATTACAATTGGAGCATCATTGTTAGAACCGTTTATGCCTGGAATTTCAGAAAAGATTCTTGCGCAGCTTAATACCGTAAAACGTGAATTTGATGATATGGATGAATTTGGAAAATATCCTTCAGGAAATAAAGTAACAGATACGCCGGAGATATTGTTCGCGAGAATGGATTTAGAAGATGTGCTTGCAAAAGCAGAAGAATTCAAGGCAAAGAACTTACCTGTCAAGTATCCGGAAGTAGAGGAAAAGGCAGAGATAGGCATAGATGACTTTGCAAAAGTTCAGATAAGAGTGGGCGAAGTGCTTAAGTGTGAGAAGATTAAGAAGTCGAAAAAACTATTAGTTTCGCAGATACGTGTTGGAGATGAAGTAAGACAGATAGTTTCCGGTATAGCTGAATACTACACACCGGAAGAAATGGTTGGCAAAAAAGTGGCAGTTATAACAAATCTGAAACCTGCAAAATTATGTGGTTATGAATCACAGGGAATGATTCTTGCAGCTGAAGATGATAAGAATAATCTTTCAGTACTTACTGTAGATAAAGATATAATTGCCGGTTCGGAGATCGGTTAGTATGATATTTGACAGTCACGCACATTACGATGATGAAGCATTTGAGGAAGACAGGGATACATTACTGTCTTCCTTTCGGGATAATGGAATAGAATATGTCGCAAATATTGGTGCCAATATGGAGACGTCCCTAAATTCAATCAGATTAGCGGAAAAATATGACTTTATTTACGCAGTGGTTGGAATACATCCGGATTCACCGGAAGAAAATACAGAAGAAAACATAAAAAAACTTGCAGAGTATTGCCGCAAAAAAAAAGTTGCAGCGATTGGTGAAATCGGGCTGGATTATCATTATGAGCCTGAAAAAAAGAAGGTACAGATGGCGTGTTTTGAAGCACAGCTTGATTTAGCCGTAAAGGAAAAAATGCCGGTAGTAATCCACAGCAGAGAAGCGGCAAAAGACACACTTGATATTATAAAAAGCTGTCACACAGGACTTAACGGAGGAGTTATTCACTGTTTTTCTTACGGAACTGAGATGGCGCGCGAGTATCTTGATATGGGATTTTATATAGGAATAGGTGGCGTATTGACGTTCAAAAATGCTAAGAAGCTCAAACAGGTAGCTGAATACGTCCCGATAGAACGGATAGTTATAGAGACGGATTGCCCGTATATGTCACCGGAGCCGAACAGAGGAAAGAGAAATACTTCTTTGAATCTTACGTACGTTGCAGAGGCGCTATCACGGATAAAAAATATCAGTACGGAAGAGGTAATAGATATAACGTGTAAAAATGCTTTGGATATGTACAAAATAGTGTGAAAATCACATATTGATATGCTTTTCACACGTCAATTTGTGTCGCAGGCGTTTCCTCGCACAATGTGCCCGGAATGGAGGATTAGGATGGCAACTTTAGGAAAACCTGAAAATACGATAAATATTTTAAAAAAATACCAGTTTGTATTTCAAAAGAAATACGGTCAGAATTTTTTAATAGATACTCATGTTCTGGATAAAATCATAAGGGCAGCAGAAATAGAAAGCGAAGACCTTGCTATAGAAGTAGGACCGGGAATAGGTACACTTACTCAGTATCTTTGTGAGAATGCAAAAAATGTGGTTGCAATAGAGATTGACGACATGCTGATTCCGATTTTAAATGATACATTGGGTGAATATGATAATATCGAGATAATACACGAAGATGTTCTGAAGGTAGACATAGGAAGCGTTATAAAAAAATATGATTCCTGCAAAAAAGCGAAAGTAGTCGCAAACCTTCCGTATTACATAACGACTCCGATTATCATGAGTCTGTTTGAAAGTAAAGTGCCGTTAGACAGCATAACGGTCATGGTTCAGAAGGAAGTTGCAGAAAGAATGCAGGCAAAACCCGGCACCAAAGATTATGGTGCGCTGTCACTTGCGGTGCAATATTACGCGGAAGCAAAAATAGTGGCGAATGTACCGCCGAATTGCTTTATGCCGAGGCCGAATGTGGGCTCTGCGGTAATTAATTTAAAAAGACATGAGACAGAACCATATGATGTAAAGGATGAAAAACTTCTCTTTAAAGTAATAAGAGCATCATTTAACCAGAGAAGAAAAACTTTATTAAACGGATTGAAAAATGCACAGGATTTACCATACGGCAAAGAAGAAATACTGCAGGCATTAAAAAAATCCGGTCTTGATGAAGGAATACGTGGCGAAAAGCTGTCACTTGAGCAGTTCGTCACGTTGTCGAACGTATTAAAACAGTAATAAAACCCATATATTCCTCATATTTATATTTGTACAGATATAAATAATTTATGAGGAGGATATTTATGGCCGGATATATGAGAATGATTTCTTACCTGAATATTTATCGTGACGGTAAGAAAGTAAGTAATTGCGGATTTGCAAAAGTTGATTCCAGAAACAATCTGCTCAGGCTTTACGTTACTGTCGGAATGCCTGTTGCAGGGAGTTCAATAAATCTTGATATTTATATGATTATGCGAAAGGAAGAACGCATAGTAGGTATTCCGGTGGGGAAAGCAAAGCTTATTTCCGGAAAATCCTATTACGCCGGCAGCATGAGGGCTGATGATATTGGCGGAACCGGATATGGAATAGAGAAAATGTGCGGAATTTACATAACATTATCCGGAGAGTATTCTGAGAATGAAATTATTGCATCAGAGTGGGATGACAACCCGATAGATCCCGGATTATTTCAGACATTCAAGGAAATGAAGGAAAATAAAACGGAAGAAATTCAGGATATGGAAATAGAAGAGTTGAATGATTCGGTTGTAAATACCGATATAGGATTTGAACAACACGACGTTTTTTGGGAAGAGCTGGAAAAAAGATGTGTAAAAATCCGTCCATTTGCAGAATTTAAGGAATGCATTAAAATGAAACCAAACGATATCGTATGCCTTCCTAAGAAATACTGGAAGCTTGGACAGAATAGCTTTTTATTGCACGGATATTATCATTACAGGTATTTTCTGGCAGCAAAATATACAGAGGATGAAAAGGAAATATTTATGCTTGGCGTACCGGGTAAAAATGAGAAGAATGATAAGTTTATGGCAAATATGTTTGGATTCACAAAATATGTAGAAGATATAAGTGATAAAGAAAATGGATATTGGTGTATGAAGTTAGAATGAGTACGTGCCGATATAGATACGAAGGAGGCGGGAAAAGTGTTATTTATCAGACCGGAAGAACTAAAAAAAGGAATGAGACTGGCAAGACCGGTATATAACGGCAAGGGTGTTTTGCTGTATGATATCAATACGAAATTAACCAGACAGGGTCTGGAAGGAATAAAAAATTTTGGACTTTTAGGTGTATATGTCTTAGAACCCGCAGAGCCGGCACCTGTTCTGACAGCAGATGACATGGAGTTTGAACGGTTTCAGGCTATGGCTGTGTTCAGACTGAAAGATAAGATGGCGGATATGATAGCGGGAAACGGCATAGCAGATATTCAGAAGATGGCAGAAGATATCATTAGAAAGTTTGGGGGTAACGCCGGTAAGATTAATTTTCTTAAAGGCATACGAAGCCCGGAGGACTATGGATACAAACATTCTTTGAACGTAGCCATACTCTGTGCCATTATAGCCCGAAATATGCATATGTCATATATGGAACAGGTTAATGTCGTAACAGCGGCGCTTATACATGAAATCGGACGAATCATGATTCCTGAAAAAATCTTAAAAAAAGGTGCGGATATAACTGAAGAGGATGAATACACAATAAATAAATGTGAGATAGAAGGTAATGAACTGATTCAGCAGGACTATAACATTCCTTCGATTACAAGAATTATAGTTGCACAGAATTTTAAATATATATCCGGAAAGACTGTTGATAAGCATCGTATTCTTGACGGCACGAAGGCATTGCGTGTTGCGGATGTATTTGATACGCTTACTGCCATGAATATTGGAATGGAGCCATATTCAGATGTAGTTGCGGTAAAATATCTCATATCGGATTCAGGCAAATTTGATGAGAAGGCAGTGGGAGCTTTACTAAAAGGAATCAATATACTGAATCCGGGTGTCTGCGTAGAACTTACAAACGGAGAGAAAGGTCTCGTGATAAAGGAAAATCCACAAAATATCATGAAGCCGATAGTTTTGATGTTCAAAAACAACAGAATATACGACCTCAGTAATCAGGATGAAAAGAACAGGATAGACATATCCGATGTTATGAAGACAATGGATGAAAGAGTCAGAATGGACTGGAAAGAGATAGAAGAAAAGTTCAATGAAGCTCAAAAAAGACTCCGCGAGAGCGAAAGTGATAAAGAGTAATGGTATAAATGATTTATTTTACCATTTACCGAAAGATGTTTTGCTGACAGGCCTTTGTTTTTATATCCGAGTGATTCTAACAGATTTATTGACGGAACATTTTGTGGCAGAACATATGCTTCTATGCGTCTGATTCCGAAATCATTAAACATTGCATTTTGCATACAGATAAGCATCTCTGTCGCATATCCCTGTCTTTGGTTTGACTTATCGATTTTGTAGCCGATTGCACATGAATCAAATGGCTGCGGAAGAATATTACTAAAGGAGACTGTGCCAATAATGGAACAATCTTCTTTTTTTATGGCATAGTATCTCAGATAATGAGACTGTAAAAAACCATTGTATTCCGCACTAAGCATTTTCGACTGATAATCAAGCGTATAGTAGTCGGACGGCTTTGCCGGCTCATAAGGCTCAAAAATTTCTTTGTTATAATACAAAAAACTAAGAACATCACCTGCATTGTCAGGTGAGAGTATTTTTAAATATAATCGTTCAGTTTCATAAGCAGTCTTCATTACATTCCATCCCTTGTCAATAATAATTATTACTACTATACCACATTTTACCGTTAATGTGGTAAAATAGTTTGAGATTACATGGAATTCCAGAAGGAAGGCGGATTACAAATATGAATGAAAAATATATGAAGGAAGCCATCAGGCAGGCATGTAAGGCAGCAGCAATTGGTGAAGTGCCGATAGGATGCGTTATTGTATTTGAGGATAAAATAATAGCAAGGGGGTACAATCGCAGGATAACTGACAAAAATACGTTGTCACATGCCGAATTAAATGCGATAAGAAAAGCGTCGAAAAAGCTTGGCGACTGGCGGCTTGATGACTGCGAAATGTATGTGACGCTTGAACCATGCCAGATGTGTGCGGGTGCAATTGTACAGGCACGAATAAAAAAAGTGTACATAGGATGCATGAATCCAAAGGCAGGATGTGCCGGTTCAATTCTGAATCTTTTACAGGTAAAACAGTTTAATCATCAGGTTGAAATGGAGACAGGCATCATGGAAGAAGAGTGCAGCGCTATGCTTAAAAATTTCTTCAGGCATCTCAGGGCATCAAACCACACATGAAAAAATTGCAAAATACATTGACATATGTTTCAATATAGAGTATGATACTCATCAGGTAATAATTTAATAACATTATTTTCTCTTATTCAGAGTGGTGGAGATACAGGGATCTGTGAAACCACGGCAACCCCAAGGAAACGGAAGGTGCCAGCCTGAGCGAATGATATCGATCAATAAGAGGATTTGATACCTTGAATTCAAGTCCGCTTTTTGTGGGCTGTTTTTTTTGTTCATTATACTTAGTTAAAAGAAAGGAATTACTTATGGAAAAAAGATTATTTACATCAGAATCAGTAACAGAAGGACATCCGGATAAAATGTGTGATGCTATTTCGGATGCAGTATTAGATGCATTAATGGAGCAGGACCCGATGAGCCGTGTTGCCTGTGAGACTTGTACAACAACGGGAATGGTTCTTGTTATGGGAGAAATCTCTACAAAAGCAAATATAGATATTCAAAAAATAGTAAGGGATACAGTTAAAGAAATCGGTTATGACAAATCAGAATATGGATTTGATGGAAATACATGTGCCGTTATGGTAGCCCTGGACAAGCAGTCAGATGACATTGCGATGGGTGTTGACAAAGCACTCGAAGCAAGAGAAAATACTATGACTGATACAGAGTTAGATGCAATTGGAGCCGGAGATCAGGGATTGATGTTTGGATATGCAACAAATGAAACTGAGGAGTACATGCCATATCCTATAGCACTTGCCCACAGACTTTCACTCAGACTTACACAGGTACGTAAGGACGGTACACTGTCGTATTTAAGACCTGATGGAAAGACACAGGTAACTGTAGAATATGATGAAGAAGGAAAACCTATACATATAAATGCAGTAGTCTTATCTACACAGCACGATCCGGATGTTACACAGGAACAGATTCATGCAGATATTAAAAAATATGTATTTGAGCCGGTGCTTCCAAAGGAACTTACAGATGATAACACAAATTATTTCATCAATCCTACAGGAAGATTTGTTATCGGTGGTCCTCACGGTGACAGCGGATTAACAGGAAGAAAGATTATAGTTGATACTTACGGCGGATACGCTCGTCACGGCGGTGGAGCATTCTCAGGAAAAGACTGTACAAAAGTTGACCGTTCAGCAGCATATGCAGCACGTTACGTTGCAAAAAATATTGTTGCAGCGGGTCTTGCAGACAAATGTGAAATCCAGCTCTCATATGCGATTGGCGTAGCTTATCCTACGTCTGTAATGGTTGATACATTTGGCACAGGTAAAATCAGTGATGAAAAACTTGTTGAAATAATCAGAGAAAACTTTGACTTAAGACCGGCAGGAATAATCAAAATGCTTGATTTGAGAAGACCTATCTACAGACAGACTGCTGCTTACGGACATTTTGGAAGAAATGATTTGAACCTTCCATGGGAAGCTCTTGATAAAGTTGATGTTTTAAAGAAATATTTGTAATGATTGTTAATTGACATATCGAAAAAAACAATATATAATTAATTAAAAATATTAATAAAATATTAAATAAAAGAAGAGGTAATAATATGAAAATAGCAATAGCGGGAACAGGTTACGTAGGCTTATCTAATGCAGTATTACTTTCACAGAAGAATGAAGTAGTTGCTTTAGATATAGTCCAGGAAAAAGTAGATATGATTAACAATAAGATATCACCTATCGTTGATAAAGAGATATCTGAATACCTTAAGACAAAAGAATTGAACTTAAGAGCAACTATCGATCCGGAAGATGCATTTAAAGGTGCGGAATTCATTATCATTTCGACACCAACTAACTATGATCCTAAGAAGAATTATTTTGATACAAGTACAGTAGAAGACATTATAGAAAAGGTTTGTAAGATTTCACCGGAATCTACAATGATTATCAAGTCGACAGTACCTGTAGGATACACAAAGTCTGTTAAGGAAAAATATAACACGGAGAATATCATATTTTCTCCTGAATTTCTTCGTGAAGGAAAGGCATTGTATGATAATCTTCATCCTTCAAGAATTATAGTAGGTGAAAGATCAGACAGAGCAAAGAAGTTTGCAGGCCTTTTAGCAGATGCAGCTATAAAAGAAGACATTCCTATGTTATTTACAGATTCAACAGAGGCGGAAGCTATCAAGCTGTTTGCTAATACCTACCTTGCACTCAGAGTATCATTCTTCAACGAGCTTGATACTTATGCAGAGGTAAAGGGGCTTGATTCTAAGCAGATTATCGAAGGTATCGGACTTGACCCTAGAATCGGAACCCACTATAATAATCCGTCATTCGGATACGGTGGATACTGTCTGCCAAAGGATACAAAGCAGCTCCTTGCCAACTACGAAGACGTACCGAACGATATCATAGCAGCCATAGTAGCAGCTAATACTACAAGAAAAGACTTTATCGCTGAGCAGATATTGGCATACAATCCAAAGGTAGTAGGTATCTACAGACTGACTATGAAGACAGACTCAGATAACTTCAGACAGTCAGCTATTCAGGGTGTTATGAAGAGAATAAAGGCAAAAGGTGTTGAGGTTGTATTATACGAACCAACCATGAAAGAAGACAGTTTCTTCAATTCAAAAGTCATAAGAGATATTGACGAATTCAAGAAGATGTCTGATGTAATCGTCGCAAACAGATTTACGGAAGATTTAGAAGACGTTCAGGACAAGGTATACACAAGAGACTTATATAAGAGAGATTAATTATAAAAAATAATCAGGCAGGAGAGAAAATTATTGGATTCCTCTCCTGCCTGATTTGTATTGTAAGTTAATCCGGATTATTGTTTGGCAACACTAAAACAAATTAAAAGGATGGCAAACAGTGAAATTTCTCAATATACCGGTAAATCAGGCTTTTTACTGAAATAGTTTGTTTTAATAAAGTCAAAACAAAATAAAGCCCATAAGATAATAGTTCCTAAAGAAATTGATATAATCGGAAATGCTTTAGGATTATAGGCATGCGGGTTGTAATAAAATAATACGTGCGCACAGTTGTAAAAATTCATTAATGTCAGTCCGCTGTAAGATATAAGCAGAAGGATTGATGGCTTTACAATGTATGCTATAAGTATTAATGGGATAGCAGGAAAAAGATATCTTTCATGCATTCTCACTGAGAACAGAAACATTGCACTGATGATGAATGCAGCCACACTGTAATATTTTGTACGTGATTTTTTGTTTTTAAAAGAGGTACAAATTGCTATTACAACGATAATCAGGATGGCAATCGTTCCCCAATTATTATACGTCAATGTAAGAAAACGATCCTCCTGAGTATGCCAGTTGAGACCAAGCATTGCCCAAAAATTATAAGCATTTACGGAAGCATATCTAAACGCGGTAAGTGCTTCACCATAAGAGGCGGTGATAGTACCGGCATTGTTTGCGGCATTTCCATTTCCAAATATAAAAGGTAAGTGACAAATAATCATTGTTAAAATGGCACTTAATCCCACAAAAAAATGTTTAAAAAATTTTTTAAGATTAAAATCTTTTAAAATTACCTGATCAAGTATTCCACAGATAATTACAGGTGCAAAAATAATTCCCTGATATTTAAACAGAATTGCAGCGGCAAATGCAAAATACGCAATCATCAGTTTTTCCTCTGATATCATATAACACATTATTATGATGCAAAGTGTGTAAATTGAATCCATTTGTCCCCATACTCCCGAATTGAAAAATACAGCCGGGTTAAGTGCATAAAGAAGACAAAGAATCACGCCGGCTTTATCAGATAAGTGTTGTTTTCCTATTTTGTACATGAAAATGCAGGTTAAAACATCACAAATCAGAGCAGGACTTTTAATTAAGAGAATCTGCACAAGGCTAAAATCTGCAAGGTTAAAAAATTTAGATATGATACCCGCAAAATAAACGAGAAAAATATGAAGAGGCGGATAGCAAAGACCGTATTTGGTGTAAAATCCGGCACAACCATTGGCGTTTAGATTTTTCATCCATGTTATGAATGCTCCCATATCGCCGCGTTCGTAATAGAATATTGCCCCGGTATATTTTATAAATAGAGCGGTTATAGCAATAAGAAGCGTATAAAATAAGGAATCTTTCATTTTTTTATTATTGTTTACAGACTTAGCAAAAATAGAATAAACAGTCATAACTGCTATGAAAAATAATGTTGTTAAAATAAAATATACCATATTATAATCCTTCCAATAAAATTATCTTTAAATAAACTAAAGGTTAGTATATCTGTAAATGAAAAAAAAGGCAACGTTTATTAAGAAAAACTTTTTTGTGAAGATGATATTCACATTATTTTCACAAAAAGTTCAAAAAATGGTTGAAAATTCAAAAACAGTGTTGTAATATAAGTGTGGTTAAAAATTTTTATAATATTTATAGGAGGAACCAATTTATGGAGAAAGCAAAAAAATTGAAAAGTTTTCTTGCGGTTGTAATGGCAGTTGCAGTTGCGTTTACCACAGTATTTGCATCAAACGTTACTACAACTTACGCAGCATCCGGTAAATCTGTTAAGTCAATAACAGTTAAAGTCGGGAATTCAAACGTAACAAAGAAAACAAAGTCACTTTATGTGGGAACTAAGGCTACATTAAAAGTAACGACAAATCCTGGCACAGCTAAGAAGAGCGTAGCTTTTAAGTCAGGCAATAGTGCGGTAGCTGCAGTCAGCAAAAAAGGTGTGGTAACTGCAAAGAAGGCAGGTTCTGCAAAGATTACAGTTACAGTTACAGGAAAAGATGACAAGAAAAAATCAACATACGTAAATATTAAAGTTAAAAACAGAGCTGTTAAAAAGGTAACACTTGATGTAACAGAGGCAACTCTTAGCATCGGTGAGACTAAAACATTAAAAGCTACTGTTACACCAACTAATGCTACAAATAAGACAGTAACATGGTCTTCAAGCAAGACAGCTGTTGCAACAGTAAGCTCAACAGGTGTTGTAAAGGCAGTTAAGGAAGGAACAGCAATTATCACTGCTAAATCAGGAAGCAAGTCTGCTTCATGTGTAGTTACAGTTGCTCCTGCCGGTGTACAGGTATCAGGCGTAAGCCTTGACACAGATGCAGCTACTGTATTTGTTAATGCTACACAGAAACTTACAGCTACAGTAACACCTGCGGATGCTACAAATAAGTCTGTGACATGGTCATCAGATAACGAAGCAGTCGCTACAGTTAGTGCTGATGGTGTTGTTAAGGGTATCAGCGAAGGAAAAGCTAACATTACGGTAACTACTGCAGAAGGTGGATTCACGGCTACAGCAGTTATTACGGTAGCAAAAGATACATCAGGAAATGCTTCAGATGTTAAGATTATTATTGCAAACAGTCTTGAGAAATACGAGAATACAGTACTTACAGGTACTAATGCGGACGTTAAGGTTCTTGTTACAAATGCAGCAGGTGCACCACTGGGTAATACAAGTGTTACACTTGAGATGGAACCACAGTATGGTAATGCAAAAGATGTATTTGTAATAACAGGTGATAACAACAACTACGTAAGTGCTAAGCTTACAACAGATGCAAACGGATATGCTGATTTCACAATCGGTGAAAAGGGAGGATATACATATACATCTACAGACAGCATATTCCAGAGCTATAAGTTAACAGCAACAGTTACAGGCTCAAATGTTAAGACAGAGTCATCTATATCATTTGCCTGCATTTACTTAGAAGGTGTTCAGGTAGAGAATAATCGTTTCTTCAACCTTGCTGATCTTGAGCCGGGTGAAAACGTAAATGACGTTGATTGGAATTATGGTGTGGCAGATACATATTCAACAAACGGTGCAAGAGATGATGAATATGTAAACAGCCAGAAGGTAAGTGCATTTGAAGAAGACGGTACTACTTACAAGTATGACCACAGAGTATATCTTACAGCAACTCCTTCAATTGTATTGCCGGCTAAAAATGCAGATACACAGATTGACAGATATTATAAAGATATAAAGAAATCTTCAACAGATTACAAAGTATACAATGATGCAACAAACACAGACACAACTGCATGGGTAGAAGATGTACCGGCAGGATTACAGTATGCTTCACTTGTATTCTCAAAAATGGTATTGTCAAAATACACAGTTCTTGAAATTAACACATATGATGCTGTTTCAGGAGGATTAATTGAGACATATTCATTAGATGAAACAAATATGAAAGATGACTTTGCGTATCAGATACCTATCCAGGAAGACACAGCTGTTGACGTAGAGGTAGCATTGATATCAGAAGGTCAGGTAAATGAAGATTCTAACGATGGTTTTGTAATTGACCATGTAGAAGGACTTTATAAGACAGATGTATTCCGTGAAGCTGAGGTAGTAGAGTTACCTGGAACAGTTAAATGGGAAAAATCTCCTACATACTACAGCGAATATATGGAAATGCCATTTGATACAGCTAAGACATACATCAAAGATGCTAATTACTTAAGCACAAAATATACATATGTATATGAAGTACCGGTATTCCCTAACACAGGTGATGCTGTAATTAAAATAACAGACGAGAATGGAAAGATTGTATCTTACTTCCTCTATCCTACAGAAAATCAGTGGGAGAATCCGGATGGATCAATTTATCCTACAAATACAAAAATTAAGAATATAAATGGACAGTATAGAAATAAGAATGATATCTCACTTCCAAGCAAATATGTATCAGCTGTAAAGGCGAGCGAGGAAGAAGTAACTCAGACAGTTGGTGAATTAACACAGGAGGGTAATGTTGCTATCGTAGATTCGCTTAAGTCAGGACGTACAAACCTTAAGGCAACTATTACAATACCTGGTGTTACTGAAAGACAGTTAAATCCAACAAATGGATCAGAACTTTACACATCTGTACAGTGGGCTCCAATTCCTGAGAACGAACTTGAAGTGGCAGGAGATGACTTCTATGCACTTGCTTCTCAGTATGTAACAGTAAAGGCACAGTTATATGATTTAAATGGTAACAAGGTATCAACACAGAATAAGGATGTTAAGTTTACATTAAGCGGTGATGAGCTTAAAAATCCTGTTCAGGGAACCGTAGATGATAATGTAAATGTAACTATTCAGCAGAAGGAAACTAAGACAAATGAACAGGGACAGGCTATTATCAGATTTACATCTTCAAGCAGTAAGGGACATGTATATCATCTTGCAGCAGAATGTCAGGGATATATTGTAAAATTATTGGTTGGAAAGAGCGAGACAGTTTCAGATCTTGCAAATATTTATTGGATTACTCCTGGACTTTCATTTACAGATAAGATTGTAAAGGGTGCATCAAAAGGAGAAAAGCCTGCAATTGGAACGACAACTACTACATTAACAGGTGCCCAGACAGTAGCAGCTATTGATGAAAGAAAAGTTGGTAACAACTGGATATTCGGTTATAAAGTAATCGGAGATTTAGATGATGATAATGATAAGACAGAAAAAGAAGTATCAGAAATCAAGAATATAGCTGTACAGATGTCAAAGTCAGATGATACAGATATGACTATGACAACAGAAGGATATCCAAATGGTGCAGCACTTGTGTATACAGAAAAGGTTGGTTCTTCAAAGATTATAGGTGAAATCGGTAATGATTCATTCAAGGACAACGGAAGTGATGTAATATTTACAATCATTGATGCACTTGGAGTGAAGGTTGGTGATTTTGTTAACATTGGTGAGGAAGCTCCTTCAGTATCAGCTAAGTTAGAGCTTACAGTATCATGGAAACAGAGTGGTAAGAAAGTAGACATCATCTATCCACAGGGTAACTTATTAAGTGCAGTTGAGGATTCTTATGCATACATCAGAGTTTTGGATGATTTTGGAAATCCAATCCAGAATGAGGCAGTTAAGTACTCAATTACAGGTATAAATGCAACTAGCGGTTCAATTGATGCCAAGACAGATGCAAACGGACTTGTAAAGGTTAAACTTGCAGCTCCTGGAACAAGTGTTTTAGCAACAGACAGTACAATTATTTCAGTTGATGTTGATGGTACAGTAATAAATGGTAATATGTTATATTACAAGACAACAACAGACGCACAGTTTGGTCTTGTAGGAGCATCATTGGATGCAACAAATACAGAGAATCCACAGATTAAGCTTTCATTCTCAAGTGCTGTTAACAAAGAAGTATTGAACAAAGAAATGTTTGCAGTTAAGTCATCAAAAGACGATGTAAATTATGATATAGAAAATGTTAAGATTGGAAACAATAATAATATCGTAATCCTTACATTGAAGTCAAGCAGCAAGGGAATCATTGATGATACAGGAGTAGTTACTGTAACTGTAAAAGATTACGTAAGTGGCGGTATCACATACAAACTTGTAGACGGATATGGAAGAAGCATTGTACAGGGATATGAAACAGCAACGTTCCAGCCTAAGACTGCATATAAGATAACAGTTGAGAAGAGTGCAGATAATAAGACTATTACAGTAACTGTAAAAGATAGCAGTGACAATGCTGCTACAGGAAAGATAGTTGCATATTCATCTTCAGCAGATGTTCTTGGTGGAACAGGAATCACTACAAAGAACTTAAATACAAAGGGTATTGCTAAATTTACGGTAACGCCTGGAACTACAGAGACAAGCATTTACTTCTACTACAATGGAGCAAGTGAAAGTATATCTGTAAAAGAACAGTAATATAAAAATAATAAGGTGTCTGCGAATTTATTCGCAGGCATCTTTTTTTGTAACAATATTACTCTTGACACGGACACACAGATTGTTAAAATAGTATGGTATGAAATTATAATTAATGGAGTGTTAAGATGGAAAACGAAGATATTTGCAAAAGAATAGTTCAAAGACAAAAAGATAGAAGAAAGCGCGAAAAAAGAATAAAAATCGTAGTGCTTGCCTGTGTGCTGGTAGTCTTCCTTGCTGCGGCTGCAGGAACGATTGTATACAAAATGCAGGGTTCTAAAAGTAATAATACAGGTAGGAATAAAACAGCCGTTAAAGAAGAGACAGCAAAAAAAGAACAGGAAAAGAATACAGAAGAAGAAACAGACGCTGCTGACAATGATTTATTTGAGAAGCCTGTGTATTTTAAGAAAAGTGCAACGTATCAGGACATGCTCTCTCCGGAAGTGTTAAGTCCCTACGTAGCTTTGGCTGATATAAATAAAAATGAAATTATTGCAGGAAAATCATATGATACAAGGATATTTCCGGCATCTATGACTAAGGTTATGACACTTATTGTAATAGTTGAAAATTTGAAAAGTCTAGATGAAACGTTTGAGATGACGGCGGAAATCATTGATCCGCTGGCAAGACAACAGGCATCAAGAGCGGGATTTGAACCGGGAGAAGTGGTATCTGCAAAAGATATGCTTTACGGACTTGTTCTTGCTTCAGGGGCAGATTGTTCGGTAGGTCTCTCGGAACTTGTATGTGGTTCCGAAAACGGCATAGTTGATTTGATGAATAAAAAGTGTAAGGAGATGGGGTTAAAGAATACACATTTTATGAATACATCCGGATTACATGATGAAAATCATTATACGACACCACTTGAGATGGCTATGATACTTAAATATGCAATGTCAAATGAAACTTGTGCCGAGATACTTTCTACATATCAGTATACTACTGCGGCGAACGAGATTCATCCGGAGGGTATACTGCTTACGAGTACAATGTTTAGCAGAATGTATGGTGATGAAGTTAATACTGTGAAAATCATCTCAGGAAAGACCGGTTATACTATGGAGGCCGGTAATTGTCTTGTCAGTTATGCCGAAAGAGGACAGGACAAATATATTGCCGTAACGGCAGGAGCTTCTAACAGATGGAACGTAATATTTGATGATTTTTATATTTATGGAAATTATATTCCGAATCCACCGGGATATAGTAAAAATGGAAATGTACAGACAGATACTGCACAGGAAGATGTAAATGCAGAATGATGAAAGGGACGATTTAGGTAATGGATACGCTGGGCTTGCCAAAGGATTTTGAAGAGAAAATGAAAAGACTTCTCGTGGATGAATTTGATGACTTTTTAAATGGATATTCTATAGAGCGACAATATGGACTTAGATTAAACCCTGTAAAAGCATCAGCAGAAATGTTGGAAAGACTGGATTTTATAACAGGAAAGGTACCGTGGGCAGAAGAAGGGTATTATTATGATGCGGATGCAAGACCCGGAAAAAGTCCGCTTCACGAAGCGGGAATGTTTTACATACAGGAACCCAGTGCAATGAGCGTCAGTGAAATGGCGGATATAAAACCCGGAGAGACAGTACTTGATTTATGTGCGGCACCCGGTGGAAAAAGCACGCAGATTGCCGGTAAAATGAGAGGAAGGGGACTGCTCGTATCGAATGAAATTAATTCACAGAGGGCGAAAATACTATCGCAGAACATTGAGAGAATGGGAATTGCAAATGCGGTGGTCTTAAATGAAGATTCATACAGACTTAGTGAAAGATTTCCTGCATTTTTTGACAAAATAATTGTAGATGCCCCATGTTCCGGCGAGGGAATGTTTAGAAAAGACCCGGCAGCACGGGATGAATGGAGCAAAGAACAGGTGCTTGTCTGCGCAGACAGACAAAAAGAGATCATCCGAAATGCTTTTAACATGTTAAAACCGGGCGGAATAATGGTATATTCCACCTGTACATTTTCGCCAGAGGAAAATGAGCAGGTTATAGCCTGGCTGTTTGAACATCATGATAATGTAGAAATAATGGAATGCAGGATGTATAAAGGATTTGATTCAGGAAAACCTGAATGGACAGGAGAGTACAGCTGTGACAATATCAGCCGTACGGTTCGGTTGTGGCCTCATAAGCTTGGAGGAGAGGGACATTATGTTGCAAAACTGAGAAAAACCTGCGGCGAAGGAAGAAAATATAATACAGGGGAAAATAAACGTAAAAAAATTGATATCAATATGTGGAATGAGTTTAAAAAAGAGTGTTTGAAAGATTTAAAACTTTCTGGAGATATCATAAGTTTTGGAAACCAATTGTATTGTATTCCGAAAGAAATGCCGGATTTATCAGGGTTAAAGGTGTTGCGTCCGGGACTTCAGCTTGGAGAAAATAAGAAAAACAGATTTGAACCGGCTCATGCGCTTGCGATGGCACTTGCTGCAGATGAAAAAAGAGAATATGGAATATGCTCAGATGTAACGGTTATCGATATGAATATCCAAAGTGCAGCGAAATATCAGGCAGGAGAAATTATAGAATGTGATGAGAATCTTAAAGGCTGGGTTCTTATGGCTGTGAATGGCATTTCGACAGGATGGGGAAAAGCAACGGTGGGAAAAGTAAAAAATCATTATCCAAAAGGATTGAGAAGATTGAAAAATATGAATATATAATTGACATATAATGTATGAAATGATAGAATCATCTTGAATATACAAAGGAGGAAGAAAGATGTTAAAGAACAGAAGTATTGCAATGGTTATTATTCTGTCGATTATAACTTGTGGTCTCTATGCATTATATTGGACATATGTTACAATGGATGCATTAGATAAAGAAGGACAGTCAAGTAATATGCCAGTAATTGCACAGTTTTTATTATTGTTTTTCTATGTTGGATACATCTTGTTTGGTTTGAATGCAGATGCTAATATCAATGCAATCAAAGCTTCAAGAGGTATGGATACAAATGATAATAAGGTTTTATACATGATTCTTGGATTAATTTGTCCGATTATCCTTGTATGTCTTGTTCAGGATGAAATCAACAAGTTAGCATAATTGGTTGGCTATAGAAAACGGTTCGGATTTTCCGAACCGTTTTTTTAATGCTCATCACATACCTGGAAAATATAGAATTTCAAATAATATGATTCATCTGCAGACCAGAGTATAGGATGATCCGGAGACTGCGTTCTGTATTCAACCTGTCTGAGTCGCTTATGTACATTTCGTGCAGCCTGGTTTAGTGTTTTTGTAAATAATTCATACGACATAAAGTGTGAGCATGAGCAGGTTGCAAGAAATCCGCCGTCTTTAACTAATTTCATACCTCTGAGGTTGATTTCGCGGTATCCTTTAGTAGCGTTTTTTATGGAATTTCTCGATTTTGTAAAAGCAGGTGGATCGAGAATTACCACGTCAAATTTTTCGCCATTAAGTTCTAGTTCAGGAAGTAATTCAAATACATCTTTACATTTAAAATGTACTATATTTTCAAGATTGTTTAATCTTGCATTTTCCTCAGCCTGAGAAACGGCGAGGGCAGAAGCATCCACACCGGTTACTTCTTTTGCTCCGGCAATACCGGCATTCAGTGCGAAAGATCCCGTATGCGTGAAACAGTCAAGTACCTTTGCGTCTTTACATAATTTTTGTATGGCAAGGCGATTGTATTTCTGGTCTAAGAAAAACCCGGTTTTTTGTCCGTCTTTTACATCGACAATGTATTTAACACCATTTTCGATAATCTGTACCTTAGTATCAAATTCGGGACCGATAAAACCTTTGATTCGTTCCATACCTTCTTCTTTTCTGACTTTAGCATCACTTCGCTCATAAATTCCGCGTATAACAATGCCGTCATCGGCAAGTACTTCCTTTAAAGTCCTAAGGATAACAGGTTTTAGTAAATCAATTCCAAGTGCGAGCGACTGTACTACCAGCACATCTGAAAATTTATCGATTACTATTCCGGGAAGAAAGTCGGCTTCGCCAAAGATAATACGGCAGTTCGAAGTATCAACAGTCTTTTTTCTGTAATTCCATGCATTTAAGACACGTGTTTTAATAAAATCTTCGTTAATATCCGTATTTACATTTCTTGTAAGTATACGCACTGTAATTTTTGAATTTGTATTTATAAATCCTTTTCCCATGGGATAACCGTCAAAATCGTGTACAACTACAATATCTCCGTTAGAAAAATCTCCGTCAATAGAAGCAATTTCGTTATCAAATATCCAGAGTCCGCCGGATTTTAACATTCGGCCTTCGCCTTTTTTTAATGTAACAGTTGCCATATCGAAAACCTCCACATTTTTTCATTAAATCTATGTCAGAATATCATAAATAAAAATATTTTTCAATGGAATTTAGAATAATGAAGAGTGTGTTTAAAAGAAACAGGGAAAAGTACCGATATGACATTGTAAACACAAAAAAAGGAGAACAATTTATGATAACAATAAGCTTGTGCATGATAGTTAAAAATGAAGAAAGAGTTTTAAGACGATGCCTTGAGTCTGTAAAGGAACTTATGGATGAGATAATAATTGTCGATACGGGTTCAACTGACGGTACTAAGAAGATAGCATCGGAATATACTGATAAGATATACGATTTTAAGTGGATAGATGACTTTAGTGCAGCAAGAAATTTCAGCTTTTCTAAGGCTACCAAAGATTATATTTATGTGGCGGATGCGGATGAGGTTTTAGACAGTGAAAATTTTCTGGAGTTTATGAAGATTAAGGAATGCATGATGGATGAAATAGAGATTGTTCAGATGAAGTATATAAATGAGAATGCTGATAACAATCTTCAGAACAGCAGGACTGAGTACAGGCCGAAGCTTTTTAAAAGGTTAAGGACATTTACCTGGATTGACCCGATTCACGAGACGGTAAGAACGCATCCGGTAGTGTTTGAAAGTGACATCTGTATACTTCATAAGCCGGAAGGAGTCCACGGGGCGAGGGATCTGTCAATTTTTTACAGACACATACAAAATGGAGAGACTCTATCAAAACGTGTACGGAATATGTATGCAAGAGAGTTGCTGATTATAGGGACTTTAGAAGATTTTAATAATGCGACGGATTATTTTGAACAGATATATGCTGATGAGAGTATTGATGATGATTCGAAAAAAGAAGCAGCATGCGTGTTGGGAAGAGGTTACAGACTAAATGGTGATACATTGAATTTTTTCAAATATGCCTTGAAAGATGTTCTTACGGAGTCATGCTCGGAAATGTGTTATGATCTGGGAGAAATGTATTTTGCAGCAGGAGATTATTTAGAAGCTGCCATATGGTTTTACAATGCGATTTATGAAACATCCTGTATTCTTGATATACACACTTCGGGAGATTTGTCTTTGTACAGAATTGCAGAATGCTACGAAAGATTAGGCTGCAAAGATCCTTCGTATAAGCAGTGTGCACAAGAGTATGCAGAACTTGCAAAAAACTGGAAGCTGCCAGAGGAGATTTGTAATTAATGACATAAAAATCACTTGCGGGATGAAATTATACGTGGTATTATGAAAATTGACAGGCATATCCGTATAACTATTGTAAATTTTGAAGAAAATATTGATAAAAGTTATAGTGGATGTGATTTGATGGAGATAAAAAAAGCTAATATTGTTTGTGGTGTCATTGCATATGGCACGGTATATCTGCTGGTGCGTTATGGAATGTGTCTCGTGATGCCTTTTATCATTGCATATGTGCTTGCGTGGACTGTAAGGCCCATAGCAGTTTTTTTGATAAAATATCTGAAGATTCCTGATAATATCGCCGTAACGATTGTTATGACCGGTACTTTAACGGTAGTGTTTTTAATTGCTGCCGGTATATGTATTGGGTTTGGTGATAATATACATTATATCTGGCAGATGTGTATTGGGATTATTGAAGATACGCTTGTTATGACAAGGGGTGTGTGCGAGGGTATTGAGAGAAAGATAGGCCTCGAAGACGGATGTATATTTGCATTTTTAGAAAACTGGATCAGCCAGTTTGATTATAAAGGAAAAGTAGGGATGCTAGCAGAGAATTCCCTGAGCATGGCAGGTGCATCTGCTGAATGGATAGTATCATTTATTATAGTTGTCGTGGCTTCCTTTTATTATATACGTGATAAAGATAAAATTGCCGTGAACAGGAGGAGTCTTGTTTTCGGAAGAGAGATTAATAAAGTATTAAATGTCATATATGTTACGGGTATTGCATATATAAAGGCACAGATTATCATAATGTTTTGTGTGATTATTATATGTTATGCCGGGTTTTTGCTTGCAGGGTTAAGCCATCCGCTGGTAACGGCCGTTTTTGCGGGTGTGCTGGATGCATTTCCGTTATTGGGAATAGGTATTGTAACTATCCCGATGTTTTTGTATTACATCATTATGGGAAATATAAAGGCAGGTGCCATAACATTTATTGTGTTTATCATATGTTATGGGTTAAGACAGGTTATGGAGCCGAAGATAATGGGGGAAAATGCCGGGATTTCACCGCTTATGACGATGTTTACGATTTATCTGGGCTACAGGCTTTTTGGTTTTCTGGGAGTACTTACAGGACCTTTTGCATATATAGCGGCGGAAGAAATCAGAAAAATGCTTATGGCTTCAAGAAAAGAGGGATGCGATGAGAACTAGATTAAAGTTAATGAAAAGAAATTTTGACAGATGGATATATAATACAAATATTTTTTCTTTTGTGTTGTGGACTGCATTTGTGGCTGATTGTATATATTCAGTTATGTTTTTAATAACGGCTGAGTATATTTTTGCTGTAATAAGTGTCGGTAAGATAGCATATTGCCTTTCTTTAATCAGCCATAAGGCGGATATTATAGAACACACGAAGACGAATTTTGCAAAGATGGCAACGTTGTGGACGGTATTATACAGTTATTTATCAATTGCATTAATGACATTCGGAATGAAAAGCGGATTCCAGGTTCTCATGCTCAGTATGATTCCGGTTGCATTTTTCCTGGAATATACCATGAGAAACAGTTCAGCTTTTTCATATGCTTCAAGTATCATTATTGCCGTGACAAATCTGTTTATCATATCTTTGAATGATGCGTTTGTAAGAGACGGTATTCTTAAGGTATGGCAGATGAAGATGTTACAGAGTTTTAACTGGGGACTTGCGGTGTTTCTTACTGTGTTTTCTGCAACCGTGTTCATGGCGGAAGTGTTTAATATCAGTAATGGTCTGACAAGGCAGAACAAAAAACTTAATGCTCTTGCAAATTATGACCCGCTTACGGGACTTTTGTTAAGAAGGCCGATGCATGAAAAGATTGATGAAAGTGTAAAGATAAAGAGAGATTATGGAAGAGAGTATTCGATATGTATTGGTGATATCGATCATTTTAAAAGATTTAATGATACATACGGGCATGACTGCGGTGACGTAGTACTTAAGACGGTTGCCGGGCTTATAGCAGGCGGTGTAGGGAAGAATGATGCGGTCTGTCGATGGGGAGGTGAAGAGATTATGATTCTTTTTCCGGATAAGACAGAATATGATGCTGCAAAGATAGTTGAGCAGATAAGACGCAGTATAGAAAAAAATGTTATTGATTATAAGGGGCAGGAGGTAAGTGTTACTGTTACATTTGGCTTAAGTTCGAGTGAGAAACATATTATGTCGAAAGATGTAATAGAGGCTGCGGACAAAGCTCTTTATGAAGGAAAGAATTCGGGAAGAAATAAAGTGTCCTGTGGTTGACAGAAACCATTTGTTTGATATAAAATTGAGCGTGGAAAAACAGTTGAATTGAAAGGAATATAAAAATGGCAAAGGAAAAGAAGTTTGTTGAGGCAATTACTTCCATGGATGAAGATTTTGCACAGTGGTACACAGATGTAGTTAAGAAGGCGGAACTGGTATCTTATTCCAGTGTTAAAGGATGCATGATTATCAGACCTAACGGATATGCGTTATGGGAGAATATTCAGGCAGAACTGGATAAAAGGTTTAAAGAAACCGGTGTAGAGAACGTATATATGCCAATGTTCATTCCGGAAGGTCTTTTACAGAAAGAAAAAGATCATGTAGAAGGATTTGCACCTGAGGTTGCATGGGTAACACATGGCGGATTGGAGCCTCTACAGGAGCGTATGTGTGTCAGACCTACTTCGGAGACATTGTTCTGCGATTTTTATAAAGATATTATACAGTCATACAGAGATTTACCAAAGTTATATAATCAATGGTGTTCGGTTGTCAGATGGGAAAAGGAGACCCGTCCGTTCTTGAGATCGAGAGAATTTTTGTGGCAGGAAGGACATACTATACATGCCACTGCTGAGGAAGCAGAAGAGAGAACTATACAGATGTTGAATCTGTATGCGGATTTTTGTGAAGATTTTCTGGCTATGCCTGTAATCAGAGGCAAGAAGACAGACAAAGAAAAGTTTGCAGGAGCTGAATCTACGTACACTATTGAAGCTTTGATGCATGATGGTAAGGCATTGCAGTCAGGTACAAGCCACAACTTTGGCAACGGATTTGCAAAAGCATTTGGAATACAGTATACGGATAAAGATAATAAGCTGCAGTACGGATATCAGACATCATGGGGAATGACTACGAGACTTATTGGTGCTGTTATCATGGTACATGGTGATTCTGACGGTCTTGTACTCCCGCCAAGACTTGCACCTACACAGGTTATGATTATTCCAATCAGACAGCAGCAGGAGGGCGTTCTTGAAAAGGTTAATGAGCTCGCTGACACATTATCTGAATTCAGAGTTAAAGTTGATGATTCTGACAAATCTCCGGGATGGAAGTTCAGTGAGCAGGAAGTAAAAGGTATTCCGTTAAGAGTTGAGATTGGTCCGAAGGATATAGAGGCAAATCAGGCAGTTATCGTAAGACGTGATACAAGAGAAAAGATTATGGTATCACTTGATGAGATTAAGGAAAAGATAGGCGAGACATTAGAAAAGATGCAGAAAGAGATGTTAGAGAGAGCAAGAGCACACAGAGATTCTCATACATCAGAGGCTTTCACATATGAAGAGTTCAAAGATGCAGTCGCTAACAAACCTGGATTTATAAAAGGAATGTGGTGTGGTGATAAAGCATGTGAGGACAAGATTAAAGAGGACACAACTGCTACTTCAAGATGTATGCCTTTTGGAGCGAAAGCGATAGGAGATAAATGTGTATGTTGCGGAAAGCCTGCAGATAAGCTGGTTTACTGGGGCAAAGCATATTAGCATTGCGACAATTTGTGCAGAGCCCAAATTGTCTGAAATTGAGGATTACTATAATTGATACAGTCGAGTAGGTGAGTGCAGCCTACTCGATTTCATATTATAAAGGTAAAGAGGTGATTTTTATGGATATTGTAATGCCGAAAAAGGTTGCTCATATCATTGATATATTGGAAAAGAGCGGATTTGAAGCATATGCCGTGGGCGGATGTGTAAGAGATATCATATTAGGAAAAGAACCGAATGACTGGGACATTACTACATCTGCAAAGCCTGATGAGGTGAAAAAATTATTTCGCAGAACCATTGATACAGGCATAGAACACGGTACGGTTACTGTGATGATTGATAAAGAAGGATTCGAGGTTACGACGTACAGAATAGATGGAGAATACAAAGATAACCGTCATCCGAAGCAGGTGATTTTTACTGACAAACTTAAAGAAGATCTTAAACGCAGGGATTTTACCATTAATGCCATGGCATTTAATTATAGAAGGGGAATTGTAGATGAGTTTGGCGGAATGAAGGATTTACAGGATGGAATTATCCGTTGTGTCGGGGAGCCGGAGGAAAGATTTGGAGAGGATGCATTGCGTATTTTAAGAGCCGTAAGATTTGCCGCACAGCTTGATTTTGATATTCATGAAGATACGTGCAGGGGTATTACCATGTTAGCGCAGAATCTTACTAATATCAGTAAAGAGCGTATACAGACTGAATTGGACAAGATGATATGCTCTAATCATCCCGAGAAAGTTCTTACAGCGTATGAATTGGGAATTACTCGATGGATATTGCCGGAGTTTGACAGGATGATGGATGTTCCGCAAAATTCTATATATCATATGTATAATGTCGGAGTACACACTGTTAAGGTGATGGAGAATATTGAGAATGATCATTATCTGAGATGGGCTGCATTATTGCATGATATTGGAAAACCGGATAAACATGTTATAGGAAAAGACGGATACTCTCATTTTTACGGACACGGTGATTTGGGAGAAGATATGTCAAGAGATATATTGAAATCACTTAAGTTTGACAATAAAACGGTAAAAATCGTATCAAGACTTGTAAAACACCATGATGATACAATCAGTTTAACGGATTATGGTGTAAAAAAAGCAGTGGTAAGAGTCGGATGTGATATATTTCCAATGCTTATAAAGTTGAAGTGGGCTGATTTGGCCGGAAAGAGTGATTACAGTAAAGAGCACACTACGGTTGATTTAAAACAGTTACAGGATATTTATGAGAATATAGTAAAAAGAGGAGACTGTATTGAACTTAAAAGCATGGCAGTCAATGGAAAGGATCTGATAGAGTGGGGGCTTAAACCCGGAGAAGAAGTAGGCGCGGGTCTTGAGAAGCTTTTTAATGAAGTTTTAAGAAATCCTGAAAATAATACAAAAGAAAAGTTAAAGAAAATTATTTTTACATAATAACAAAATACCTTTCATAATATGATATCAGGGTCAAAAGTCTGATATGGGAGGTATTGTAATGAATGAAAAAGAAGTTGAATTGCTGGAAAAATATAGTTTGACTGCAACACATATGAAAAGAGCAAGAGGCGGTTTTGTCTGCAACACAGTCAGGGGACCGGTGCTGTTTAAGGAATACCGTGGCAGTGAAAAACATTTGCTTATTGAGAATGCCATCCTTGAAAAAATAAGAAATTCGGGAATAATTAAATCAGATTACATAGTGAAAAATGATTCCGGAGAGCTCATTACATCTTGTGATGATAAGAATTATATTTTAAAAGTATGGTATCATTCAAGGGAGTGTAATATCAGGGATAAAGGGGATGTGTTAAGAGCATGTAAAATGATTGCAGAGGTACATAATGTTCTGCGTGGAGATATGGGAGATACAAAATTCGATTTATATCCGTGTAATCTTGTTAATGAATATAAAAGACATACTTCAGAGATGAAACGTGCAAGAAATTATATCAGGAATAAAAATAATAAAACAGATTTTGAATTAAAAATTCTTAAATGTTTTGACAGGTTTTACTTAAAGGCTGTTGAGGCGGAAAAATGTCTGGAGGAATGTGAATATGAGAAACATCGTGAATATGCTTATCTGAATCAGACGGTATGTCATGGTGCATTTAATTATCATAATATTTTAATGACAGAAAAAAATGCCATTCTTGTAAATTATGAGAGGGCGGTAATAGACATACAGTTAACGGATTTTTACGATTTTATCAGAAAGGTTATGGAAAAATATAATTGGGAAAAGGAGCTTGGCAGAAATATGTTTCGTGAATATATGAATGTGAAATATATTTCTGAACAGGAAAAAAGGCTGTTAAAGGTTATGCTTATGTATCCTGAGAAGTTCTGGAAAATTGTAAATCAATATTATAATGGCAATAAAACATTGATTTCTGAAAAGAATATTGATAAGCTCAATGTAATATGTAGTCAGGAAGAACAAAAACAAACATTTATTGATACCTTTGACTTTATAGGATAAGTGTTATATAATAGTGCGGAATGACTAATGAAGAGACTGGAGGCAGTTGCATGAAACAAAAGTTTATTAAGCAGCTTGTTGGAGTAAGTTTTGTATTTGTTTTATCGGTCATGACAGCGTGTGGCGACAAAGATGTTACTGCAAAGATTTCCGGAGGCAGGGATGTTGTAAGACTTCCCGGAGTAACGACACCGGGACAGATTGAGAGTGAGACGGCCGCTTGTGGTGAGCGTGCGGTGGTTACGGGACTGGATCCTGAAAGTTCGGTTATTACCCTCAAGGTTATAGGAAAGAGAACGATAGAACTAAGTTATTCAGGAGGAACGGATATCCGTGATGATATTGGCCGGGAGATTTCGATGACGCAGATTCAGATTGGCGAAGTAGTGATGGCTAATTATGAAAACGGAGTCAATAAGCTCTTGCAGATGAGTATTTCAGATGATGAGTGGCACAAAGAAGTAAGTGGCGTGAATGTAAAGACCAAGGGTGCATATATTGAATATAAGGGTGAAAGGTATACCTATGATGATGAACTTGTGGTCATTTCTTCGGGAGCCAGGTGCGAGCTTGAAGATATTGAGCAGATAGACGAACTGCAGATAAAGGGCAGGGATAAAAAGATTGATTCGATCATCGTTACTAATGGGCATGGATATTTGCAATTAAAAGATACGAACTTTTATGAGGGAGGAATCATAGAAGTTGGCAATAAAGTTATTACAGAGATAAAACCGGATATGAAACTGCTGGTTCCGGAAGGGGCATTTAAGCTTACCGTTACAAAGGGTAAGGATACCGGCTCGAAAGAGATAGAAGTGAAAAGAGACTCTGAGCAGGTGATTAGTCTGTTGCAATTTCAGCAGGAAGGACAAAGGTTTGGTAACATAGCTTTTGAAATTTTTCCGGAAGAAGCAAATCTTTATATAGACAAGAAACAGATTTTAGATTATTCTAAAATGGTAGAGGTGTCTTATGGTGAACATGAGATTGTTGTTACGGCAGCCGGGTATAAGACATTTACCAAATCAGTGAATATTGATTCTGTATACACTCCAATGGAGATTGAGCTTGAAGAAGCAGAAGGTTCTTCCGGGGAGAGTGCTGACACCGAATCCGAAAATCAGACGGGCGAAGCCGTGACAGAAAAAAATACAGAGACTAATATTGAAACTACAACGAAAACCAACACTGAAGTTACGACTGTCAATTTGGCAGATATGGTCAGTGGTTTATTACAATAAATTATGATATACAGGAGGCAGTTATAATGGATTACAAGAAACTTTATGAGGAATGGCTTAGCAACCCATACTTTGATGAGTCGACAAAAGCTGAGTTAAAGGCTATTGAGTCTGATGAGAATGAGGTTAAGGAAAGATTCTACAAGGAGTTGGAGTTTGGTACAGCCGGTCTTCGTGGTGTAATCGGAGCAGGAGTTAACAGGATGAATATATATACAGTCAGGAAGGCTACACAGGGTCTTGCTAACTATATATTAAAGCAGGGAAAGCAGGACAGAGGTGTTGCAATTGCGTTTGATTCAAGAAGAATGTCACCGGAATTTGCAGATGAAGCGGCACTTTGTCTTAATGCAAATGGAATTAAAGCATATGTATTTGAGAGTTTAAGACCGACACCAGAGTTATCATTTGCTGTAAGAGAACTTAACTGTATAGCCGGTATTAATATAACGGCGAGCCATAATCCACCGGAATATAACGGATATAAGGTATACTGGGAAGATGGTGCCCAGATAACTCCTCCTCATGATTGCGGTATCATGTCTGAAGTTAAGGCAGTTACTGATTTTGCGACTGTTAAGACTATGGATAAGGCCGAAGCTGAAAAAGCCGGACTTTATAATGTAATCGGAAGTGCCATAGATGACAGATATATTGAAGAACTTAAAAAACAGGTTAAATGCCCTGAAGCTATCAAGAAAGCCCGGAAGGATATAACTATTGTATATACACCATTACATGGTACGGGTAATATTCCTGCGCGTCGTATTTTAAAGGAACTTGGATTTGAGAATGTATACGTTGTGCCGGAGCAGGAGCTTCCGGATGGTGATTTTCCGACGGTAAGTTATCCGAATCCTGAGGCAGCAGAAGCTTTCGAACTAGCTTTAAAGCTTGCTGAGGAGAAAAATGCTGATCTTGTTCTTGCAACTGATCCTGATGCTGACAGACTAGGTGTGTATGTGAAGGATACTAAGTCCGGAAAATACATTACACTTACAGGAAATATGTCAGGATGTCTCCTTGCTGATTATGAGATTAATCAGATAAAAGAGCATAGCGGAATACCGGCAGATGGTGCACTTATTAAGACTATTGTTACGACAAATATGGCTGATGCCATTGCAGAATATTATGATGTTAAGCTTATAGAGGTATTGACAGGATTTAAGTATATCGGACAGCAGATACTTGGATTTGAGAATTCAGGAAAAGGTACATATTTATTCGGATTTGAGGAAAGTTATGGCTGTCTTATCGGAACTCATGCAAGAGATAAAGATGCTATTGTTGCTACTATGGCATTATGTGAGGCAGCTGCATATTATAAGACAAAGAATATGACTTTGTGGGATGCAATGGTTGCAATGTATGAAAAATACGGTTTCTACAAAGATGATATACAGTCTATTACACTTAAAGGAATTGAAGGCCTTGAGAAGATTCAGAAGATTTTAGAGACTCTTAGAGCGAATACACCTGAGAAGTTTGGTGACTATAAAGTATTGTCTGTAAGAGATTATAAGACAGGTTCTATTACTGATGCTGCCACAGGAGATGTTACTCCTACAGGTCTTCCTGAGTCAAATGTATTGTATTATGATCTTGAGGACGGCGCATGGCTCTGCGTAAGACCATCAGGAACAGAACCTAAGGTTAAATTCTACTATGGTATCAAGGGAACATCATTAGAAGATGCAGATGCTAAGTCAGAAAAGCTTGGTAAAGAAGTTATTAACATGATTAATAAAATGGTTTAATTATAAAACGGGGTGGAATGCGATGAGTTACGTATGGAAAGATAGAAAAAGAACTATATTCGGACTTCCGTTATCATTTACTGTATATATGCTTACGGAGGAAAAATTCATTATTAAGACAGGATTTCTCAATATACATGAAGAAGAAGTAAGACTGTACAGAATAATGGACATGTCTTTAAACAGAACATTAGGACAGAGAATATTCGGACTGGGTACTATACATGTTCATTCTGCAGACAGCCTTACACCGGATTTTGATATTAAGAATATTAAGAGGTCTGATTTAATTAAGAATACGTTGTCAGATATGGTTGAAAAAGAGCGTGTTAAAAGACGTGTGTCAAGTAGAGAATATATGTACAATGAACAGGTTGATGACGATGATGATGATGACCATGATCATGATCATTAACAAAAAAAGAGAGTTCGCGGTTGAACTCTCTTTTTTATTTCGGCAGATTAGTCAGTTTCAGAAGTCTCTTTGCTGTAATCGCCATATTTTATGGTGTTAAATGAAGCTGTTATTTCATTCTCTAATTTGTCAAAGTCATCTTTCTGGGCACCAAACGTAAACACATAAGAGCTTTTATCGACTACGGTAAATATCTGTTTAAAGTATATTAAGGCTCCATCGTTTTCCTTATGGCATATTAAAGCAATTGAATCATTACCGCCTATAGTTACTTTTTTTGTTTCATCGATTATGTATCCCAGTTTCTTAAAGTCTTCAAGAGAATTTTTTTTAAGAAGCTCTAAATTGATATCTTTATCCTGATATTCCGTAACCATGACATTCAGAGATTCGGTAAAATCTGTGTTTGTACTGTCTTTATTCAAAAAGGCCAGGTCAGTATTGTCAAGCTCAGTAGGGGTCCATCGGTCGGTGAGCTCGATTTCATAGCCTGTTCCTGTATAATAAGTTCCGTCTTCGATGACATAGGAAGAATCATCTGCCTGGGAAGATGAAGAACCGCATGCGGCACATGTACACAATGTGGCAATCATCATAAGCGTTAAGAATCTTTTTTTCATAAAAACCTCCGATTAGTTATCATATAATAGTAAAGTTTATTAAAAATAAGCTAAAATGTCAACAGAATAAATTATTATAAGGTCTTTAATGTTATAAATGTGTATTAAAATACATAATAATATATAGACGTAATCATAACGTAATGAATGGAGGTTTTATGAAAAAAATATATGTTGTTTGTGCATTGTTTGCAGTATATATGCTGACAGGTTGTGATATGGATAAAATGGTGCATAAAAAAGATGATACGGCAGTAAAAAAAGATATTGAATATACAGTGGTTGAAGATGCTGATGTACCGCCTGAATTTCTGGATATTATAAACGAAAAAAAAGAAGAAAAATTTGAGACAACATTTTCTGATAAAGAGTATTTGTACATAGGTGTCGGTTACGGTCAACAGCCTACAAGCGGTTATTGTATAAGTGTTGAAGATATCTGGCAGACGGATGACTCCGTAGATGTAACACTTGGATTTGACGGACCGGACAGTAATGAGCAGATTATAGAAGAATTTACATATCCGTACATTGTATTAAAAATCGAAAATACTGATAAGCAGGTAAATATATATTAATATTGGAGGGGAATATGGAATTATTAACTAAAAATGTGTATTTGAACAGTCAGAAAGGCAGGATTATTACTCAGATAACGCTGGAAAATGATTTTAATGTATCAGATATTAATCCTGATGTGGAAGACATTATCACGGAAACGGGCAGCGTAAAGATTGATGGTGTAAAAATATTTAATGGAAAAGCTGAAATTACCGGAAGACTTGTTATATGCATATTATATTTATCAGGCAAAGATAAGGGAATGCCGTCAAGTATGGAAATGGAGATTCCGTTTGTGGAACCGGTAAATATGGATATGCTTCAGGATGGTGATACAGTCAGAGTGGATTATGAAATAGACGACGTAAAAATCAGAATTATTAATTCCAGAAAAATCAGCGTTAAAGCAATCATATCTTTTAAGCTTGATGCTGAAAGTATATACAGTATGGAAATAGGACTTGAGCCTAAGGAAAAAAAAGATTCAGAATATATTCGCAGGCAATTCAGGATGATGCAGATTTTTTCAAAGAAGGGAGATGTGTACAGAGTCAAAGAGGAAGTGGAGCTTTCCGGCGGAAAACCTAACATTGGAAATATTCTTTGGAAAAATGTGGATGTCAGAAACTGTCAGACCAGACTGATGGAAAACAAAATAAGTCTTACAGGTGAAATTGCATTATTTATTATATATACACCGGAAGAGGATAACCTCCCTATTCAGTGGGTTGATAGTCTGATACATTTTAGCGGCGTAATTGATTGTGAAGGGTGCAATGAAGAAATGATACAGGACATCATTGTAACGCCAATGGAAATAAATGTTGATATAAAACCGGATTATGACGGTGAGCAGAGAATACTTGAAGTGGATGCTGTGCTTGGGCTTGATATGAGAGTCTATGAAGAGGACAGCATGGATATTTTACTCGACATTTATTCACCAACAATGGAACTTGTTACAGAAAAGAAAAATGCCACTGGCGAAAGAATTGTAATGAAAAATAATTCAAAGTGTAAAATAACGGATAAGGTGGAAGTTGATACGACGAAGGGCAGAATACTGCAAATATGTAATACTTCCGGAAAGGTATCCATAGACGAAATTACTAAAGTGGAGAATGGTATCAATATTGAAGGCGCACTTGAAGTAACTATTTTATATATATCAGGCAATGATAACAGACCTTTTTGCAGTGAAAAAGCGCTTATTCCGTTTACACATACCGTTGATGTAAATGGCATTTATGATAATATGGAATTTAATGTTAAACATGGAATTGAACAATTAAATTCCGTGATGATATCAGAAAATGAGGTCGAAGTAAAGGTAGTAGCGGGTATAGATGTTACTGTGTTTTGTAAAGTCGACGAGCCTGTTATTGTGAATATTACAGAACAGGAGCCAAACATCGAAGAGTTGAAAAAGATGCCGGGAATTGTGATTTACAGGGCAGATGCCGGTGAAAATTTGTGGGCTATAGCAAAAAAATACCACACAACCGTAAGCTCGTTAAAAGAGTTAAATGGAATAACAGAAGATGAGCTTGCGCAGGGTCAGTCAGTGTTGGTAGTAAAAATGGTGTGAATCAAATTATCGACATGCCTGATAATTTTTGATATTATAAAATAAAAAAAGGTGAATAAATACTATGATGATAAAAATTTGTGGAATAACGGATGTATCAGAGGCGGAAATTCTTAATAAATGCGAAGTGGATTTCGTAGGTATGGTTTTATATTTCCCTAAGAGCAAAAGAAATATTACGGTAGAAAAAGCAAAAGAAATAGCGAATGTTCTTAGAGAGGATATAAAAAAGGTGGCAGTGGTTGTATCTCCGACGGTTGAACAGATTGAAGAAATACAGAAAGCACCGTTTGATTATATTCAGATTCATGGAGAGATGAGAGCACAGGTTCTTGATATAATATCATTACCTGTGCTAAAAGCATTTAACGTATCGGATATGGGCAGATATGAAGAATATCATAAAAATGACAAAATAAAAGGCTATGTGTTTGATGCGGCAGAAGCGGGAAGTGGAAAATGTTTTGACTGGAGTCTTGTGAAAGATATACCAAGAGACGAAAAACTATTTATTTTAGCGGGGGGATTGAATCTGGATAATGTTTCAGAGGCTATTAAATATGTGAAGCCTGATGGAGTAGATGTGTCTTCAGGGGTAGAAAATGACAATGGGAAAGGAAAAAATGAAGATAAAATCATAAAATTTGTAAATGCCGTGAAAGTTTTAGCTTGACAAATATATTAAAATGTAATATTGTATTAATCAAGTAATACAAATTGCGCAGAAAGGAGAAATTATACAATTGGAACCTTTAATCGAGATTAAAGATATGATGAAGATATATAATCCGGGAGAAAATGAAGTACACGCGTTGGACGGGATTGATCTTACCATCAACAGAGGTGAATTTGTTGCAATTATCGGACAGTCAGGTTCAGGAAAGTCAACTTTGATGAACATGATAGGGTGTCTTGATGTTCCTACCTCCGGCACATATTTTCTGAATGGAAAGAATGTAGAAAAGATGAAGGATGACAGATTATCTGAGATTAGAAACGAAGAGATAGGTTTTATATTTCAGGGGTTTAATCTTATAGAAAATCTGACAGCATTGGAAAATGTTGAACTTCCTCTAATATACAGAAAGGTGCCGGGACCTGAAAGACACAGACTTTCAAAAGAGGCATTAGAAAAAGTAGGTCTTGAACACAGAATGGATCACAGACCGTCACAGATGTCGGGAGGTCAGCAGCAGAGAGTTGCTATAGCCAGAGCATTGGCGGCAAAGCCACCTGTTATATTGGCGGATGAGCCAACTGGAAATCTTGATTCAAAATCAAGTAAAGAGATTATGAACATTCTTAGAGAACTTCATAAGGATGGCAGAACTGTTATACTGATTACACATGATGACGGCATTGCGTCATCAGCAAACAGAATTATCAGAATAATGGATGGAAAGATAGAGTCAGATATAGATAACAAAGGAGTGACAGGAAATGAAAAAAAAGAAGTTTAATCCGGCTGTTATAATTATACCGGTTGTTGTTATTGTGTTGATTGTGATGGCGGCTGTTATGCGTAAGATACAGTCATCTGCGAATAATGTGGTATATGTTACTGTGACAAATGCGAAAAAAGATAGTATAAAATCCGTTGTGGATACCACAGGTACAATTGGCAGTGAGATTAATATGGAGTATATATCTCCGGTAAATGCAAAAGTTGCAAGTGTAAATGTTTCTGTGGGACAGGCAGTCAAAGCGGGCGACAGCTTATTAACATACGATATCGAAGATTTACAGGAAGCATATGATCTGGCATCTCTGCAGAATCTTTCAGAGCAGGCAAGCACTAATAACACAATTCATTCAAGTGATGAGAGTGCTGCAAAAGCGAAAGATGCAGAGCGAAGAATTAATGAATATAATTCTAAAATTGATTCTAAAAAATCAGAGATAGAAGCAATTAAAAATGAGCTTGCAAATTTTGAATTATCTGAGACTGACAGATATAAAAAACAGCAGTCTCTTGAGGATAGAACGGTAGAATTACAGGAGTTACAGGCACAGCTTGAAGGTGCAAAAGCAGAAAAAGAAGCAGCGCAGGCAGGTATAATGTCAGATGACCAGCGCCAGAGCCTTGAATACAGCATGAAAGTTTCAGGATTCAGTGTTACGGATGCGGAGAATAATCTTAATTCTGCAAAAGCAGGTATAGTAGCGGAGTATGATGGTATTGTAACAGAAATAGGTGTAGCCGCAGGTACACTTGCCGCACAGGGACAGACTATGATAGTTATTGCCAGAAGCAGCGATATGAAAGTTGATTTTTCAATTTCAAAATATGATCTTCCGGATATACAAATTGGACAGAAAGCTACGATTAAGACATTGGGAAATGAGTATGAAGGAACGGTAAGCAGTATCAGTAAATTGGCAGTTACACAGCAGAGTGCACTCAGTTCTGCAGCATCATCTCCTATGGTGCCGGCGCAGATACATATTGACAATCCGGATGAAAAGCTGGTAATAGGACTGGATGCTGAAATCGGTATAACGACCGGAGAAGCAGGTGATGCCGTAGTTGTACCGGCGGCAACAGTAAATCAGGATAAAGAAGGAACGTTTGTATATTCTTACGAGAAAGGTAAAGTTGTAAGAAAAGAAGTAAAAGTCGGAATTATTTCTGATGAATATGCTGAGATTCTTGAAGGAATTTCCGAGGGAGATCCTGTTGTAACAGAAGTTGACATGACGATAAAAGACGGACTTGAAGCAGAGACAATTAAAGCAAAAGATACAACAAAAGAAAAAGCTGACGAGACAGAAGCTACATCGGCAGAAGAAACCACGTCAGAGTCGACAGCATCAGAAGAAACTTCTGCAGCAGAATAGGATGGTGAATGCTCATGACACAATTTTATGAATATGTGAAAATGGCATTGATGAATGTGCTTCACAATAAAGTCCGCTCTTTTCTGACAATGTTGGGAATCATTATTGGTATATCATCAGTTATACTTGTGATTGGATTGGGAAACGGTGCAAAAAATGTAATTACTTCTGCGATGTCTGATATAGGTGAAGGACAGATAGCAGTATATACTACTGATTATGATAATTACAAAATTACGCAGGAAGATTTAGATAAAATCAAGGAAAAAGTCGACGGTGTAAAAGGAGTGACTGTCGAGGACAGTACATCCGGAAGCACAAGAACCATTAAGGGAGAATTTACTGTGAATCTTAATTGTGTAATGCCGGATTATAAATATTTTATGACTCAGGGAATTGTAAGTGGACGTTTTTTTGATCAGAAAGAATATGATATGGGAAAGACGTGCTGTGTAATATCTGAAGACGATGCAATGAGACTATTTGGTTCTACGGATGTGGTTGGAGCTGCATTTGATGTGGAAGTGAATGGCGTCAACTTAAAAATGAAGATTATAGGTGTTCAATCATCTGAATCAAATACAATGATTAGTTTTTCATTTGGTGATATGCCAGTATCAATCTATGTTCCTGAGACAATACTCAGACAGGTATACGGAATATCAGTGGAAGATTTTTATTCAGCACTTTTTGTGGCTGAAAGTGATGCGGATACATATCAGGTTGCAAATGAGATTCTAGAAACTATAAAAAATAACCACAAAGTCGGAAAAAATGACGAAGATGTATATCAGATGGAGAATTTTAGTGATTACATGAAGATTGTAAATACGGTTATAAATGTAATAACAGTTGTTATTTCAATGATAGCCTCAATATCACTTGTAGTAGGAGGAATCGGTGTAATGAATATTATGCTGGTATCTGTTACGGAGAGAACAAGAGAGATTGGAATACGAAAAGCGTTGGGTGCAAAGACGAAATCAATTATGGCACAGTTTTTGGCTGAATCAGTTATTATAACTTTAATTGGTGGAATTATTGGAATACTGGTAGGAATTGGCGGAGCTAATCTGATAGCTGGAATAGCAAGTTCTATAAGCACCAGTTTTTCATTTAAACCTGCTGTAAGCATTCAGGCTGTGTTAATTGCAACTCTGTTTTCAAGTGTTGTAGGTATCTTCTTCGGAATATATCCTGCAAGAAAGGCTGCAAAAATGAATCCTATAGATGCACTTAGAAGATAAAATTATACAAAAATAGTTTTTATAATGCATTTTTAAGAAAAAAATGGTAATATTGATGTATAAAATATTATTAGGAGGCAGCAGAATATATGGGAAATGTAATAATAAACAGCAGAAAAATAGCAGTAATCGGATGTGGATTTGTGGGGTCATCATCAGCATTTGCATTGATGCAAAGTGGATTGTTTTCTGAGATGGTGTTGATTGATGCTGATGAAAAGAGAGCAGAAGGAGAGGCCATAGATATATCTCATGGTATATCGTTTGCAAGGCCTATGAAGATTTATGCAGGAGGCTATGATGATATAAGTGATGCTGCAATTATCGTAATTACTGCGGGAGCAAATCAGAAACCTGATGAGACAAGACTTGATTTGATTAAGAAAAATGCTGCAATAATGAAGTCGATTATCGGAGAAATCAAGAAGAGGGATTTCCAGGGAATACTTCTTATTGTATCTAATCCTGTAGATATACTAACTTATATAGCGCTTAAGGAATCAGGCTATCCTGCAAACCGTGTTATCGGTTCAGGAACTGTTCTTGATACGGGCCGATTCAGATATGAATTAAGTGAACACTTAGGAGTAGATGCGAGAAGTGTACATGCATTTATCTTAGGAGAACACGGAGACAGCGAGCTTGCTGCATGGAGCAGTGCTACGGTAGGCGGACTTCCAATTAATGATTTTTGTGAGCTGCGTGGACACTTCAGTCACGAGGAGTCAATGGACAGGATATTTGAGAATGTTAAAAATAGTGCATACGAGATTATTAAACGTAAAAAAGCTACTTATTATGGAATTGCGATGGCAGTACGCAGAATCTGCGAAGCAATTGTAAGAGATGAAAAATCTGTCCTTCCGATTTCAAGTCTTATGAGTGGTGAATACGGACTTGAGGATGTTGTTTTAAGTGTACCGGCAGTAGTTGATAAAAATGGTGTGGAAACAATAGTTCCAATCCATCTGAGCGAAGTAGAAGAGAAGAAACTGAAAGAGTCTGGAGAACTCTTAAAGAAGATTGCAAAAGAAAATCTGTAAAGAAAAAAGTTGTGGAGATTTAAAATAAATCCCCACAACTTTTTTGATTATTATTCCAGATACTATCCAAAATATCTTTCAAGGAGACCCTTGAAAGCTTTGCCGTGTCTTGCTTCATCTCTTGCCATTTCGTGAACTGTATCGTGAATAGCGTCGAGACCGAGTTCTTTAGCTTTTTTAGCGATAGCCATCTTACCGGCAGTAGCACCACATTCGGCTTCTACTCTCATTTCGAGGTTTTTCTTTGTGCTGTCAGATAATACTTCTCCAAGTAATTCAGCAAATTTAGCAGCGTGCTCGGCTTCTTCGTAAGCAGCTTTTTCCCAGTAAAGACCGATTTCAGGGTATCCCTCGCGGTGAGCTACTCTTGCCATTGCAAGATACATACCGACTTCTGAACATTCTCCGTTAAAGTTATCACGTAATCCCTGAAGAATTTCTTCATCTACACCCTGTGCAACTCCGAGTATGTGTTCTGCTTCCCAGGTAAGTTCGTTGCTCTCAACTTTGTTGAATTTTGAAGCAGGAACTCCACATTGAGGACATTTTTCAGGTGCCGCATCTCCCTCATATACATACCCACATACTGAACATACAAATTTTGCCATAAAAAATATCTCCTTCCAAATATATAAAATATATAATAGTTATATGACTGTTATTAATATATAAAAAAAAATACGTAAAGTCAACTAAGTAAACAAAATATATTTATATCTTTCACAAAGTTCGTTAATGTGTTATAATCGTCAGAGAAAAATGAAAAAAGGGATTGGAGATTAAGATGGAAAATAAGATACCATACAAGATTTATTTGGAAGAAAGTGAAATGCCACAGCAGTGGTATAATGTAAGAGCAGACATGAAAAAAAAGCCGGCACCGATATTGAATCCAGATACATTAAAGCCAGTTACTGTAGAGGAGTTAGAGCCTATTTTTTGTACTGAACTTGCAAAACAGGAATTGGATGATACGACACCGTATTTTGACATACCTGAGGAAATACGCAGCTTTTATAAAATGTATCGTCCGTCACCGCTTGTAAGAGCATATTGTCTCGAGAAAAAGCTAGGTACACCTGCACATATTTATTACAAGTTTGAGGGAAATAACACTTCGGGAAGTCACAAGCTTAACTCGGCAATAGCACAGGCGTATTATGCTAAGAAGCAGGGACTTAAGGGTGTTACCACAGAGACAGGAGCAGGACAGTGGGGTACGGCTCTTTCGATGGCATGCTCGTACTTTGATTTGGACTGTCAGGTATATATGGTAAAATGTTCTTATGAACAGAAACCTTTCAGACGTGAGGTTATGAGAACGTATGGAGCAAAGGTTACCCCTTCACCATCCATGTCTACAGAGATAGGTAAGAAGATAAATGCAGAATTTCCGGGAACTACCGGAAGTCTTGGATGTGCTATATCTGAAGCTGTAGAAGCTGCTACTACACAGGAAGGATACAGATATGTATTGGGTTCTGTATTATCACAGGTTCTTTTACATCAGTCAGTTATAGGACTTGAGACTATTGCAGCACTTAAGAAATATGACATAAAAGCCGATACGGTTATTGGATGCGCAGGAGGCGGTTCAAACCTTGGCGGATTGATTTCACCATTTGCCGGAGAAATGTTAAGAGGCGAGAATGATTATAAGATTATTGCAGTTGAACCTGCGTCATGTCCAAGTCTCACAAGAGGTAAGTATGCATATGATTTCTGTGATACAGGAAAGGTTTGCCCGCTTGCTAAGATGTACACACTTGGCAGTGGATTTATTCCATCAGCAAATCATGCAGGTGGATTAAGATACCATGGTATGAGTTCCGTTGTATCTGAATTATACGATCAGGGCTTACTTGAAGCAAGAAGCGTTGAGCAGACTTCTGTATTTGAGGCAGCTCAGCAGTTTGCGAGAGTGGAAGGTATTCTGCCGGCACCTGAGAGCAGTCATGCTATCAAAGTAGCTATAGATGAAGCATTAAAATGCAAAGAGACAGGTGAAGAAAAGAACATCGTATTCGGTCTTACGGGTACGGGATATTTTGATATGGTGGCATATCAGAAGTTTAATGATGGAGAAATGAATGATTATATCCCTACAGATGAAGAACTTGAAAAATCATTCGCATCATTGCCAAATGTATAATATATGATTAATGTATTAAAGAGTGCACATGCATTGTTAGGAGTGAAAGTATGAGAATAATAAAAAAATCATTTGTAGTATCTTTGATATTATTTGTGATTATATTATTGCCAATGAATGTACAGGCGGCCGGCAGGTTTAAGCTTTCTGCAGACAGGTTGACTACGTATGTTGGTGCAAGTGTTAAGCTTAAGGTAACCGGTGCGAAGGGAACCGTAAAATGGACAAGCAGTAATAATAGTATAGCAACGGTATCTGATTCAGGAAAGATAACTGCTGTCAAGAGTGGTAAAACAATCATAAAAGCACATAATAATGGAGTGACATTAAAGTGCCCTGTTACAGTAAAAAAATTACTCACAGCTAAACAGGCAGTTAACAAATATAAAAAAGATAGTAAGATTATACGATATGCGACGATAAATATGTATTTAGATAAGATTAATGATTCTAAGTTTCTTGGTTGCATGGCAGTAGATAGAGAAAGAAAAATAGCATATGTTGATTTAGCGGGATTGGGAATTAACAAAAGATATATTACTAATAACAGAGTATACTGGTATAATAAAGGTGATAGTAAATGGTACTATTACAAGAATAAAGGAGAGGTGACCGTATCACAGAATGAAATAAGTAATATTTCATCACCGGTATCAAAAGGAATAAGAAATTTCAATGGCAGGAAAGCTATGCAGGTAAAGGCAGTTGTTGATAAAAAAACAGTTATGTTATATTTTGACATATCAGATTTTACACTCATAGGGATGACTGAAAAGGTAAATAAACATAGGGCTGTTATTATACTGGATTATAAGAGTAAAGTTGCGATTCCTTCAGACATAACGAAGAAAGCAAAATACAGAGAAGAATTAAAGACTTTAAGATAAAAAAAAGCTGTGCATTTATGATGCACAGCTTTTTTTATCTTATTTTTTTGATTTGTTTTCTTCAGTCTCTTCCGGAACATCACTTGTACAGTGTGGACATTTAACAGCCTTAATAGGAATATCTGACTGACAGAATGGACACTTCTTTGTAGTTGGTGCTGCTTCAGGTTCTTTTTTCTTTCCTATGTTTGTAAGAGAATTCATTCCTTTAACAAGCAGAAATACGATAAATGCCATTATAATAAAGTTGATTACATCAGCTAAAAACATTCCAAACTGGAGCTTCTGTCCGTTAATCGTTAATGCAAGACTTGCAGCATCACCATCCATTTTACCGAAACAGTTTAATATAGGGGTAATAATATTGTCTGTTAATGATGTCACAAGACTGCTGAAAGCACCTCCGATTAAAACACCGACAGCCATACTCATTACATTGCCATGTAATGCGAATTCTTTAAATTCATTCAGAAATCCACCGATTTTTTTGCTATGTTTTTTTGATTTTTCCTTTAAGTTATTCATATTGAACCTCCGTTAATTTTCTTCATAATATGTATTTGCACCGTCATATGAAATGTCATAATCATTATTATCATCATCTTCGTCTGAAATGTCATAATTAGCATCTTCATCTGAGATGTCGTCAACATCATAGTATTTACTTTCTTTCTCTTCTGTCTCTTCAGGTTCGACGCCGGATTCTTTTATTATCTGCTTAGAAATAGACTTTACAACCGTTGAGGGTGTATAATCTTCATCCGGGAAGAGAGACTGCTGTAACTGAATTACATTCTGATCAAGTCCTACAGGAACAACATATCCGTAAAAATCATTATTTTTATCATCAGGTGTATATTTTTCATAAGGGAACCCCTGGGTTTCTCCAAGAGAACATTCCATAGCGATAGGAATTAAATCCATAATCTTATCCCATGAAAGGCTTGTCTCCATAATTTTATCACCATTTAATGTATCGTTTTCAAGTAGCGTTTTTGCCATGTTAATAATTTTATTGGTTCCGGCAGTCTGAGCTTTTTTAAAGACCTGTGTGAGAACAAATCTCTGACGTGCCGTACGACCGTAATCATCCTTGTAAACTGTGCCGTCAGGAGCGGTATATTCGCTGTATCTGTTTCGACAGTAGGCTGTTGCCTGTAAGCCGTTTACGTGAATGTTACCAATATTTTTAACGTCCGGAGAACTCATACCCGTGACTTTTCTGTTCTCAACCAGATAATCATTAATTCTGAGACGCTCGTGTTCAGTGATGGTTATATCTATTCCGCCTAGTGAATCGATTATAGTCGCAAGACCGGCAAAGTTAACAGTTGCATAATCTTCTATATTCAGGTCGAGGTTTGAATTAAGCACATTGATTGCTTCCTCAGGTCCACCCCAGAAATAAGCATTATTTGCTTTTGATAGAACCTGTTCGTTATCAGAGTTCTTCATTCTCAATGTGGTATCCCTGAATACCGATGTTAATCTGATTTCTGAAGTCTGCGTGTTAACGGTAACAACAATAATAGAGTCTGTATGCGTCGCTGAAGAAAATTCTCCGTCACGCGGGTCTATACCGAATAGAGCAATGTTAATATATTTTTCTGATGAAAACTGATTAGAACTCATCTTTATCTCATCACGCTTAAAATTTGAATTGTGTACGTTCCTGTTAAAATCGTCTTCACCAAACATACTGACAAGCTTTCTTCCGACAGTAGTGTTTGTCAACAGCTTCAGCATACGCGCCTTGGAATTAGGCACCGCAAATGCTGCGATAGTGGTGATAATGAGTAAAAATATTGTTAATTCAATTATTAACAGACCTTTTTTTATTCGCCTTTTTTTTCTTCTTTTTCTTTTATTCCTTACACTATGTGGTGTAGCCATATTTTTATATCCTTTCTTAGACTTTAAATGTCATTATAGCACCAAGTCTAAGTGTGTGCAATGAAAAAGTGAAGACAGCTTAAAAAAGATGACAGGCAGAAATAATATTGCCAAGATTACTAATAAATGATACACTATAGATTATAAAAAAGAAAGGGCATAGATTTATCATGAAAACAATATCGATTGAACAGGAACTTAAAAACAATTCTTATCCGGGAAGAGGAATCATTATCGGAAAAAGCAAAGACGGAACAAAAGCAGTGACAGCTTACTTTATTATGGGAAGAAGTGAGAATAGCCGTAACAGAGTATTTGTTGAAGAAGGTCAGGGAATCCGTACACAGGCATTTGATCCTTCAAAGCTTACAGATCCGAGCCTTATTATTTATGCGCCGGTACGCGTGCTTGACAATAAGACAATCGTTACGAATGGTGATCAGACAGATACGATTTATGAATTGATGGAAAAGGGACAGACTTTTGAGCAGTCGTTAAGAACACGTGAATTTGAACCTGACGGACCAAATTACACACCTCGTATTTCGGGTATAATGGAGATTGAGGATGGAAAGTTTAATTATTCAATGTCAATATTAAAGAGTGATAATGGAAATCCGGATTCCTGCAATCGTTATACATTTTCATATGAATCTTGTCCGGCTGGTGAAGGACATTTTATTCACACATATATGGGTGACGGTAATCCGCTTCCAAGTTTTGAGGGAGAGCCAAAGCTTATAGAGATCCCTGACAATATGGAAGAATTTGCACAGATTTTGTGGAACAATCTTAATGAAGACAACAAAGTTTCTTTATTTGTCAGATATATTGATATTGCTACAGGTGTTTATACAGGAAAGATAATTAATAAAAACGTTTAAATCGGAATGGAGATAAGATAATGAAAGAATTAGAATTAAAATACGGATGTAATCCAAACCAGAAACCGTCAAAAATTTATATGGAAGAAGGCGAACTGCCTATTAAGGTGCTTTGTGGAAAACCGGGTTATATTAATTTCCTTGATGCTTTTAACGGATGGCAGCTTGTAAGTGAATTAAAGAGAGCAACAGGTATTCCTGCTGCTACATCTTTTAAGCATGTATCACCTGCAGGTGCAGCAGTAGGACTTCCTATGACAGATGTTGAAAAGAAGATTTACTGGGTTGATGATCTTGATATTGAGTTCACGCCACTTGCAAATGCATATTCAAGAGCAAGGGGAGCAGACAGAATGTCTTCATTTGGTGATTTCATCGCTCTTTCTGATGTGTGTGATGTATCAACTGCAAAGATTATCAAGAGAGAAGTTTCTGATGGTGTCATTGCACCGGGATATGAGCCTGAGGCACTTGAGATATTAAAAGCAAAGAAGAACGGTAATTATAATGTAATTGAAATAGATGAGAATTATAAGCCAAAGCAGCTAGAGAGAAAAGAAGTATTTGGTATCACTTTTGAGCAGGGAAGAAATGAGCTTGTTATTGATGATGCATTCTTTAGCAATATCGTAACAGACAATAAAGAACTTACTGATGCTGCAAAAATTGACCTTGCCATTGCAATGATTACATTAAAATATACACAGTCAAACTCTGTATGTTATGTTAAGGGTGGACAGGCGATTGGTATCGGAGCAGGACAGCAGTCAAGAATTCACTGTACCAGACTTGCAGGCTCAAAAGCGGATAACTGGTTTTTGCGTCAGTGTCCTAAAGTACTTGAACTTCCATTCTTAGATACAATCAGACGTGCAGACAGAGATAATGCTATTGATTTGTATATCGGTGAAGATTATATGGATGTACTTGCTGACGGACAGTGGGAGAAAATCTTTAAGGTAAAACCTGAAGTATTTACTGCTGAAGAAAAGAGAGCATGGCTTGACAAGAATACAGATGTTGCACTTGGTTCAGATGCATTCTTCCCATTTGGTGACAATATCGAAAGAGCTCACAGAAGTGGTGTTAAATACGTTGCTCAGCCGGGTGGTTCTATCCGTGATGACAATGTTATTGAAACATGTAATAAATATGGTATGGTTATGAGCTTTACGGGACTCAGACTATTCCATCATTAATATTAGGAAGGCCTGGTAGAAATGGTTGAGTATGGCAGACTTTTTAATATGCAGGTAATGATACTGATACTTACTGCCATTGGATATATTCTTAGAAAATTAAATATAATTAATACACAGGCAAGAGCAGGACTTACAAGTCTGGTGATTGACGTCGTGCTGCCGTGCAATATTGTATATTCGTTTATGATAAAGCTGAATCATGAAGTGATAAAGGCGAGTATAGAGGTTTTTGTTATCTCTATATTGATACAGGCGGTATGCTATGGACTTGGCTGGATACTTTATCGCAAGACTTCAAAAGAAGAAGAAAAGGTATTAAAATATGCGACGATATGTTCAAATGCCGGATTTTTGGGGAATCCTCTTGTAGAGGGTATATATGGAAGCATGGGACTAATGTATGCTTCCATATATCTGATACCTCAAAGAGTATGTATGTGGTCTGCGGGTGTTTCTTGTTTTACGGAGGCAAAAGGAAAAGATATTGTCAAAAAAGTTCTTACACATCCATGTATTATTGCGGTGATGATAGGAATGATTTTAATGGTATTTCAGATAAAACTTCCGGAGTTTGCCACGGAGACAATCCATACAATCAGCAATTGTACCACAACGCTTTCGATGATAGTAATCGGCGGTATTCTTGCGGAAATTGACATAAAGACTGTTATCAGTAAGCTTAATTTATATTATTGTGTGATACGTCTTTTTGCAATACCGCTTTTAGTATTGCTTGTCTGTTCATTTTTTAAATTATATGATCTTGTAGTTGCAGTTTCAACAGTTTTAGCAGGAATGCCTGCCGGTTCTACAACGGTCATACTTGCATCTAAATATAATGGAGATGAAAAGTTTGCTGTGAGAATAGTGTTTTTATCAACGCTGTTGTCGATGTTTACGGTTCCAATATTATGTATGATAATAAATATGGTGCAGTAGAGGAGTTAGAATATGAAGATACTTAGAGATATAACAAAAAGTCAGTACATATTACTGGAAAAAAATGGATTGCTGCGTAATGATAAATGTGTTGGCGCCACTTTGAATAGTAATAATAAGTATGAGATTGACTTTATTTCATCAAAAGCGTATTTTGAAGCATATGATTTTTTATTTAGCGATAAAAGGGTTGAGATTATTAAAGAACTTGGGAATCTTGAAAAAAACGTGAATAAAGAAAATGTTACGGAAGAGGTTAAAGAAGAGGCAGAAGAGAATGATGTTCTTATATCAAGATTGGAAGAAGCAAAGGAAAAAGAAATAGAAGCCGGAAATTATTCAGTTGCGGCGGGCATAGATAAAGCTATTAAAATAGTTAAGGATTATCAAATCAATAAATAGAAAGAAGAGTTTTTATGTATTCAGAATTAACTAAACAGGCAGAGAATGTAACAAGAGAGATTGTTGAGACAGCAAAATTAAAAAATGGTCAGATATTGGTTGTCGGATGTTCTTCAAGTGAGATTTGTGGTGATAAGATGGGAACTAATTCCAATCCTGATGTTGCAAAAGCGGTTTTTGAAGGTATATACGGAGTTTTGCAGGAAAAAGGAATTTACCTTGCAGCACAGTGTTGTGAGCATTTGAACAGGGCATTGATAGTTGAAAGAGAAGCGGTACCGTTTTCAGATATGGTAAATGTTGTTCCAAAACCAAAGGCAGGTGGTTCGTTCGGTACAGCAGCATATCATACATTTAAGAATCCTGTTGCAGTAGAAGAGATAAAAGCAGATGCCGGAATAGATATAGGTGGAACTCTTATAGGTATGCATTTAAAAAAGGTAGCTGTACCGGTCAAGCTTGAAAATCACCGTATAGGTGAGGCAAATGTCTTAGCTGCAAGAACCAGACCGAAATTTATCGGTGGTGAAAGAGCAATATATAACGAAGAAATGATGTAAGATATTGACATTATAATTTACATATATTAAGATAAAATGGATTAGTTCGATGGGAAAGGTATGATTACGTGAAGGAATTAATTGAAAAATTACTTTCATTAGGAGGAAAAGAAGTACTGATACCTGAAGATGTTCCGGAGACAATGATTCAATTTGGACATTTGTATGAGTATTCGGTTTTAAAACCTGTTGGAGGAACATCAAGATATTTTATCAGCAAAGAAGAAGATGTAAGAGTTGTCTGGGGATTTGTGCTGGACGAGGATGATGTCTGGAAGATGCATTCATGGCTGGTAGCGAAGAATAGAGAATTGATTCTTGATAATGAAGAATACAAAAAATATTATGGCCTTGTAAAGGCATAGGGGATATGAGGGAACATTAAAGTTTTAAAATGTTTGAGCTGTAGCCTATGGCTGCAGCTTTTAACATATAAAAAATGAAATGGAGGTATGATTAGTATGAAGAAAAAATTTATTAAACCTATGGCAATGGTATTATCCACAGCTATGTTAGCTACGATGATGCCATCGTATGGTCTGGAAAATGTATTGGCAAAGAATAATGACATAGTGATAGGACTGGATAAACCAAAGGATAATGTTCAGAAGAAAAACTATGTTGAAGGTGAAGCTCTTATTGTAACGTCATCATCTGCGGGTGATTTATCAAAGGGGGCAGATGAGGATTATTACATGGAAGAAGAATATCAATTTGGAGATGATGAATTAAGTTCGGCTTCTGCAGTGGAAAATAATCAGGTATTGTCCGCAGGTATGAGTGTCTGTCTGGTAAAGTCCGACAAATTATCCACTGAAGAGTTAGTGAAAGCATTAAAACAGAGAAGTGATATTAGTTATGTATCTCCAAACTATATCTGTAAGGCATACAACGCTACGTCCGATGAATATTCAGAGTATCAGTGGGCACTTGAAAATGACGGGTATGATATCAATCCTGAGTCAATCTGGAATACCGGAGTTACAGGAACAGATGCTGTTAAGGATGAAGAACCGGTTATTGCCGTAATAGATACAGGTGTTGATTATACGCATCCTGATCTGGCAGCGAATATGTGGGTGAATCCGTGCCCTGACAAAATACCGGGTACTCACGGATATGATTTTGTTAACAATGATGAAGAGCCGCTTGATGAGTATGGACATGGAACACATTGTGCCGGTATAATAGCTGCTGAGGCTGGTAATGAAGGTATATCAGGTGTGAATCAGCATGCTAAGATTATGAGTCTAAGGGTGTTAGATGATCAGGGAGCAGGTACTCTTGTGGATGTTGTTGCTGCTTATTCATATGTATACAGAGCACAGAAAGCAGGAGTTAATATTATAGCCATTAATGACTCGTGGGGATTTAGCGGATTGGAATTGTCGGAGATAGAATCTATTCTTACAGAATGTATCAATCTTGCGGGAGAAAATGGAGCTATATCATTTTGTGCAGCAGGAAATGAAAGTTCAGATATTGATTCAGTAGATACCATGCCTGCATGTGTAGACAGTAAGTATAAAGTTACGGTATCTGCGTTAAACGAAAAAAACGAACTTGCCGAATTTTCAAATTACGGAAGTAAGACATCTGATATAGCAGCTCCGGGTACAGACATATTGTCTACAGTTTCTGAGGAATGTTTCAATCCGGGAATTTACAGTGATGAAAAGAAATCACAGGTGTGCAGTAATTTTAAGAATTTCAGTGCAGATACGGATTTAGACGGTATTGTAGCAAAATCAGGTAAAGTAACTATTAACTATGATGAGAATTTCCTAAAAAAAGTTGAGAATAACGGAAGTCTTGAGTGGAATCTTGATGTTAAATCAGGAAAAACATATGAGTTAAGAATACCGTATCGTGTGAATGCATCAAATACTGAATTGTTTGGAAGTTTTATGATGAGAACAAGTGCGAAGGCAACTACAAAGAATTCAATGTACGCAATGTTTGGATATGAGAATCTTCTCGGTCAGATAAATATTGCAGATGTTGAAAAAGCAGAAAAAGTCAGTGATACATTAGTTCAGACTGTAGCTATGGGTGATGAAAATTACTGGAATCATGTATATTTTGAGATGACTTCTGCGGGAGAGACTGATAATCAGGACAGAGAGATTGTTGTACAGTTCATTGCTGTTGAAGACGGAACTCTTGATTTGAAAATTGACGATTTTGGAACAAGTAAGGAAAATGCCTCGTCAACTGAATTCGGTAAATATGATTTCTATAATGGAACATCTATGGCTACACCATATACTACGGGTGCAGGAGCGTTAATTTACGCAAAGTGTTATGATGAATTAAAGGGACTTGATAGTTCACAAAGAGCGATTGAACTTAAAAACAGAGTGTTGTCATGTTCGAAGAAAAACGAGAAATTAAAGGGTAAGGTAGCAACAGAGGGTTCACTTGATTTATCGTATTTATATACTCCTTCACCGGTTGTTACGTCAATTACCGGTTCAAATGATGGAAAAATTGATATAACAGGTGCAAACTTTGTGACAAAAGGTAATAAGTCAAAAGTTTACGTAAACGGTAGCCAGGTTGATGCTGAAGTTGAAAATGAGCATATTGTAATCACGGATACTGAGCATTTAAATCAGGCGATAGAAATTAAAATTGTAAATGATTTTTCTGAAGCAGTAGAAGAGTATTATGTAAAGTTTTACAGTAAAGATGTGGAAAAATGCGAAATAGATGAGGATATGAATACTCTCATTGCTTCACCGGAATTTGTTTTTTCAGATGGTGAAAACATGTACGCATTTGATTCTTTAAGAGGTACTATAAGCCGTTATGAGGAAGAGATGTGTAGTCCGGGGGAAGATGTAGAGGGTGCATACATGAAAAATTATTGGACACCGTATACATCTGTAAGCACAGATTTAGTATTCGAGGATATCAATAAGGTATTAATGTATAATACAGTTATGGAGTTTAATTCAGGTATAAGATATTACGATGATAAATTTGTGGCACTTGTTACATTGAATCATGGAAACGGACAAGGTAAGGTTATATATAGTGAAGAGTATATAGTAAGTTTTGATAAAACGACTCGTACATGGTCTTATTATGAACTTCCTGAAAAAATAAATGTACTGAAAGATTCAGCTTTCGGAATGTACAATGGAAATATTGTGATTGCCGGTGGTGTTAATGGATCAAATGAGTATTCAAAACAGGTTGCAAAGATTAGTTTCGATGATTTGTGTGAAGGAAAAGATACGTGGGTAATTACAGACAGTCTTCCGTCGCAGAGAGCCGGAGGAAGTATGTACCAGACGGGAACAAAACTTGTATTAGCCGGTGGTAATAACGGCTCAAAATCTGAGCTTGTGAAAAATGTGATTTATGACGGAAAAGAGTGGAAAGAATCTGCCGCTGATTTAAAAGTTGCAGCTTTAAAAAATGATTCTGAAGAACCACTTGTAATGGAATCACCTGTCGGTATCTGTAAAGACGGACTTATCTACGTAACAGAGAAAAACTATTCAGGTTATGGAAATGTTTTTGTATACAATGCAGAGGAAGACTGCTACGAAACTACAGGTTATTATTTTAATAAAGCGGATAATTATGACAATGTATTTGCCTGTGAAGTAAATGATAGAGTGTTTATTTATGGTACGCATGATTGGGTAGAGGATTTTGAAATTGATTATTTTAAGAAATCGGATTCAGGTATTATGAATAATCCGATTGACGAAGATCTCGAAGAGTATATCGAAGAAAACGGAATTGACAGTAATGATGTATATAAGATTAATATCGAATCCGGAATGCATAAAATAACATTTACGCAGAATATTAAATACACGGGATTGCTTTTAGGCGCAAAAAATGTCTATCCGGGAGGTAAAGCTAATCTTGAGATGGGATCATATGATGCTACTAAGTATTATCCGATAAGTATGACTGTCGCAGGAAAGAAATATACTCCTGATGAAAACGGTGTTGTCAGCTGTTCAGTTAATGTAAATTCCGATGTGAAAGCTAAGTTGGTGTGGGGAAAATACGTATCTTCTATCAGCTTTAAAAATGGTAACAAGCTATATCTGACTCCGGGAAGTAAGAAAAATGTGAAAGCATATGCTTCAAAAGATGCAACAAATCGTAAGTTGTCATATTCAGTATCTAATAAAAAATATGCAAAGGTAGATTCGAAAGGTAATGTGACAGCTTTGAAGGCAGGACTTGGAAAGACAGTCAAAATCACCGTAAAGCCAAAGGATGGCTCTAGTGTAAAGGCGGTTTGCAAAGTATATATTGTTAAATCGGTGAAGAATAAGAAATAGTTTAAAGTGCCCCTTGTCTTAATGGCAGGGGGCATTTTGCCAGCAAGATAAAAAGGAATGGATTCGATTTTAATAAAAATGCCGTAAACGGCAAAAATATTAAATGCATCAATTTCCAAGAATTTCTGATAATTTTAAAATGATACGTATGATTTTGTAATTTACTACGTATGATATCCTAAAAATCCTAAAATTATACGTAACATAGATTATCTCCTACGCATCTTTCATAGAAAAATTATCATTGACAAAAAATGGGTTATCTGATATATATATATATATACTTCATTAGTAAAGTGAGGTATGGTAAAGGGATATAGATATTAAGGGCAAACTTATAGAAATGTAAGGACGCAAAGCTAGAAGTCTAAGGCAGGAAGCATAGATAGTTCGGTCGCAATGAGTTTCATTGTGGCCTTTTTTGTTCTTACAGAAATATATAATACAAATGAAAAGAGATATAAATCAGATATGCAAAAGCAGTCTGTTTTATATAAAAAAGGACTCTGACAAATTTGTGCGTAACGTCAGAGTCCGTAACACAAAGCACTTATGAAAAAGTACCTAGGACGAGTATATCACTTTTTCATGTTAGTGTAAATATTTTTATATCATGAAAAGGAGAACATTATTTATGAAACGAATTTTAACAATCGTATTAGCAGCAGCGATAGCAATTGAAAGCAGTTTTAGTGCACAGGCGGCAGTAGATGCCTCGGAGGCACCAAATATATCTGCAATGAGTGCAAGCGAGGTGTTTAATAAGGAGAAAAAAGCATGAAAAAAATAAAATGTCTTATTGCAATAGCTCTTATAATATCTCTTGTTGCAGGATGTAGCAAAAAGGGAGAAAAACAGAAAAATAAATATGTAGAAGATTTTAAATATGGAGTAATAGTAAGCGGAGAACAGAAAGATGATGCGTATATTGAATGTTTGGATGAAGATTTGAATAGTGTTGGAAATTATCATATAGATTACAATATAGACGGATACGGTGTGGGGATGCCGTTTGTGTATGATGATAAGTTATATTGTCGTTCTAGAGGATATGGTGGGTATGAGGATGATTGTAATGCTATAATATTTGATTACAGGACAGGAACGTATGAAACTATTCATTTTGATGATTGTGTAGCACTTACGGATATAAAGGCAGATGAGAATTATATATATGGAGTTAGTAATCTGAATTGGAAAAATCACATATACAGATATTCTCGAAAAAATAAAGAGATGGAAGAAATAATTATTGATGGAACAGATGCGTTATATTTGTATCCGTGTGATGGAGAAGTATACGTATATGTATGGGAGAAAAATGGTGAGAAGGTGCAGGCGTTACATAGGGTAGATTTTGAGAATGGGTCCCTTCAAAAGATAAAAAAGATATCAAAATATGCTCCTAACTGTTCTTTGAACTATGATAATAAATTGTATTTACCATGCGATAAGGAGATGGTGGTGTATGATCCAGTAAATGAAGAGATATCGAAGTATAGTATTCCGGTTAAAATTGCTTATTCGTGCTGTAGTCATGATAATATGATATATGTTCTTGACTACGATATGCGGGACTGTGTAAAACCCTCAAAGTTGGTGGCATTTGATATGAATTTGAATGAAGTTGTGAATACATACGAGCTGGAGCCGGATGTGGACAGTGTTTATATGGATGAAAATGTTATATTAGCATCTGATGGAATGGGAAAGATATTTAAATTTGAGTTAAATGAGCAGGAAGGAACCTTAGAAAAGGTAGCGGAGCACACAGTAGATTATGATGATTATTTTTACCCGGCTATATGTATAAATACAGCAAAGTAGAAAATATAAAAAATTGAATTCTGTTGTGTCTTTTTGGTTTTATAGAAATATGGAACAGGGAGAAAAAAGCATGAAAAAAATAAAATGTCTTATTGCAGTAGCTCTTATAATATCGCTTGTTGCAGGATGTAGCAAACAGGGAGAAAAAGAGAAAAACAAATATGTAGAAGATTTTAAATATGGAGTAATAGTAAGCGGAGAACAGAAAGATGATGCGTATATTGAATGTTTGGATGAAGATTTGAATAGTGTTGGAAATTATCATATAGATTACAATATAGACGGATACGGTGTGGGGATGCCGTTTGTGTATGATGATAAGTTATATTGTCGTTCTAGAGGATATGGTGGGTATGAGGATGATTGTAATGCTATAATATTTGATTACAGGACAGGAACGTATGAAACTATTCATTTTGATGATTGTGTAGCACTTACGGATATAAAGGCAGATGAGAATTATATATATGGAGTTAGTAATCTGAATTGGAAAAATCACATATACAGATATTCTCGAAAAAATAAAGAGATGGAAGAAATAATTATTGATGGAACAGATGCGTTATATTTGTATCCGTGTGATGGAGAAGTATACGTATATGTATGGGAGAAAAATGGTGAGAAGGTGCAGGCATTACATAGGGTAGATTTTGAGAATGGATCCCTTCAAAAGATAAAAAAGATATCAAAATATGCACCTCAAAGTTTCGTCAATTATGATAAGAAGTTGTATTTACCATGTGATAAAGAAATGGTTGTATACGATACGGTAAAAGATGAGATATCGAAGTATAGTATTCCTGTAAAAAATGCTTACTCGTGTTGTAGTCATGATAATATAGTGTATGTACTTGATTTTGATATGCGGGATCGGGTAAATCCTTCAAAGCTGGTGGCATTTGATATGAATTTGAATGAAGTTGTGAATACATACGAGCTCGAGCCGGATGTTGACAGTGTTTGTATGGATGAAAATGTTATATTAGCATCTGATGGAATGGGAACGGTATTTAAATTCGAGTTAAATGAGCAGGAAGGAACTTTAGAAAAAGTAGCGGAGCACACAGTGTATTATGATGATTATTTTTATCCGGCCATATGTATAAATACAGCAAAATAAAGATATTAAAAAATGCAGGTTTTTTGTCACTGCATTTTTTAATTCACCCTTCTGATATTAATAATAACAGGCGAAAAAAGTGCCTATCCTGTCTGACCACAGGATAGGCGGTGTCCGTAAGGACATTTGCAACTAACTCGGAGCATCCACCTTTGGAATGGGTGCTTTCTGTATAAATGGATAATATCATGTTGCAATAAAAAATTCAAGATTTTTTTATTGTAGAATAGCGCAACACCATTTACGTATGGATTTCAGAAAATCAAGAATAATACGTATTAAATTCTAAAAACCCGAAAATTATACGTAACATAGATTATCTCCTACGTATCTTTCATAGAAAAATTGAAAATAGTACGTAAAAACCACTGTCGCAGATGTATGAATACTCATAATCAACAAAGTTTTTAGCAAACCACCCTGATTATACTCACAACCAAAAACGCAAACGTACCAATCATGCCTAAAATCAACACTGTCGCAATTCCGATTGTAATCTTTACATATTTCTTTTCTCTCAGAGCCAACACTCCCACAGAAATCACATCCAGAGTAAAGAAGAACTGTAACACTTTTAATACAGAGATTATCCATTTCCGATAAATGTTTTCTTCCTTTGCTTTTCTAAGATACCCATGGGAAAATGTGCTTCCGGCCAACATGATAACATATCCATATATACTAAGCATTGTGACAATAACCGGTGTAACAAAAACCATAATGACGACTGGTGTAAACATCAGTAAAATAAGGACACATATTAGCAGTCCCCCTGCTATATACATAGGTATAAGTCCATACTTAATCAAAACACTGCAACCCAGTAAAGTTTCTCTGGAAATCATTGATTGATTTTTTTTTAAATAAATCGCGTTATAAATACCCAGCGCTACCGGAATTGCCAGTGTCAGCAGTGTTATCGGGGATTCTGTTAATGTAACAATTCTTAAAAACAAAAATATACTTGCATATGTAGCTGCTAAAAACACGATTGCATTGATTTTACATACTTTTTCTTCTTTTCTTTCTTTCTTCCATGTCTGTCTCTCCATTTTCCAACTATTCTTCTTTGCCATAATCTTCAAATTTTTTAAGAACTGCATCGTATGTCTGCTGGGAAATATCAGGTAAATCTTTTCCCCATGCCTTAGTAGCCTGCTGGAAGCCCTTCTTAAATGCTTCAGCCATGTCTTTCATCTTATTTTCGTCACCGCCTGAAAGTGCTACTGCGAAATCAAGGATTCTCTGAGATGTCTGTTCAACGCCCCAATAACCGTTTTCAGATATGTCTTCCTTTGCCTTTGCAGCTGTCTCTTCATCGACTTCCAATTCGCCGTTTGCAAGAGCCTGCCACATTGATGTGGCATCCTGGAACTTCTGTCCCTGCTGTAAAAACATCTTTTCTACGAGACTCTTTAGATTCTCTACATGACGGTCTGAATCAGCTTTTAATTTTGCAACCAAATCTTTTCTCTCTGTCTCAGATAATTTCTTCGAACTCTTCTCATAAACAGCAGCTTTTTCTGTTGCTGCAGATTCTTTTGAATCAGCAGACTTTGTGTTTTTTGAATCAGCGGCGGTAGAAGCTGCATAAGTTTCATAAGCCCCTGATGTTGAAATACTGTTGATATCCATAAGCATAACCTCCATTGTTATTTTATGTACTCTCGAAATCTCCTTTGCCCCGCCTTTTGGGCTAGGTCTGCCCTGGATTTTATCCATGAAAAATCTATCTCGAAAACCCGATACAAAAAGATTCAGAGAGTACATTTTTTCACCATCCATGGTTAACAGTTACCAAGTATTACATAAGATATGTCATCATTAATATCGGAATTAATAAAAAAATATAAAGAGATTTGTTGAAAAAAATACAAATTATTAGTATACTAAATATATATGTATACAAAATACAAAACGATCGGAATAATTAAAAATATGGATGGAGGAATGTGATGAAATTCAAAGCTTATGGCAAGATAAATCTTGCTCTGGACGTGGTCAGAAAAAGACCGGACGGATATCATGATGTAAAAATGGTAATGCAGACAGTAAAGATATATGATGACATTGAGATTAAAAAGAATACAACCGGTAATATTGCTATAAAAACAAATCTGTTTTTTCTGCCGACTGATGAGAAAAATCTTATGTATAAAGCAGCTAAATTGCTGATAGATGAGTTTAACATAAAAGAAGGTGTGGATATAGAACTTAAAAAGGTTATACCTGTTTCAGCAGGAATGGCCGGAGGAAGTTCTGATGCAGCAACAGTGCTTTACGGAATGAATAAGATGTTCAGACTGGGACTATCAACAAAAGAATTGATGAAACGTGGAGTTAAACTTGGCGCTGACGTTCCGTATTGTATTATCAGAGGAACGGCTTTATCAGAGGGAATAGGAGATGAGCTGACAAGATTAAGTCCCCCACCTAAACTGACTGTTTTGGTTGTAAAGCCAAAGATAAATGTTTCTACGGCATATGTGTATAAGAATCTTAAGCTTGATGAACTTGAAAGACATCCTGATATTGATGCCATGGTAAAGGCACTTGAAGACAAAAATATTGACCAGATAGGTAAAAATATGGAAAATGTTCTGGAATCCGTGACTGAAAATAAATATCCGGTTATAAAAGAAATTAAGACGATTATGAAAGAAAATGGGGCTGTAAATGCGCTTATGAGTGGAAGTGGACCCACAGTTTTTGGAATATATAGAACGAATGTACAGGCAGAGAAGACTAAAAACATTATTATGAATAAGAATATTACAAAACAGATATTTGTAACAAAATTTTACAATCCAAGAAATGAATACTATTAATTATTTGAGAGAAAGGAGAGAGAGTTATGCATGATTTTACAATGAGAATAAATGAATATCTCCCGTTGAGGGAGGTAGTATTTCACACATTAAGAGATGCGATTCTCAGAGGTGAACTCGAACCCGGAGAACATCTTATGGAAGTACAGCTTGCAAATAAGCTTGGTGTAAGCCGTACACCTATAAGAGAAGCCATCAGACAACTACAGACCGAAGGTCTTGTAATCATGACTCCAAGAAAAGGAGCGGTTGTTGCAGAAATAACCAGAGAAGATTTGACAGATGTATTAGAAGTCAGAATTACATTGGAAAAGATGGCAGTAGCGCTTGCATGTGAGAATATCAATCAGGATGAGATTGAGAGATTGAAAAAAAGCCAGCAGGAGCTTGAAAATATGCTTGGAAATGATAAACTCACTGATATAGCAAACAAAGATGAAGAATTTCATGACATTATATATGGAGCATCGCGAAATAAAAGATTAATACAGATTCTAAATAATTTACGAGAACAGCTATACAGATACAGAATAGAATACATTAAAGACGAGCAAAAATGGGTTACGTTGGTGGAAGAACATAATTTATTAATTGCTGCGATAGAGAATAAAGATATTGAAGAAGCAAAAAATGTGATAAGAAAACATATTGATAATCAGAGAAAAACAATATTAGAGAATTTGAAAATTAATTAGAATATTTAAAGAAAAAGAGTACACCCTAAAAATAGATATGGCGAAAGTAACATAATTATTTGAAAGGGGACAATATGAAGTTATCTGGTTCATTGAATGAAAACATAATAGTGTTGGATGATATATTTAAAGATTGTAATGACATTATCAAGAGAGAATTAATGATAAATCAAAAAAAAGCCGTGGCATACTTTGTAGAAACGGCGGTAAGTAATGTTACGCTTGAAGAGATAGCACTTGGAGTGACAGATACGGTTAAGGTGGATACTGTTCAAAAGGCCGTGAGCGGAGTACTTATAGGTGATGCAGTTGTAATAATAGAGGGTGATTCAGAAGCTATACAGATAAAAAGTCAGGGATATCCTTCGCTTGGAATTTCTGAGGTTGAGAATGAAAAGACCATGAGGGGCTCTAAAGAAGCATTCAGTGAATCAGAAAAGAGTAATACCGCACTTATCAGAAAAAGAGTGCGTTCAGCGGATTTAAAAGTCATAGAAAAAAGTAAGGGAAGGTATTCCAATACTAATGTTGCTGTGGTATATATGGATAGTATTGTTCGGAAAAATGTCATTAATGAAGTATTGGAATTACTGAATAGATTTTCTACAGATGGAATAATGGATAGTGGCATAATAGAACAATTAACGGAAAAATTCGCATACTCTCCATTTCCACAATATCAAGTGACAGAACGTCCTGACAGAGCAGCTATGGCTGTGATGGATGGGAGAATAGTCGTGCTTTCAGATAATTCGCCCAATGCGTTAATATTACCGGTTAATATTGGAAGCTTATTTAAGACTCCGGATGATTATTATAGAAAGTTCCAAATATCGAGCTTTACAAGATTTATCAGATATATAGCCGCTTTTTTGTCGATGACATTTCCGGCATTCTATCTGTCTGTAATAAAATTTCACACAGAAATCATTCCGTCACAGCTTGCGCTTGCATTTTCAAAAGCGAGGGCAGGGGTTCCGTTTACGGCATTTATGGAGGTTATTCTGATGGAGTTGGCATTTGAACTGATAAGAGAAGCCAGCGTGAGGATACCGGGACCAATGGGAAATACAATGGGGATTGTCGGAGGTCTGATAGTTGGTTCAGCAGCAGTTAACGCAAAACTTGCGAGTCCTGTTATTGTGATAGTGGTAGCAATAACTGCTTTGTGTTCTTTTGCGGTACCGAATGAAGAGTTTGCTGCAGCATTAAGATTAATAAAATACCTGTTGATTATAGTATCATCGTTCTGGGGAATCTATGGACTTGTTGTGGGACTGCTTGGTGTGACTATCCATTTATCAGGATTGAGCAGCTTTCATTTTCCTTATCTTAGTCCGGCCTGTTCAGGTGAAATTAACAGACATTCAGATAAAAAAGATTTTCTTGTTAAATACCCTGCGAAAAAAATATATTTACGAAGTATGTTTGCATCTCCGTATAATAGAAAGAAATAGAATGTAATGGGGGGAAAGCTATGTTCTTTGAAAATGGCAGGATATCAGCGCAACAGATATTTCGAATGGCAGTTGTGGAATTTCTGGGCATAACAATAGTTACAGTACCACTGATAACAGGGAAAATGTGTGGAAGGGACGGCTTGATAGCAATATTTTTAAGCGGTGCGTCTGCAATTTTATATGTACTGCTTGTTTTGAAACTATGCGAAAAAATGTCAGATTCCCTGTTAGAAGAGCTTGATAAAAAAGGATATAAAAAGACGGGAAAAATAATAGCCGGAGTTTTAGGGGGTAAGTATCTTGCCTCTATGGTTGTCAGTATGTTTCTGCTTTCAAATATGGTGAGGCAGTTATTGCTGTCGTGTTACCGGTCGTATATTGTGGTTATACCAATGGCGCTGCTTTTGTTGTATAGTCTTACAATGAATGTTGAATCACGAGCCAGATTTTACGAAACCATATATTATTTTGTGGTAATACCGGCAATAATAGTAATACTTATTTCTTGTAGAAAGTGTGACAGATGGAATATTACACCACTTTTTATGGGAAATATCAGAAGTACAATAGGGACTGCTTTTATTTATACGATAATATTTTGTCCTGCGGAAATACTTCTTTTTTCACGAAAACATTTTTCTGCTGATAAGGAAATAAAAAAATACATGGTGCGTGCGGTAATAATAAATACACTTTTTGGAATGATATACTTCATATTAAATGTAGGAGTATATGGTATAAACGGATATTTAAGTGGAAATTATCTTTCGATAATGCAGACGGTAGGACATATAGAAAGCATTACTTCGCTTTTTCTGATTATCAGCATGTTCGGAGCCGTGAATTGTTATGCTGTGTATACTGAAAAAATGTGTGTGCATTTTTTTAATGGAAAAACTGATTACAAATATCTGTGCAGATGGGTTCCGGTGATAATTGCCGCAATAATGGCATCAGCAGGAGTAATGAACGGAATGATGGTGTCATTTGCAACGGAAATATCAAGGCGGCCGGACATAGAGGATAGAGACTACATTCGTGCTATGGGGATTGATTATAACAGGGGGCGTTATGATGTGTGGTATCAGATTGCAAATGGCAAAACTCTTTACTGGTATGGTGAAAATATGCTTTCAGCATCCGAAGAGTATGAGTATATGACATCGGGAAGTGCGGATTTTTCGCACATGAGTGTAATAGTATTGGGAAAGAGTGTGCTTGAGAGTAAAAAGGCAGCCGGTAATGTTGCTGACTTTATGAAGCTTCAGAGCCAGATTGCAAAAGACATGCTTGTCGTATCGACAGAGGGTAAAGCAAGTGACATTGCCGGAGTTAAAGGAAGTGATGTGGCAAAAATGTTTCATAATAACCTGCCGTTTTTTGAATGTCAGTCATATCAATATGTTGATGTTGTTAAAGAAAAATATAAATGTATATTAATGGGAATGGTTTCGGGAGAAAAAAACCCGGAATGCCAAAAGGCTGTGATTCTTGGCCCCGGAGGTGAACCTGCCATTTTAGATATAAACGAAGCCAAGTTAATTGCTCTTGCCAATAAGGAGATGACGGGGCAGACATTTAAGATAAACAATGTATACCAATACAGGGTTATTGAGAATCATTATGATGTGAGCCTTAATATTATAAATCGTGAGACTGTAGGTGTTAATATAACATTAACAGGCGATATAAAAGACCTTTCAGGTAATAAGATAACAAAAAACAGACAGTTGGAAATGATAGAACAGGAGATAAGTAAAGAAATAAATGATAATATTTATAAAAATAATATGGATTATTTCAGAATTTATGACAGGCTCTCTGTCAGTGACAGAGGCCTGTGGGTGAAATATATGGAAAATCGGAAGGGCTTTTATAACAGGATTTATTATAATGTTCTGGTAAAATACCGGATTAATTAAGAAATGTCAGATATTTGAATCTGAATTCCAAATCCGTATTATCCGATAAAATGGAGTTATATTCGTCAGCTGTAAGGATTTTTTTTAACTCTTCCTTGGATGAATCAGGTACAACGCCGCAGGAAGCATCCACAAAACACAGCGGCGGATATAAAATACACCACCAGTTCTTTCCTGATGCATTGCCCAGAGTTACTCTTAAAGCGGTGTATTCTCCGGAGGGGAGTGTGATATCTCCGTATGATTTAACCGGAAAAACTGTTCTTTCAATACAGCACGCTGCAGTGTAAGACTTTCCGTTTGAAGTAAGTGTAGAATTAGCGATGTTTATAATATCGTCATAGTGTTTTGAAGTAATATCAATACTTTCTTCGAGAGAAGATGAGTCTTTTAACAAATTTTCTAAATATGTAACTAAGTTTTCTTTTACAAGCATTTTGACGTTTTGATCATCTTCTGAATCGCTGTTTGCAATGATGTGAAGTCTTAATATTTTTTCTGAAATATCAGTCTGAAGATGACTGGCATTTTTTGTTTGCTTCGTATACAAGATCATTATACAGGTTAAAGTGACAGCAATTAATAATATTTTTTTCATAATATATTCCTTTCTTTTCTTGTTCTGAATAAAGTATAAACAGAAAAATAAATTATATACCCAAAACAAAAAAATTGTGCTACAATTCAATAAGTGAAAAATAAAGGAGTAAGTTATGAATAGTAATGCTTTATCTCCGATAGGAGTATTTGATTCGGGAGTGGGAGGACTGACGGTTACAAGAGAGATAATGCGCCAGCTTCCGAATGAGAAAATAGTATATTTTGGTGATACGGCAAGAGTGCCTTATGGAAGCAAGTCTAAAGATACCATTATAAGGTATTCAAAGCAGATAGCAAGATTTCTTAAAACAAAGAATGTAAAGGCGATTGTTATTGCATGTAATACTGCGAGTTCATTTGCACTTGAGGAGGTCAGACAGGAAGTGGATGTTCCGGTTATTGGTGTGGTTAAGCCGGGAGCGAAGGTTGCGGTAAGGAAAACGAAGAATAAGAGAATCGGAGTTATTGCGACAGAAGCGACTATCCGAAGCGGGCTCTATACGGATTTTATAAAAGGCCGGGACAGCAGGATAAATGTGTATGGAAAAGCGTGCCCGTTGTTTGTGCCGCTTGTAGAAGAAGGCTGGACAAATGATCCTGTGACAGAGGAAGTAGCCAGACGATATCTTTTGGAACTGAAAAATGATGATATTGATACGCTTGTGCTTGGATGTACGCATTATCCACTTTTAAGAACAATGATTGGCAATATAATGGGAGAATCAGTTACACTTGTTAATCCTGCATATGAGACTGCTGTAAGTCTTGGAGAATTGCTTCAGAAAAGTGGTATTGCAGCCGGCAATGAGAATAGATATGCAAGTGAGATGTATGACTTTTATGTAAGTGATGCAGCAGAAAAGTTTAAACGATTCGCAAATTCAATACTTCCGTTTAAGATAGAGGACATAAGTCAGATTAGTGTAGAAAATTATTAGGTTGGTGAACACGTGACAAAGAATGTTTTAATATCTCTTAAGGGTACCCAGTATTCAGAAGGAGAGACAAATATAGAGATTATATATACAGGTGTATATTTTTATAAAAACAATATGCATTACATAGGTTATGAGGAAATTTCCGATGACGGAGATAAGACTAGAAATACGATAAAGCTTGGTAAAGGTTATGTAGAGATTACAAGGCGTGGAATTGTTGAATCGGAGATGAAATTTATTGAAAATGTGACTACGGGTACATTGTACAGGACTCCGTATGGTTCGATAAATATGGACATATTTACGGAGATACTGGATGTCTTAATTCGGGAAAATAATATAAGAATAAAGATGAAATATTCGCTTGCGATGGATGGGGAAAAGGGGACGGAATGTGATATGGAGATAAGAATCAGA
>CAMHLZ010000001.1 GCA_946186125.1 uncultured Lachnospira sp. | reverse complement strand
AGAAAGTGGATGACAAACCAATGGTCATCCATACCAAGAAAAAAGCAACGCTTCATATTGTTAAGAAAAAGTGTAAGGATAAGCCAAAGCACAAAATAAAGCTTGCTTCGTTTGCTAAATCAAGAAGAGTGAAGATAAGCAATGGTTATGTGAACAATCCAAGGCTTAGAAAGCTTAAGCTGGATAGAAAAGCAAGAGAAGAAGCATTACCTAAGAAGAAAGGTACGATTAACTCTAATGTTAAAGCTGTATCTGCTGTTGGTGTATCAGCAGCTTTTGACCAGATGGAAGGTGGTAACGAAGTAAAAGAAGCTTCAATGGTGGCTTACGGTGTGGCTCAGCCGGTAGCCAGTGTTACGAAGAAAAGCTCTGAGATATACAGGAATGGTCTGCGAAGAATGAAAAAACAGCGGATTAAGCAGGTAAAAGCTGGGACTAAGATTTCAAAAAGGGAAATCAAGAAGAAGGAATATCTTATAGAGAATGAAAATAATGATTTTGTTAACACTACAGCAGGTGTCAGTAGTGCAGAAACTGGAGCAAAAGCAAACACATCGAAAGAGTCAAAAAGCCCGGCAAGAAAAAGATATGCAAAGTCATCTGATAACAGCACTGTATCACCGGGTAGCAGGTTGAAGATTAAAAATGCTACTTTTGGCAGTTCTTCTATAGGAAAATCAAAAACAAAGAGCAGTTCTGGAAAGGGAGATTCAAAAGCTAATCTTCGAAGCCGAAAGATTCAGTTTTTCCTGGATAAGATGAGAGCACAGGATGAACAGAAGGACAGCCTGGGAAAGATGGTAAAGGACATCGTTGCAGGAAAGCTAATGGCGAAGCTTAAGGCTTCCATTGCGATTATTGCAGCAGGACTGGTGCTGTTACTTTTATTGTTTACTGTGGTAATTGTGCCGGTGACTTCTGTAATAGCAGTTATCTATAATTCACCATTTGCAATCTTTTTCCCACCATTGGAGTCTGGTGATACTGTAATTACCGTGACAGGCTCCTACGTTTCTGAGTTTAACAGAGAGATAAATGAGCTTGTTAATACTCATCAGGGATGTGATATGGGAATGAAGGTGTATGTTGATTATGAGGGTTCAGAAGCAAATCCAAGTAATAACTACGACATTATGGCAGTGTATATGGTTAAGTATGGAGTTGGGGATACAGCAACGATTATGAATTCAACTTCAAAGGACAGGCTAAAGCAGATTGTTGATGATATGTGTAGTTACACAACCAGCACAGGAACTGAACAGATTACAGACAGTAATGGAAATACAACATCAAAGAGCTGTTACTATGTGAATGTTACGCTAAAAACATTTCAGGATATGATTACTGAATATGGTTTTTCAAGTGATGAGATTGCAATAATTGAGGATATGATGAGTCCTGAAAGTATGGCTATGATAAACAGCGATGGTGGAGATGGTTTATCGACTATGACTGAGGATGAGATAGATGATATCGTGTCCGGTATCAGCGACAGCAAGGCAAGGAAAGCAGTAAGGTTTGCACTTACCAAGGTTGGATATCCATACAGTCAGGAGTACAGAGACAGTGGAGATTATTATGATTGCAGCTCTCTTGCTTACTATTCATGGAAAGATGCAGGAGTGGATATAAGCTATTGTGGTGCTACAACGGCAGCAGCCGAAGCAGAAGGATTAGTAAATGACGGATGTGAGATTGACTATGATGAAATGAAACCGGGCGATCTTATTTTTTACTCATTTTGTCACAATGGAAGATATCAGAACATCTCACATGTGGCGATTTATGCAGGAGATAACAAGGTGGTTGAGGCAAAGTCTGAAGAATACGGAGTGGTGTATGGAAGCATATATTCAGTTGGAAGTATTGTTTGTATTTGCAGACCGAATTAGTCTTATTAACAGAATGGAGGATTACAATGTCAGAGAAGAATAAAAAGGAAGTGTATGAAGTTACAGTAACTGAAACACTTGAAAGGGTAGTGTGTGTGAAGGCAGATTCAATGGAAGATGCCAGGGAACTTGTAAGAATCCAGTACAGAAGAGAAGAAATAGTGCTGGATGCAGAGGATTATGTGTCTGTTGAATTTGAGGTTAAAGAACCGGACAGGGAAATCCATGAAGAAAAAGCAAATGACCGGACAGAGAGGTCAGATAGCAGAGGAAGATAGAATTGGAGGAGATACGATGACAGATAAACATAAAAAGGTAAGTGCCAAAGCCATTAATGAGATGGAATATCTTATGAAGGAGCTAAGCAAGGAGTGGGCACAAAGTAAGGGAATAGCATTTATCCATGAAATGGATTATGGTGTTGCAAAGAAGATGATAAGGAATTCAGAGAAACTGATTCAGGAAATAGACAGGGAATCAGGAAATCCGGAATTATCATTTATCAAGGCAGTGAAGCTTACAAAGAAAAGTTCAGTATTATATAGATTTGTTGGCAAGCTGATAAAGGAAACAAAAAGACTTGAGCAGCATTACGATTTGAATATTGTTGATAAAGAATTTATTGAGAATGAATCAATAGTAATCCAGATGGATAAGGATGAATATAAGATGTACAGCCTGCTGATTAAAGGAAATAAAAAGAAATCCGGAAAATAAATTGGAGGGTAGCTTATGAATCATAAATACAGAGTGCAGGCTATCTACGAAGAACAGATTAGAGATGTGACCGGTTCACAAAGCAGGTGGAAGGACGTGTTAGAACTCGCAGGAAGAATATACCGATTTGAGTTTGATAACGTCCTTTTAGTTTATGGACAGCGACCACATGCGACTTTGGTTGGTGATTATGATTCCTGGAAAAAGGTATCAAGATATGTTAAGAGAGGAAGTAAGGGCATAGCCATATTTCCTTCAAAGGCTCTAAAACCATATATGAAATATGTGTTTGACATATCAGATACCGGTGGAAAGAATCAGCAGCTTACCTGGGAACTTAATGAAGATAGTACTGCTAAATATCTTGATTTTCTTTATGATGAGGGAATGATAGATGAGACAAAGAGTGAAAATGCTGCCGAAAATAAAAATATATTAAAAGTATTTACAAGAACAAATGTTCGAGGTATAATTGAGGCAGATTTCAAAGACAGAGTATTAGAACTAAACAGTAATGCAAAAGAGCTTTTATTTAAAAGCATAATGTATATAGTGGGAACAAGATGTGGATTTGATTTCACTGGTGAAGAACAGGATTTCAGCCAGATAGAGAAGATTCATAATGAAGAGGATGTGTACCGCTTAGGTTCCCTTGCTTGTGATGTATCCTGTGTAGTTTTAAGAGAATTTAACAAAAACCTTAAGGCAATTGAAAGGAGAGGTAGATATGGCAGAGATGAATCTGAGTTATCACGAAGTGGACGGAATTCTATATCCGGACATAGAGATGCCGGAAGAACAGGAGGAGAGCTTACAGACACTGGGCAAGTATGGCAGAATGGCAATGACATATCTTCAGGAGAATCACAAGGACAGATTCAGGTCACTGTACCGGTTCGGGAGGTTAGCCGAGATACTTCACCGGGTGGACGAGGAAGCGAATCAGATGGTGGATACCATAATGGAGAAGTATCTAAAGAGTCACAAACCACAGAACCCTTCATCGACAATGGAGATGTGGAAGATAAGGGAGCAGGCAAAGATGCAGGCGGAGGAGATAGTTCTTCACGACCTGGTACTCAAGTATCATTAGAATCTGATACAGAATTAAATAACGAATTAGATGAGATTAATTCATTTGGAAAAAGGGAAGCTGGATATGTTCAGACTTCCCTTTTTGACATTCAGGGGAAGGATTCTGATAAAAAATACACCTATATGAATCCGAAGATTGAAGCAGTCATTCCTCACGAGTATGTGACTACAGTACTGCTTAAAGGTTCCGGATTTCAGAATGGAAAAACAAGGATATGCAGGATATTTGAAAATGAAGCAAGTGCCAGTGAAAGAGCGAAGTTTATTAAAAGTGAATATGGACTTGGAGGGGCCGGCTGGCCAATTGAAGGCTACGGACTTCATGGTTATGACAGCTTTAGTGCAAAAGGGCTCAAGATTCAGTGGAGAGATGAGGAGGGCGAAAAGGAAGGTTACCTGTCATGGAGTGCAGTTGAGAGAGAAATTGGTGCGCTGATTATGACAGGGGAATATGTTCCTGAGAAGGTAGAAAAAGAAGAGTTTGTTCAGAATGAAGTAATAGAAGAAGATATACTGGATGATTATGCTATACCGGATGAGCCTGAAAGCTATGCTTCAGCCAGAAATAATGAAGATTATGAAGCAGGTACAAATGAACAGCAGTCTGAAATTATAAAAACAGCATCAAAAAGCAACTACCACATAAACATATGGGATATCGAGACCGGAGGAGCAAAGACCAGATACAAGTGGAACATTGATGCAATTAAGCTTCTAAAGGAATTAGAAGCGGATAATCGTCTTGCTAATGAGGAAGAACAAAAGATTCTTTCAAAGTATGTTGGCTGGGGTGGAATTGCAGAGGCTTTTGATGATAAGAATGTAAGCTGGACAAAGGAATATCAGGAACTAAAGGAGCTGTTAAGCGAAGAAGAGTATGTTGCTGCAAGAGCAACAGTTAATAATGCATTTTACACACCACCGGAAATAGCAAGCTGCATAAGTACAGCACTTGTTAAGTTTGGGTTTAGGGGTGGAAATGTTCTTGAACCAAGCATGGGTACCGGTAATTTCTTCGGAACACTTGGAAATGCGTTTGACAGCAGCAGACTGTATGGTGTTGAGATTGACAGTATTTCGGGAAGGATAGCAAAGCAGCTATATCAGAATGCAGACATAAGTATTAAGGGATTTGAGGAGACAACATTTGAAGATAACTTTTTTGATGCGGTCATAGGAAATGTACCATTTGGTGATTATAAGGTTTATGACCCAAGATACAACAAGTATAACTTCAGAATCCACGATTACTTTATTGCAAAGGCTATCGACAAGGTTCGTCCCGGTGGAATGGTTGCAGTGATTACGACAAAGGGTACGCTTGATAAAAGCAATCCGTCCATAAGAAAGTATATAGCTGCAAGGGCAGAGCTTGTGGGAGCAGTAAGACTTCCAACTACTGCATTCAAAGGAAATGCAGGAACAGAAGTGACGTCAGATATTCTTTTCTTTCAGAAGAGGGAAAGAGTGATAGACATTGAGCCGGACTGGGTTCATCTGGGATATACCGAAAATGGGATAGCTGTTAATTCCTATTTTTCGGAACACCCTGACATGATACTTGGAAAGATGGAATATGATACCAGAATATATGGACAGGATAGCAGATACACAGTATGTGTCAATGATGATGAAAACTTCAACATTTATGAGGCGCTAAATGAGGCAATTGATAAGATTGATACGAGATTTACTGACTTTGACAGAATACTTGATGAAGAGGAAGCATCAGAAGATGTAATACCGGCAAGTCCTGATGTCAGAAACTTTAGCTATGCATTTGTTGATGGAGAGCTTTATTACAGAGAAAATTCTGTTATGAAGAAAAAGAGCGTATCTGAAAATGTTCTTGAAAGAATCAAGTATCTTGATGAGATAAGGCAGATTACAAGAGAACTTATCGGTATCCAGATGGAAGGCTGCAGTGAGGAAGAATTAAGGAGTAAACAGAAGATTCTTAATGATAAATATGATGTTTTTGCCAAAAAATATGGAAGCATAAATGGGAAGTCTAACAAAATGGCTTTTCGTGATGACAGTGATTATCCACTTCTTTGCTCACTTGAGGAAATAGATGAGGAGGGAAATGTAACAAAAGCAGATATGTTTTATAAGCAGACGATTAAGGCAAAATCAAATATAAAAAGAGTTGAAACAGCAATAGAAGCCCTCAACTTATCAGTAAGTGAGTTTGGAGAGGTAAATATTCCGTTTATGTTATCAGTTTATGAAGTCGACAGGGATAAATTGATAAATGAGCTGGAAGGCATCATTTTCTTAAATCCCAATCTTTATAATGAGAACAATCCTGATGCAGGCTGGGAGACTTCAGATGAGTATTTGTCCGGTAATGTCAGGGAGAAGTTGAGGGTGGCTAAGGCGGTGTCAGCACAGAGTGAGGAAAACAGGGAAAGATTTCTTATAAATGTGTCAGCACTTGAGAAAGTCCAGCCGGAGCAGATAGAAGCCAGTGACATTGATGTGAGAATCGGTACAACCTGGATTGAACCGGAAGATTATGAGCAGTTTATGTATGAGCTTTTTGGAACACCAAGACGGGCACAGGCAGTTCGAAGCAGATGGTATAACAGTGGAATACAGATAAAACGAAATGATATAACAATGGAATGGTTTATAGAAAATAAATCATTGGATAAGCGTTCAGTGGCAGCAACCAAGACCTATGGTACAAGCCGAATGGACGCTTATTCTATTTTTGAGGCAACTCTGAATCTTAGGACTGTAGTGGTTCGAGACAGAATTGATGATGGTGGAGGCAAGTATCACTATGAGACTAATAAGAATGAGACAATGCTTGCAAGAGAAAAACAGGAGCAGATTAAGTCAAAGTTCAGGGAATGGTTATTTTCAGACCCGGACCGCAGGCAGAAATATGTAAGCTATTATAACGAGACTTTTAATAACATAAGGCTTCGTGAGTATGATGGAACGCATCTGCAGTTTCCAGGGATGAATCCGGCGATTGAACTAAAGCCTCATCAGAAAAATGCGGTGGCAAGAATACTATTTGGTGGGAACACTTTGCTGGCACATTGTGTTGGAGCAGGTAAATCATTTGAAATGATGGCTGCCTGTATGGAGCAGAAAAGATTAGGGCTGGCAAATAAAACGGTTATGGTAGTGCCAAAGCCTCTTATCGGGCAGACTGCATCAGAATTTCTTCGCCTTTATCCGTCAGCAAATATACTGGTGGCAACAGAAAGAGATTTTGAAAAGAGCAGGAGAAAGCAGTTTGTGGCAAGGATAGCGACAGGTGATTATGACTGTATCATTATGTCACATTCACAGTTTGAAAAGATTCCAATATCATCAGAGCGCAGGCAGCAGATGATAAATAACCAGATAGAAGAGATTTCACTGGCAATTGAGGAAATGAAGGAACTTAATGGTGAACGATGGACAATCAAGCAGATGGAGGCACAGAAAAAGAAATTAGAGCAGCAGCTTAAAGAACTTGCGGATGAGACCAGAAAGGATGACCTGATTACTTTTGAGGAGTTAGGAATAGATTCAATTATGGTGGATGAAGCTCATGCATTCAAAAATCTGTCGGTGTTTTCAAAGATTAACAATGTGTCAGGTATCAGTTCAACAGGTTCAAAGAAAGCCACTGATATGCAGATGAAATGCCAGTATATCAGTGAGATTAACGATGGAAGAGGTATTGTATTTGCAACGGGAACCCCTATTAGCAATACGATGTGTGAAATGTATGTTATGCAGTATTTTCTCCAAAGAGAAGCACTAGAGCAGATGGGGATTCATCATTTTGATTCATGGGCTGCAAACTTTGGTGAAGTCACAACAGCATTGGAGCTTACGGTGGAAGGTTCAGGATTCAGATTCAAGAGCAGGTTTAACAAGTTTACGAACCTGCCTGAGCTTATGAATATTTTCAGGGAAGTGGCAGATGTACAGACTTCCGATATGCTGGACCTTGATGTTCCAAAGGTGCGGGGTGGCAAAGCAATAATTGTTGAGTCAGAACCGGACTGGTATGTAAAGCAGGTAATGGATGACTTTGTGGTGAGGGCAGAAAGAATCCGAAATGGAGGAGTTGATCCGTCGGAAGACAATTTTCTTAAGATAACACATGAGGCGAGACTTCTTGGAACAGATGCAAGGTTACTTGACAAGGATGCACCAAATAATCCTAATGGAAAACTAAATAAAGTCGCAGAAAATGTGTGGAAGGAATATGAGCTTGCAAGGGAAAAGGGAATCATTGGCTGTCAGCTTATATTCTCAGATATTGGAACACCGGGAGCGGGTAAGGATTTCACAGTTTATGATTATCTGAAAGAATCATTAGTAAAGCTTGGAATACCGGAGGAAGAGATAGCATTTGTCCACGATGCTAAGACGGATGCACAGAGAGAAACACTGTTCAAAGAAGTAAGAACAGGAAAGAAGACTGTCCTGATTGGCTCAACTGATAAATGTGGTACCGGTGTAAATGTTCAGACTCACCTTGTAGCACTCCATCATGTGGATTGTCCCTGGAAGCCTTCAAGTATTGAACAGAGAGAAGGCAGAGGAATCAGACAGGGAAATGAAAATGATGAGATTGCAGTATACCGTTATGTTACAAAATCAACATTTGATGCATATAACTGGTCACTTGTGGAGAATAAACAGCGCTTTATTTCACAGGTTATGACAAGTAAGGCAGTATCAAGAAGCTGTGAGGATATAGATGAGGCAACACTTTCATATGCAGAGATTAAGGCTGTGGCAACAGGTAATCCATTGATAAAAGAAAAGATGCAGATTGATAATGATGTGCAGAGGCTTAAGCTTTTGAAATCATCATATGACAGTCAGAAATATTCATTACAGGACAACTTTATGATAAGACTTCCGAAGCTTATTAAGGCTGCCAGTGAAAAGCTTGAGTGTGTAAGAGAGGATATTAAGGCAAGAGATATTGAACTTGCCAAAGGAAATGATTTTGAGATAACAGTTGGAAATATAAGCTTTACAGAGAGGACAGATGGAGGCACGCAGCTGTTACAGACAGTCAGTAAATGTAAAACAGGAGATATAACTTCCGTTGGCAGATTTAAAAACTTTGAGCTTTTAGTGGAAAAGAATTTTCTGGGAATCAATTATCTTGTGCTCAGAGGAAAAACTGATTACAAGGTTGAGCTTTCCACAAGTCCTGTTGGCTGTATGGTTAAGCTTGAGAACTTATTTAACAGTATTCATGAGAATGAAGAGTTCCTGCAGGGAAAGATAGAACAGTATGAAAATGACTTAAAAGCTTCAAAAGAGCAGTATGAAAAGCCATTTGAACATCAGGCAGAGTATGATGAGAAGCTTAAGAGACAGGCAGAATTAAACGCAATGCTTGACCTTGAAAATCAGAAAAATGAGGATATTCAGATGGAAAAAGAGAATGAGAGAGACGAATATGAAGAGAAAGAGATAGTAGCTGAATATGAGAATCCATATATCAGCGAAGATATTCGTAGAAGATAAATGAAAAAGATGAAGTGTCCCAGATCTAGCCGTAGGTCTGGGATATTCATTTTTACAGAAAGGAATGATTGAAATGGACAAGAGAAAAGTTGCAGCGTCAGTACTTATTGCACTTGGAATAGGAATTATGGGAATTCCGGCTTACTACAAGTACCAGGGAGCAAATGAGACAGACAGGCTGCTTGATTCATTTGAAAAGACTTTGGAGGTAGCAGAAGATGAGAAGATGGAGCAGAAAGGGAAAGACAAAAAGCCGTCCACCGGTTGTCAAGAGAAGTCAGCCATATCAGAAGAAAATGATATGGAAGATGGTGCGATTGGTATCGTGGAAATAGAAAAGCTTGGTATCAGATATCCGATTGTTGAGGGAACGAGTGTCTCTGACCTTAGATATGCAATAGGACATATGAGTGACAGTGCAGGGATTGGTGAAAGAGGCAACTGTATTATCTGTGGTCACAATGGCAGCAGATATGGAGAGTATTTCACTAATCTAAGCAAGGTAGAGGTCGGCGATAGAGTCACAGTAACAGACAGAGATGGTGATATATACAAATATGAGATTGATGAAGCATACAAGACTTCACCTAAGGACAGAAGAATAACAGAGCACAGTGATGAGAAAATGTTAACATTATTTACCTGTGCGGATTCCGGTAAAAACAGATTCGTAGTAAAGTGCAGTCTTGTAGCAGACAGTGTACAGCGAGGTGGTGATGTGAATGACATTTGAATGCAGACTTGAAGATGTGGAAGAAAAAATGGCAGAGACAGATACTTTTGATGTGCCTGATGACATAGCAGAGACAGACGATAATTATCAGCTTGTTATCAGTGGATGGTATGTGAAAATTCCTTCACTTAATCTGTATCTCAGGGCAGGAGTTATGTGTCTGTGGGATGAAGATGAGAAGGTCTATATGCCAGACTTTGATGTGACAGTTATCTATGAGAATGAAAATGAATTATCAAGTTATCTGTATTATGAGCAGGATGGATTTGTGGTTACCGTAAATAACTGGTTGCATGGACAACTTGACTATGAAGAAATATCACAGCTAATGTGTGAGGTAGTTGTAGATAGAGAAAATGAGCATTAAGGGCAAAGCCCGGAAAGGACAAATATATGGAGATTTCAATAAAAGTAAATGAAGTAAAAAACAAAGATAAGGTAAAAGCATTTGCAACAGTGGTATTTGGAGATTCATTTAAGATAACAAATATTACTGTTCTGGAGGGCAAGGAGGGCAATTTATATGTTTCGATGCCAAGATACAGAAGTAACGAAAAGGATGAAAATGGCAGCTATATTTACAAAGACATTTGTAATCCGATAACAGCTGAGTTCAGGGAAAAGCTTTACTCTGACATTATTGAAGCTTATGAAAAGCTTGGTGCAAATGAGGAAAATAAACAGAAAGGTTCAAGTCCTGTAATGCCGGAGTTCAAGGTGACTGTGGTGCCTTATGAGAGGGAAAACAGTAATATCAAAGGACTTGCCAGAGTGTATTTTGAGGATGCATTTGTTGTGGGCAATATAAATATCTTACAGGGAAAAGAAAAGGTATTTGTGGCAATGCCGTCATATAAGACAAAGCAGGTGGATGATAACGGAAAAGCAGTTTACCAGGATTATTCCGACTTCTTGATTATCCCGATTTTTTTAATTTCCATACTTCAACCAACTGTAATTAAGCAGTTTTCCTTTGCCACTACCCATATTTAATCGGAATAATTAATATTAAAGTATATCGTGTCTTTCGATATAAAAAATAAAAGGAGGCGCCATATATGGACAATATTATCAAAAAGGTACAGAACATCATGGAATCAATTAAAAGCATTCCGCTATCTGAATCAGCAATTGGCAATTATCGTAGTGATTTTAAAGAAATTATGGATTTTTGCCAGAAAAAGGACTTGTTCAGTTTTGACTATGAAGCCTTTGATGCGTTTATGCAGTATCAAAAAGAACGTATGGAAAGCAGGCAGATAAAACAACGGACATATCTGGAAAAACGAAAAGCTGCGTGGATTTTGGCTCATTATACTGAATGCGGCGAGATTGACTTGAGCAGACATCGTTATAAAACATGTCTGTTAGGACCTGTTTATAGCTCTATTCTTACTGAATATAGTAAAAAATTAAGGACTGAAATCGCTGAAAGCACTACTGAAACTGTCATAAATTCCATCCGGGGCTTTCTTCTTTATTTGGAAGAAAGCAGTTGCTATAGTGTGGAAGACATTAGCACAGCCGTTTTGAAAGAATATATCATTAAAAAATTTCCCAAATGGCAAGGAAGTATGGATAGGCAGAGATGGGTATTACGTAATTTTTTTAAGTTTTTGACTGAGCATTACGGTTTTTCGCTTCAGGTGGAGCTTTTACTCTCAAATTCGGCTGCAAGTCCCAAAAAAGTTCTGCCATGTTGGCAAGTGGATGAAATCAAGCAGATTTTATCTGTAATAGACACTTCAACTGTAATGGGAAAGCGTGACTATGCCATAATCATTCTCGCCAGCAATCTCGGACTACGTTCATCCGACATTGCTGCCCTTCAACTTAGTGATGTTGATTGGAAGAAAGAAACTCTGACATTAGTCCAAAGTAAAACAAACAACAAAATTTCACTTCCATTGCCCCCTGTTGTTAGCAATGCCATTGCTGATTACATTTTAAATGCCAGACCTAAATCAGATTGCAGTCATATCTTTCTGAAACTTACAAGACCATATGAACAGCTTCATAAAGGAGTGGGGAGAAATATCATGCTCAGGTATCTGAAAGAAACATCGATACCCAAATCTGCATGGGACGGAAAAAGTTTTCACGCATTCAGGCGTACTGTCGGAACCGGTATGCTTGCTGAAGGAGTTGCATTATCAACCATTGCACAGACACTTGGACATCAGCATATTGATTCTACAAAAAGATATTTGTCATTAAACACTGAAATGCTTGTACAATGCTGCATGGACATTAAAATGTATGAAACCGGAAAGGTGGGATTGTCATGACTTATAAATACCAAAGTAACTTTGCAGATGATCTGATTGCAATGTTTAATTATAAAATAGCATTGGGATATTCGGCAATCAGCTATGAAGGAGGATTGCGACGGTTGGACATGTTTTTTCTAGAATATTTCCCTACATGCTGTGTATTGTCTCAAGAAATCGTAAACGCATGGTGTGACCATGAAAATGTAAATAACAAAGCACCTAACCATGCAATTATTATAAGGGAGTTTGCAAAATTTTTAATTTCGATTGGAAAAGATGCCTATGTGCTTCCAGATAAGGCAAGAAAAAAGTACAAACCCGAACTTCCTTGTATTTTCACAGAGGCAGAAATATCTGCATTTTTTCATGCGACAGATATCTATCCGCACCGTAACAATAGTCCACTTTTGGAATATACCATTCCTACGATTTTTCGCGTTCAGTTTGCTTGTGGTCTGAGACCAAAAGAAGTATTACATCTTCAAAAAACAGATATAGATTATAAAAACAAAAATATATACATCCGCCAATCCAAAAGACATAAAGACAGAGTTCTTCCTGTTAGTGATGATGTAATACAGTTGTGCAAGAAATACAATGAAATATCCAAAATGTTTTATCCCGAAGCAGCCTGTTTTTTTCCATCCAATCATGGAGATGTTTATGAAAGCGGATGGCTAGAAAGAGCATTCAGAAAATGCTGGATAGCTGCCGGTAATACAATTGAAAACAGAGTTCCTTCACCATATGATTTAAGACACAATTTCGCAACAAGAACTTTAATGAAATGGGTTGAAGAAGGAAAAGACTTGGATTCTTATATTCCTTACCTAAGCGCTTATATGGGGCATGGCTCATTTAGCAGTACATTTTATTACATTCATTTATTGCCAGAACGACTTTCCAAAATGGCATTTATGGATGCCGGCACAATCATAGGAGGTGCGAATATATGAATAAAACAAAAGATTTTTGGAGACTGCTGAAAGATTTCTTTGTCATATATCTTCCAAAACAGCGTAATTATAGCATTCATACTATCAATGCATGCCATAAAACATGGAATATGTTGATAAAATATTTGAACGAAGAAAAAAATATTTCAAATGCACAGATTAACTTTGGGATGTTTGAACCTACAATTGTACTATCCTTTCTGGATCACATGGAAATCGAAAAACATTGGAAAATTTCCACAAGAAACCAAAGGTTAAGTTGTATTAGAATGTTTTTTGAATATGCAGCTATGACAGAACCTATGTTGTATTCTGTTTACGCTTCATTAAAAAGCATACCTTTAAAAAAAGATGTAAACAAAACAATGACCGTTGACTATCTGACAGAAACCGCTGTTTCCGCAATAATAAATGCCCCTGACACTACAACACGGTTAGGAATGCGCGATAATTTCTTTTTAGCACTCATGTATGATGTAGCTGCCAGAGACTGTGAGATGCTCAGCATGAAAAAATCGGACTTAAATATTGACAATTCAACGCTCTGTCTTCTTGGCAAAGGAAATAAACCTCGTATTGTTCCTGTATCAAAGAAAACAATTGAATTAGGAAAACGATACATAGCATTATTTCATGCAGAAGAAGATGCACATATGTTTTATACCATACATAGAGGTTCTAAAACAAAAATGTCAGATGATAATGTAGCCCGTTTCTTGAAAAAATATGCAAAACAGGCAAGCAAGACAGTAACCATCAATGAAAAAGTGCATCCTCATATAATAAGAAAGTCGAGAGCTATGCATTTGTATCGTTCAGGAATGCCACTAGCACTGCTTGCCGAATTTCTTGGACATTCCGATCCACAAGTAACACAAATATATGCATATGCAGATACGGAAATGAAAAGAGAAGCTATCGAAAAAGCATCAACAAGGTTAGATTATTCTATTGATGCCATTCCATTTTGGAAGGGCAATGAAGATATCATTGAACGTTTGTGTCGTGGTTATTAATTATTCCGATTAATTATGAATTGCAGCCATGCCAACTGCCCAGTCCCAGCGGTTTTCGGCGTGGCTATTTTAAAAAATCGGGATAATCAAGGAATCGGAATAATCCTGATTATCTTGATATCGAGATAACCAGGATGTCTGCTACCCTGTAACAAAAGAATTCCGTGAGAAGCTTTATGAGGAAGTTCTTGCAGAGTATGAAAGAGCAAAGGAAAAGAAGCAGGAGCAGTCTGAAAAAAGTGCCAATGAAAAGAAAGAGGAACAGGATAAAGACGGATTTATGAAGGTATCCGGTGAACCGTTGCCCTTTCGATAAGGAGTAATTAATGTGGGGAGGCGTTGTCCTCCCCTTGCATTTAAGGAGGAATTTAAGATGGAAATGATTGAAAGAAAAGCGTTAACGCAGGATGAAATGATTATGGAACTGTTGCAGCTTCTTAAGCAAAATAATATGCAGCAAGAGTCAAAGGATACCTATGAGCTTTGTGCGTATATAGACAGTCTTGAAAAGAAACTGGATTCTATGACTACAGAACTTGTCAATATGCAGAATCGTATTGATGAGTTGCAGGAGAGTCAGATTTCTAAGGCAATACAGGCTCGTATGGCAGAAGCAAAAGAGCGGCATGTGAGGAAGAGTTCGGCGTATCTGCAGCAGCAGGTGTTGTCGTTGCAGCAGCAGCTGGTGATGGTGCAGCAGCAGGCGAAGAGAAGGATGAGTTTGATGTAGAGTTAACCGAAGTTGGTGCTGAGAAGGTTAAGGTTATCAAGGTTGTTCGTGAAGTAACCGGTTTAGGTCTTAAGGAAGCGAAGGAAGTTGTTGACGGAGCTCCTAAGGTTGTTAAAGAGGGTGCTTCTAAGGCAGAGGCTGATGACATTAAGGCTAAGTTAGAAGAAGTTGGCGCAAAGGTTACTTTGAAGTAAGAATCGTTTGCAATGAGCCTTGCAGGCTCACACGAGAAAAGAGTCAGATGGAGTTTACTCCGATCTGGCTCTTTTTTTGTGTGAGGCTATGTGGCGAAAGCCACGACCGAGCGAAGAGAAGTGCAAACACAATCATTGTCAAATCGGTAAGATAATTGTATAATAGAAAAGTCAGTGCCACGAAAGAAAATGGGAAGGAAACGTATTTGCGTTTCGCAACTGCATGGCAACTATCCTGGAAAGAGAGGTATTCTTGTGAAAGAGCTGTTTGAACGATTGAAAACAGGAAAGATCCAGATTATTTTCTATGAAAAAACGGACAACATTTTTGTACAGCTTTTCCGCTATGTATTTGTAGGCGGATTGGCATTTTTGGTAGATTCGGGTTCCATGCTATTGATGGTAAGACTGGGAATGAATGAGTATGTGGCGGTTGCAATTGCCTTTTTACTAGGTCTGATTGCCAATTACATATTGTCCAAGGTCTTTGTTTTTCAGGAGCAGTCTGCCAAAACCAATGCAGTGGGAGAGTTTGTGGCCTATGCAGTGATTGGTGTGATTGGATTGGGGCTTACAGAATTGTTGATGGCATTGATGCTTGAAGTGATAGGGTTGCCGATTCTGCTTGCCAAAATAATTGCTGCGGCAATTGTTCTGTTGTGGAATTTCATTGCAAGAAAAATCGTTCTGTATCGATGAGAAACTTATGACAAGGGAAAGGAGAAATAGATGAAACGAGTGATTATTATCGGAGCTGGGCCTGCGGGGCTTACAGCGGGCTATGAATTGTTGAAGGAAGAGGGATATGAGGTGGTGATCCTGGAAAAGACCGACCGGATCGGTGGCATTTCCCAGACCGTAAGGTACAAGGGAAACCGGATGGATATTGGAGGACACCGGTTTTTCTCAAAGGATGACCGGGTGAATAACTGGTGGCAGAAGATGATGCCAACGCAGGGAGAACCATCCTATGATGATAAACTTCTGGGCACACAGAAGCAATTCGTAAAAGGCGGACCGGATCCGGAAAAAGAAGACAGGGTAATGCTCATTCGTAACCGGGTTTCCCGCATTTATTATGCAAAGCATTTCTTTGATTATCCTGTATCGCTTAAATGGAGTACCATCAGAAACATGGGATTTTTCACTACAATGCGGGCAGGTTTCAGTTATCTGCACGCTGCGATACGCAAATTGCCGGAGGAGAATCTGGAGAATTTTTACATAAACCGATTCGGTAAGGTTCTTTATAGCATGTTCTTCGAAGGCTATACGGAAAAACTGTGGGGCAGACATCCCAGAGAAATCTCTGCAGACTGGGGCGCACAGAGAGTAAAGGGACTATCCATCCTGGCAGTGTTAAAGGATGTCTTTCGGAAGCTGGTTCCGGGAAAGAATCAGAAGGTGGAGACTTCCCTGATCGAAGAGTACATCTATCCCAAATTTGGACCGGGTCAGCTCTGGGAGACCGTTGCAGAGGAAATCCGGCAAAAGGGAGGAACGATTGTCCAAAACAGTGAAGTCAAAGGGATTCAGGTGGAAAACGGAACCATCCGTAGCATTACCTGTCTGGAAAACGGACAGGAAAAGGTATATGAGGGAGACATTTTCCTGTCCTCAATGCCGGTGAATAATCTCATTGCCGGAATTGAGGGTGACACGATTCCACCGGTGGTAAAAGAGGCTGCGGCAGATCTTCCTTTTCGGGATTTTGTTACGGTTGGTCTCTTGCTCAAAAAGCTCAACCTCAAAAATGAAACGAAATTAAAGACACTCAATCACATTGTTCCGGATTGTTGGATTTATGTACAGGATACCGGTGTAAAGCTTGGAAGAATCCAGATTTTCAATAACTGGTCACCTTATATGGTGGAGCATCCGGAGGAGAATGTATGGATTGGTCTGGAATATTTTTGCCGTGAGGGGGACGACTTCTGGAATCTCTCGGATGAAGAGTGTATTCGTTTGGCAATTGACGAACTTGTCTCTATGGAAGTGATTAACCGGGAGGATGTGCTGGACTCTCACCGTGAAAAGATACAAAAGGCTTATCCGGCTTATTTTGATGGATATTCCCACATGGACGAAATTATCTGCTATCTCAATACGCTCTCGAATCTCTATTGTGTAGGACGAAATGGACAGCATCGGTATAACAATATGGATCATTCCATGGTAACCTCCTTTGAGGCAGTACACAATATTGTGCATCAGGTAGAGGATAAATCCAATGTCTGGAATGTCAATACGGATAAAGAATATCACGAGACAAAGGAGAATTAGAGATGCAGTATATTGTTTTCTTGTTTGGAGTTTTGCTTATTGCAGGGAGTGCAGGTTTTATTTTACGAAAACTGCCGGAGGGTCTGACAACGCAAAAACGCTGCCTGTCTGCATTGGCTGGTGCGTTTCTGATCGCTTTGGTGGCAGAGGTGCTGGTATTTAATTACGATGCCTTTGAACACTTTGGAAGTGACTGCGACAGGCAGAGTTATTCCACAACGGATGATACGTTGCAGATGTCCGAGAGTCTGGGGGAGGAAGACAATACCTATGAGTTTACTGTTTCCAATGTGGATACGATGGTGAAAACCATAGGGCTTGAGCTGAAGGGAGATGTGCGAACAGCTTCCTGCAGTCTTTCCTATACGGATGATGCCAATCAAAATGCACGCACACTCTGGAGCGATGCAGTAATTGTGACGGAGGTGCCGGGGACAGGTCATTTTAAGACAGATTTTGCAGGTGAAACACATTCGCTATCCTTTCGACTGACCACAAAGGAGAGGATTTCTGATGTGAAGCTTGTCTTGAATGAGAGGGAGACCTTTTGTTTCATAAAAGAAAGATTTGTTCTGGTGTTTCTTGCAGCTGCCTTTCTTTTGTTGATGGGTTTGTACCCGAATGCAGAGGTTTCCTTTGGGAAGCAGGCAAATCCCGGGATGGTACGGTTGACGAGAGTACTGGTGATTTTTGTGGTGGTAACACAGATGCTTTTCATGGTCAGGCTGGCTAAGACCAGTGATAAAAGCTTTCGCTTATGGGAAGAGGGAGAGAATCCGGTGGATGCCTATCAGGAATTGACGGTTGCCCTTTCGGAAGGGAAGGTAGATTTAAATAACCTGATCCCAAGTGATGCAGAAGCGGAACAGGAAGGGATTGCGCAGTTGGAACAGTTGGATAACCCCTACGAGTGGGCACAGCGGGATGGGATCCGTTATAAGTGGGACAGGGCGTTTTATCAGGGAAAATATTACTGTTATTTTGGAATTGTGCCTGCAGTTTTATTTTACCTTCCCCTTTATCTGTTATTCGATAAGCTGTTGAACACACATTTTCTGGCGCTGACCTTATCACTGGTCGCTGTGCTGATCATGGCAAAGCTTGTTTATGATCTGGCACAAAAACGTAAGCAGCCGGTGAATCTGTGGCTGCTGTTATGTGGAATTTTGGGGTATGTTCACACGACGATGATTGTGTTTAGCTGTCCCAACAGTAACTTTTATGAGGTGGCAAGAATTTCAGGTCTGCTCTTCTCAATGCTTGGAATTGATTTGTGTTACACAGCCTTTCGGGAGGGGACGGTATCGAAGCTTAGATTGACGTTTGGCGCACTTTCCATGGCGTTTGCGGTAGGAAGCAGACCGAATGCAATCTTTACATCACTGCTGGTAGTACCCATTGTGTGGAATGGACTAAGAAAGGTGAATTCCCATGGAACGGTGGGAACAGATGCGCAAGGAGAGGACGAAATCGAAGCAGGCGTATCTGTAAAAACCAAGTGGATTCTTGCTATGAGACAGGTTTTTTGCAAGGGAAATATTGCAAATCTTCTTTGTTTTATGATGCCCTATATTGTGGTGGGGCTATGCATAATGGTTTACAACTATGTTCGTTTTGATTCAATCTTTGAGTTTGGAGCGAAGTATCAGCTGACGGTGTTTGATACCGGTTATTATACGCTTTCCGATTTTCGGAAAATACCGGTGGCAATTTATGAAGGATTCTTCTCTTTGCCGGAGCCGTCTGCGGTGTTCCCGTTCTTTCATCTGCGGATGCAGCAGGGGGATTATTATGGCTATCTGTATCGGATTTACGGAATTGGATTATTTTCCTATCCCCTTATGTGGCTCTTACTCCTTCTGCCCTGGTCACTAAAAAGAGGAATCCGTCAGATGGGGGACAGAGGTTTCGTCTGTGCGGCGTCTGCAGTGGGGCTGTTCTCCTGTTATGTGACCACTGTGATGGGCGGAGTGTCCCATGGTTATACCGTTGATTTTGCATGGCTGATTTATCTTCCGGTCATCTATGTGATCTTTGATCTCTATGACAGGGCGAAGGACAAAAAAATAGCCGGATACGTGATTGGTATTTTGCTGCTGCTTACGGTTTCGACGGTGGTACTGAATAGTCTGCTAAGTCTGGCAGTTGGAACGACGGATATGGCAAACAGCAATCCGGATGTGTTTTACAGAATTAAGGAAGCAATTGTATTTTGGAATTAGGAGGTTTTTTATGAGAGGGAAATTCAAATTTTTAACAAATTAAAGCAAGAATTCTCCCTCCTCTTCAGGTGGTGAGATGAATTGCAAAATAAATATTATTTTTGTATAAAGAACACTTGTTCGATGGTGGAAAATGTGTTATAATATAATCAGTCGAAATTAAAAGGAGGCTGGTTACATGGAAAGTATGGATCGTAATGCACATTCAGTATATCTTTTGTATTATCATCTGATTATGGTGGTCAAATACCGCAGAAAGGTGATAGATGATAATATATCCGATAGGGCAAAGGAGATATTTGGTTATATTGCACCGAATTATGGAATTGTTCTTGAAGAGTGGAATCATGATGTGGATCATGTCCATGTAATGTTCCGTGCTGAACCTAAGACGGAGATTTCCAAATTTATCAATGCCTATAAGAGTGCCAGCAGCAGACTGATCAAAAAGGAATATCCAAAGATTCGGGAAAAGCTTTGGAAAGAAGCCTTTTGGAGTCAGAGTTTCTGTTTGATGACAGCAGGCGGAGCACCGGTGGAAGTAATCCGAAGATATATTGAAAGTCAGGGTGAGAAGAAATGAGCAGGTGTATCAGAAATAAAGCATTCAGGTTCAGAATGTATCCCACAAAGGAGCAGGAGGTACTGCTTGCTAAGACGTTTGGCTGTTGCCGGTTGATCTATAATGTGATGCTTGAAGATAAGATCAGGGAATATAAGGCTACCGGCCGGATGCTGCACAATACACCTGCCGGGTATAAAAAGACTAACTATTAAAAGTCAAGTCTTAAAATGATTTTTTTTGAATAAAGTACAGAAATGTATTTTAGATATATTTTGAACTCAGTTGGAGTTCTTTGAACCTTGAAAACTGCATGACAAAAAGAGCATCGTGATAGGTGCTCAAAATGGAGTATTGAATTAGAATTGATTAAGCTGCTTTGATGTATTGATGATTCGATTTTTCAAGATGATAAATGACTCGAACCAGTTTTTTTACAGCATGTGATATAGCGACGTTATAATGTTTGCCTTCAGCCCGTTTCTTGGCAAGATACTCAGCAAATGTAGGATCCCAGTGACAGACGTACTTGGTGGCATTGTATAGAGCATATCGCAAGTATCGGGAACCACGCTTTTCCATATGTGCATAAGCACCGTCCAGTTGTCCGGACTGATATGTGGATGGCGAGAAACCAGCATAAGCTAATATTTTATCAGGAGAATCAAAACGACTGAAATCACCAATCTCAGCAATAATCATGGCACCCATACGATAGTTAATTCCTGGTATGCTAAGAATTGGAGAATTGATTTCATCCATGATAATTTTGATTTCATTTTCGATTTCATCAATCTCTGAATCAAGTTCCTGAATTAACTTGATGGTGTGCTTTAGCTCCAGTGATTTTGCCGGCATATTTGAGCCGATAGAAGCTCTTGCAGCTTCTCTAAATGTAATGGCAGTATCTTTACCGTATCGACCTTTAGAAGCTTCTGAAAGAAGATTGGTAAGTCGAGTAAGATGGGCATTAGCCACTTGTTTAGCACCAGGAAATTCTGAAAGCAATGCATAAACAGATGCCATATGAAGCTGTGGAACCAGCTTTTCTAATTCAGGGAATAAGATACAGACAAGTCTTGAAACGGAAGACTTTAGCTTGGCACGTTCTTTTACTTTATCAAAACGATAACGAGTTAATGACTTTAGTTCATCGTTGTGGTAAGATGTGTCTGAGTAGGACTTTAAGTTCACATCAGACAATAGCATAGAAGCAATCATGCGGGCATCTACTTTATCCGTTTTGGTCTGTCTAAGGCTTAGACTTTTTCTGTACAGATTTGTATGTAACGGATTGATAACATAGGCGGGCAAACCTTTATCAACGAGATATCCTAAAAGATTGTAACTATAGTGTCCAGTGGCTTCTAGTCCTACTTTTACTTTTGTTACATCTTCCATAACGGATTCAATTTTTTGATAAAGATTATTGAAACCATCTAGGTTGTTAGTGATGGTAAATACTTTAAATAACACTTCTCCATCAGAGTTTGTGATAAAGCAATCATGCTTATCTTTAGCAACATCAATTCCTACGTAAATCATAATAAATCTCCTTTAAAATGTAATTGATACTGTTTTAGAACCACAGGGACTCCTTGCGATTGTAACCTCGTTCTAAATAAACCGTCATGCGGTATCTAACTGATTAACAAATGAACAAAGAGACTGTGGTTGGAGCCTTTTTAAAACCATCAAGTGGTAGGAGTATGCAACCAACCCACAGCATCTTATATATCATAGTCGAACCTGCTGAAGAGGTAAAGACAAGACTATGACTTAATAGTTAAAAAGACCTTGGAGAGGGTCTATAAAAACTACTACTATATAATACGAGGAGTATGTTATAATTATGAATCACTATTCGGACGGTTTGCATGTAATTATTGGAATTTGATTGTGAAATACAATTTGAAGCAGATGAGAAAAGATGGAAAGTCTGAATTTTCTAGAGTAGAACGGATTATAAAATCAGCAGTTTCGGATAATACATTATTGAGTAGTTTGGGATTTGAAGCCGTTGGGCAGAATGAAAAAACATCTGTAATAAAACAAATAACTGCTGAGTGTAAAAGATATGTTATAGGCGCGTTGTACGATGATTTTGATGGTATAATATATTCTTTTGATTTAAAGGAAGATAAATTAATTATTAATCCGTGTATATATAATTTTATGCTGAAATATAAAGCCGAATTGGAAAAACTAAATTATTATGCGTGGGCACGTTTTATGGAGCAAATAAATGATGATAATGTATTAATTCGCGTGATAGATAAGCTTGAATTAGCAACACCAAAGAGGGAAGATTTATCAATTTATCGTGAGATATTGAGAAAGGAATTTGAAGAGAATACTTGCTTCTATTGCGGGAAAAAATTAGGAAAATCAGTTCGGGTTCACGTGGATCATTTTATTCCGTGGTCTTTTATTAAAGATGATAAAATTTGGAATTTTGTTTTATCATGTGAACGTTGCAATGAACGAAAGAACAATAAGGTTCCAAATAGTGATCTTCTCATCAAAATAGAAAAGAGGAATAACATTATTCAAGTGATTGATAATTCAATTGTGCAAAATGATTTTGAAGTTTACTCACCGGATTTACTTAGTAGGATGTGGAAGTATGCAAAAATCAGTGGAATGAAAGAATGGTCATATAAGTAGTTGTAAGACATGCGAACCACAATAACTATGCACGACTTATGGAAGTTTATCTGCAGGTTATTAATATTATTCTATTTTAAATATATCTTCAACCATGAGATCAAAATATGCAGCTATTCTCAGCATAAATTCCGCTGAAGGAGCACGCTCGCCACGTTCGATTCTGCTGACTGTTTTAGTGCAGAATCCGGTGGCGGTTGCGATCTCTTCTTGAAGTAAACCACGTTGTTCTCTGATTTTTTTTATATTATTGGTAACTGCCATATTAATCACGTCCTTTCTAAAAACCGCACAAATAAAGATAATGATAAATGCGGTTGTTTCATATCAATAATTATAAATTAAATCATGTCCTAAAAAAGGGACTTGGGTGAAATACCTCTAAACCTAAAGCCTCTAAAGAAATGTCTCTAAACTCTAAAGCTAAAGAATGCAATCAGTATCAGCTTTCCCAATTACCTTTCCAAAGATATCTAAACGATCATTTTCTGAAACTGTAATAGGAGCATATTTTTCATTAAGTGATATGAGGAATAGCCCGTTCTTATCATCCTGCAATTTTTTTATGTATGCGTCTCCATTAAGTGAGAAGATTCCGATTTCTCCATTTGCAAGGGTTTCTTGTTGCTGAACCCAGGCAATCTGTCCATTTGAAAATTCCGGTTCCATACTGTCACCACTAATACGCACTCCGAACGTAGCATTTTCTGGTAGCAGTTTTGCGTCTATAGAAATTGTTTCTTTCGGTCCATCAACCAAAAAGTTGCCAGTACCGGCAGAAACAGCATTCTCGTAAATATCGATGTATCTTGTAAATGGTATGACTTCACATACCTGTTTCTCATATTTCCCACTATCATGTAATAATTGAATGTAATCTAATGCTTTGGATTTTCCCTCGTCATTTAATGTAGAGAGCGGATCAAATTCATCAATGTCATAAATTGCCTCATAAATATTTCGTATGTCTAAAATCTTACAGATTGTTAAGAAAGTTATAATACCAGGTTCTCTCATGTTAGTCTCCCATTTGGAGAGTGCTTTATTAGAAATCTGGAGACCTTCTTTACGGAGTCGATCTACAAGTTGCGCCTGTGAGTATCCCTTCTTTTTTCTGTTTAATGCAATAATATCGCCTATATTGTGCATAAGTTCGCCTCATTTCATTGTGTCTATTATATCTGGTTGCTCCTATAGTATATATCAAATGAACTTAGAAAACAAGCATAAATTCGTCGGAATGGAGATGAGGTGACGCGAGTGTCCGTTGACAATCTCCAAAACGGAGAGATATACTAGACCGTGCAAGGAGCAAAACTGATTGACACTTATTACGAATGGAAGGTGATGAAAGATGGGAAACAGAGTTATCTTGCATAGTGATTGCAACTGCTTTTATGCAAGCGTTGAACTGTTGCATCATCCTGAGCTTAGAGGCAGACCGGTAGCTGTGGGCGGTGACCCAGAGAGCAGACATGGCATTGTTCTTACAGCCGACTATACAGCAAAAAAATACGGTGTGAAAACTGGAATGGCTCTTTGGCAGGCGAGACAAGTTTGTCCCAATATCACTTTCTTACCACCAAGGATGGATTTGTACTTGCGTTTTTCAAGAATGGCACAGGAAATATACTCCGATTACACAGATCTTCGTGAACCCTTTGGTTGTGATGAAAGCTGGTTAGATGTTACAGAAAGTGCAACTATTAAAGGAGACGGAATGCTTATAGCTAAAGAGATTAGTAATCGGATGAAGTCAGAATTGGGTATTACCGTGAGTATTGGAGTTTCTTATAACAAGATTTTTGCCAAATTAGGTTCTGATTATAAAAAACCTGATGCCATTACAACGATGTATCGTAATGAATATCGGGAAAAGGCATGGAAACTTCCGGTAGGAGATCTACTGTATGTTGGAAGAAGTACAAATAAGAAATTAGCAAATATCGGCATACGCACAATCGGAGATCTAGCTAATACAGATGAAAGAATTTTGTTATCTCTATTAGGAAAGATGGGAAGCGTGCTGAAAGCTTTCGCAAATGGTCAGGATGAAACACCGGTAAAGAAAGAAAATACACACGCTCAAGTTAAGTCCATTGGGAACAGTACCACAACACCAAGAGACTTGCTCAATGATGAGGATGTAAAGATTATTATCTATATCTTATCAGAGAGTGTGGCAGCAAGATTAAGAGAAAACGGATTCAGATGCAGAACTGTAGAGATAAGTATTAGAGAGAATGATTTATTTTCCTTTACCAGACAGTGTAAAGTTAAGAATGCAACAAACATAACGGATGAGATAGCTGTGGAGGCATTTCAACTGTTTAGGACAAATTATGATTGGCGTAAACCGATAAGAAGCATAGGTGTTCGGGGATCGGATCTGGTTAATGATTATTACTGGGAACAAATAGATTTATTTTCGGATGTAGCACATAGAGAAAAACTTATGAAAATGGATCAGGCAGTAGATGATATTCGGAAAAGATTTGGTTTCTATAGTATTCAACGGGGACTGATGCTGGAGGATACGAATTTATCAACAGTCAATGCCCGGGAAGAACACACGGTACATTATCCATACCATTATTCTTGATGTTACCATAGTAACCAATGTAAAAGAAACAGATAATTATATATCTGCGGTAAATGATATCTCAGACTATGTTACCGTAGAGAAGGAGATATATGAGAGTAGAAAAATTTATAACCTTGCAGGGGCAGGAGAGATATATGGTTGTTGATTCACGAGCAGAACCTGTATTGGTAATTAACAGATTCTTAAAGTTTAAGGATAACGCAGGAAAGGCTCGAAATACGCTTAGAGCTTATGCGTATCAGCTATCATTATATTTTGAATATCTTGAGCAGAAAAAATTAGATTATCGAGAAGCAGTATTAGAGGATATAGCTGCATACATGCGATGGTTGCAGAAGTTGGAACGACAAGATGGAATTGTTGAGATGAGGAAATCTGGCAGGTCTTTAAGAAATGTAACTATAAATACCTATGTGTCAACGGTTACGGAGTTTTATTCGTTTCTAATGAGAATCGAAGATGATAAAAATAAATTATCAGAGAAGTTAAAGATTCAACTATCAAGTAGCAAAAGAGGTTATAAGGATTTTTTATATCATGTCAATAGGGGTAAGAACTTTGATGGAAGATATTTAAAATTAAAGGAAGAAAAAATAGAGAAAAGAGTGTTGGAACCGCTTGAGGTTCAACAACTAGTTGATGCTTGTAGAAATGGCAGAGACGCTTTTTTATTAACCCTCTTGTATGAGACGGGATTTCGCATTGGTGAATGTCTAGCGTTGTGGTTGGAAGATATTGATATTGTAGCAAGAACAATAACAATCATGGATAGAGGATATTTATCAAATAATGCAGAGATAAAAACAGTAACAAGTGAAAGAACGATTAATGTTTCTGAGAACCTAATCAACAGATTTTTGGATTATGTAGCGGATTATCATGATGAAACTATAGAAACAAATTTTGTCTTTTTTAAAATAACGGGTATGCACCAAGGGGAACCACTTGACTATCAATGCATAGATGCCCTTTTTAAAAAACTTAGAAAAAGGACTGGGATATATGCGACTCCACATTCTTTTAGACATACTCATTTTGATAAGTTGAGAACAGAAGGATGGGGATTTGAGAAAATACAGAAAAGAGGCGGATGGTCCAATGTGCAGACTCCTATGTCAACTTACTCACACCCGTCGGAAGATGAAATTAGAAACGAATGGCAAAAAGTAGAAAAAAGCTTTGAAATTAAAGGTGGTGAAAATAAAAAGTGACATTAAAATTAGCAAAAGAATCAGATAATTACCAAAAGAACACTATGCTAGAAACTATTACAGGATATTTTGATAATGATATCTGGGACATCAATACAGAAGAGATGCAGGAACTGATGAAGTATAATGAAAGAATTAACAGAAAACAGCATAATCTTAATTTTTCTGGTATCCCGGAACCAATAAAATTAGAAGCAAAATATTGGATCTGGTGGAGATTTACTAACGATACAATAACTGCACATTCAGCGTTTGGAGTTGTACTAGTGTTGAGAAAGATAGGTGAATTTATTGAAAACTATTATCCTGAGATTGACTCAATTAGGAGAATACCATATGAAAAATATAGACTTCAATGGACGAATTTTCTTTCAACACAAGGTTATAATGTTAAGAATGGAAATGCGTGGTGTGGAACATACCATATGTTCTATAAGTTTATTAATGACTTTTATGATGACAGGGATGAATTCGAGAAAGACATTTGGGACTGCAGAAAGATCGATGGAGCATCTATTACAAAAACATCGACTTCATATCTGCTAAATTTTACAGATGTGCCTTTGAATTTTATGTCACTTGCAAAGAAATATCTAAAATACCGGACAACGATATATAGTTATTCACAGTGTAGGGCAGACCTGATTGCAATCAGATGGTTCTTCATTGGAATTCATATGCAGGAGCCTGAGTGGACAGATTTACAAAAATTAACAAGAAAACATATGGAGTGCTTTTTTTCATGGTATCGAACACAAACAATCGGAAAAAAAAAGAAGTATTATGAGTATTTAACGACAATCAGATCGTTTCTTGAATACATTCAGAGAGCTGGATATTCAGAAGCACCAAAAATTTCAGTAGCATGCTTGATATTTCAGGAAGATATTCCAAGAATGCCAAGGAAATCAGAGGAAGAGATTAAATATATTCCAGAAGAAGTTATTCGACAGTTTGATGAACACATTGAAGAAATCAAGCCGGAAAGATATGTGCCTGTGGTCATTGTTATGAGAGCGAGTGGTTGGAGAATTTCGGATGTATTGAGCCTAAGATATGATAAATGTCTTGAGCATACATCAAAAGGATGGTACTTAAAAGGTGACATTTCAAAGGTTGCACTGAGAGAACATAGAATTCCAATTACGGAGGATGTAGCTAAGTGTATTGCATCATATGCTGAAGAAGTTGCTGAAAAAAGTACATCGTTTAATAATCCGCATAAGCTGTTATTTAACACATTTCATGGTCAGAGAAGGGGCATCAGTTATACCGCATCAGAGGTGCTCCAAGCAATTAATAAATGTGCTGAAATTAATGACATTAGGGATATGAATGGAAAAAGATTCCATTTTAAGAACCATGCCTTTAGACATACAAAAGCTGTAGAATTAATAAATAATGGAATGAATGTATTACATGTTCAAAAGTGGTTAGCACACGCATCACCAGAAATGACAATGCGATATGCAAAGATTCTGGATGATAATATGAGGGCTTCTTGGGAAGAAGTTATTAAAAAAGGATTGTTCCGTATAGATACAGAGGGGAATGCAGTAGGAATTAACCCTGATAGTGAACCGGATGAAGATCTTATAGAATGGGAGTACATAAAAAATAATCTTGATGCTGTTAGACTTCCGTTAGGTTATTGCATGAAACCATCAAAAGTAGATTGTAGAATGCAGCAAAATCCATGTCTCAACTGTCACAGTTTATGTACAACACCGGATTTCATCCCTGAGTTTAGAAAGGAAATTCGTGAAATAGAAAAGGTTATTAAGATAGGGCGCAGTCAAGGTCGTACTGTCTGGGTGGAGAAAAATGAAAGCTTATTAGAACAGTATACTAAGGTGTTAAAAACACTGGAACAGGGAAAGATACATGGTATTTCAAAAGCAAGTAGAGAGTACATAAAAGAGGAGAATGATTATGGTAAATGAAATCCATAGAAATACAAAAGGATTGGATGATTATCGCAAAAAGAAGCGGGCAGATTGTAGCAAACGAGTTGATGATGCAATTAGACAGCTTATATTTGAAAATAAAGCTATTTCATTTAATAGTGTGAGTGAAGCTGCAGGTGTTTCTAAAAAATATCTTTATGAGCATTTTTATGATAGAATCAATGAATTGCGAGAAAATCAAGGAAAAAGAAAAAGAATCAAAGGTCAGATAAAAACAGATAAGAGTAAAGATGTTGTTATACAAGCTAAGGATAAAAGAATTAAGGAGTTAGAAGATCGCGTCAGATATCTGGAATTGTTACTGAATAGGCAATGTGCAGATATTTATGATAATTTATAGTTGATATACAGATACATGAAGATTTTATGAGGTGAGAGAACTATATACACATGTTACTACAGTAAAACCACTATAAACACAAGGGTTGACGGAGTGACGGTCTATATAAGGTTCACCCTCATGGATATTTTGGATAAACATTTTATAGTGACTTTACGAAGGAGGTTATATTTTTATGAATACAATTGAAGAACCTTATATAGCTGAGGTAAATGGAAAGACAGCAGAGGTATTTATATTCATAGCTAATTATATTGAAGAGAAGGGATATGCGCCTACGACCAGAGAAATATGTGCAGGTGTTAATTTGAAATCCACGTCAACAGTTTCAAGGCACTTAAATAAGCTGCAGAAACTGGGATTCATTGAAAAAAGGGCGGAGTGTCCAAGAGCAATATCAATAGTCGGAAAGGTAGTGGGATAGAATGAGTAAAGTATATGTAAATGTCCTGGCGGAATTTACGACAGATGGAAGGTTATTACCTAAGAGCTTTACCTGGAAAGATGGAAGTGTTTATGAAATACAACGCATTTCTGATATTAGAAGAGCCGCTAGTTTTAAGGCAGGCGGAGCAGGAACAAGGTACACATGCATTGTAAATGGCTTTGAAAGTCATTTGTTTTACGAAGGGGAGAGTAAGTGGTTTCTGGAAGAAAAGGCAGGGAGCTGATTGTAGATGTGGTGTCTATAATCAGTCCCTCTACGGTCAGCAAAAAACATAAGCCAGAGCATAATGTCTATAATATGATTATGCGCCGGAACTTCTGGCAAAAGATAACAAAGGTGATTTCCCTTTCCTTTGAAATCGTAAAAAAATACGAGAGCAAAGGAGTGGATTGATTTGAGAACAGAAAATATATGTATTGATATGCATTGTAAAAAGTGTAGAAAAAGCTTCAGAGTGTCATACGAGCTTACAGGAATGGATGCAGCACCGGTATTACCGAACATCACATTAAAATGCGGAACCTGTAAGAGAACAGCGACATTCAAGAAATACACAGAAGCAAAGTTGATAGAAATATCAAAAGATAATAAGGCATTAGTATAGTTGATTATCAGCTGCGGTTTATGTGAACAGCAGAACAGGACAATTAAATGAGGGCCTCATGATATGGGCAATATTCGTAACAAGCTTACCCTGATAGTGAGCGAGAGTGGCAGCCTAAGGACGCATGAGAAAGATTACCAGATAAGAGTCTGGCACTTTCTCAGTGCGTCCTTTTTTGCGTGATAGAAACGAAGCTACACATGTTTCTCGAAATCAAATAAGCACACAGAAGTCCTTTCATTTCTGGTGGTCAGTCCCCGGAAAGAGAGGATTTCATATGTACTACGATATTAAAGAAAGTGGAATGCGAATCAAAGAAATGAGGAAAAAAGCAGGATTAACACAGGAAAAGCTAGCAGAAAAGATGAATCTTTCTACGAATATGATTTCAAAAATGGAGCAGGGAGTTTCGGGAACAACACTTGATAATATAGGGGTAATAGCTGAGATACTAAATACAACGGTTGATTATTTGGCTTATGGAAGAAGTGTAATGGTTGTACCGGAGGAACTTAGAAGTGCATTTGAGGCGATGATTGTGGCTTATAACAATAAGTAAGATATTGATGAGGTATTGGAAGGATAGTATTCAGCTATCCTTCCTTTCTCGTTCTGGCTGCTTTCTTATTTATTATATTTTTGCCAAGGATTTTACAAAGGGTTTAAACATTTTCTTGTATTTAGGACCAATCTGTGCTCCATAGTGATCCTGAAGAAGTTTAAGAACATTTTTTGGATTGTTCTTATGTTTATATAGGAAGTTGATTAGTTCATCAGTTACCGGAGCACCAGCAACATCAGTGTATTTTCCAATGTATTGGCAAAGTACAGAAAAACACATTTTATTGTCCCAGTTGCGAGTAACTGCAACATAGTTGGTATTGGTCACTTCCCGATATATTTTTAAACCATTTGTATTTCCGAAAAAGTGAACCAGAAATAGATGTAAATATGAAGTATTGCTTTTAGGACAAGCAGCAATAATATCATCAATTACAGACTTTGGTTCATTACACACTTTTTCGTTTGTTGATGGTGCATCAGATAGAGAAGGCATTTCTATATCTGATGATACAGGAATAGTTGTTGTATCATTATTGCAATTGGCAGAGAAAATCCTGTGGATAGATATTCCCCTGTCTTCCCAGAAACGAATAACTGAATCAAATCCTGTATCTTTTGAAACAATATATATTTCGTGTTCAGGTTCCTTACAAAGCTGATAGCCAAGGTATGTTACTAGTTGAAAATCAAGAGCATTATTGCCTTCATAACAAAGAATAAACTCAAGATTTTTGTTGTTTGATAAAAGTTTTATTACATTTAAGTAAGACATACGTGGTGACTTTTCTGTGTAAAAAACAAGAAAGTGTGAATCTTCATCTGCTTCTGATAAAAGGGTTACCCACTCATCACCTACATTTTCACTGTCTACATAGTAATATTTGGACATATATAACCTCATCAACCAGAACATACTTATTATATCATATAAAGGAATCTGATGGTAATAAAATATATATTTATTATCTCTGATAAATTGTGAATACAATTCCTACTTATCCCCACGAACTATGAATATGCTTCACTTCTGACATTTATCAAAATCTTTTATCATATAGTCATGGTTAAGCAATACAGCAAAACCTAATGAGAAAAGCAGCGTGCACAAAGCTTTCCTAATATTTATTGAAAAGGAAGGTAAAGCCAAATGACAATGTATGATGGAAAAGAAATGTATGAAGGACTTCTGTTTATGAGGTCATTTAAGAGTGAAGAAAATTTGATTCCGGATGTAACACTGGATATGCTTGCAGCTCGTAAAGCAGGAATAATTATCAAGAACGTATTAGTAGATGACAATTATTCAAAGTCGGTAGACAGAGAAGAGATGACTGGTCTGCTTGGGTTCTTGAATAAGGTTGATGCAGAGGTTCTTGTTGTGGAAGATATTCACGACATCACAGATGATGCAAATGACCTGAAGAAGATGATGGACCGCATAAACGGTATGGATGTTATTATCTTTGAACTTAGAAGTATGTCAGCCAGATTCAATAATTACAATCATGAGTGCTGATGATAATGCAGATCCATTTTATATAGTTTTTTTCTTTGGAGTTGTGGTATTCGGCAGGTCTGGAAACAGACTTGTTGAATGTCCGACGGAAGATGAAGCGGTGGAATGGATAAATGAATGGAGGTCAGGCAATGAAGTATGATGGATATGAAATAGGACCACATATAAGACAATTAAGAAAAAATAAGAATATGACAGTAGCTGAACTTAGTGACAAAACTGGATTAAGTAATTCAAGTATTAATCAAATTGAACAGGGTGGAAGAAACTTAAGCATTAATAGTTTATACCTGCTTATGGCAGCATTTCAGTGCGATGCAAATACAATACTTAATATAGAAGAAACGGGTTTACCACGTGAGAATTCCATTGATAAGAAAATCGAGGAATTACCGGGAGTTCAGGCAACTTATTTGAAAAAATCTTTTATTTTTATGATAGAACAGGCAAAGCAGGCAGTGTAGGAGAGGATAGAGATGAGTAAAAAGAAAAGAAGAGAGCCGAAGATTGAATGTATTGCATACATATCTGTTGAAGGTGAATTAAATAAGATTGACAGACTTGAAGCAAAGCAGGAGAGATATATCAGAGAATATGCCAATGCACATAACATTGATATAGTAGGTGTCGAATACAGACATGGATTTGGACAGATGGATGTTAATAGACAGATAAATGAAATTGCTGGTCTTATACGAGCAAAAAGAGTTCAGGGAATAATCATTTCAAACATTAATAAAATTATCCCAGGAGATAATCTTGTTGATGCATATGTAAAAGTTGGTATTATCAAGGCAGCAGGAGGAACATTCATTTCTGTAGAAAATGGAAATTTAGATTTAGGAATCAGTATAGAAGGTGAATAGTTTATGGCAAATAAAAAAGAGTATAAAACATATAAAAGAGGACAAATACTTTATGTCGATTTGGGGCATAAGCCGGAAGGAGTACAGGGCGGATTGAGACCATGTGTTGTCGTGAGTAATGATGCAAGTAATCACAAATATGCACCACAGATAACAGTGTGTGCATTGACTACAAAGCTAAAGAACAATCCGGTGCATGTTATTGTTAAGCCTGATGATATTAAAGGCTACTCATTATTAAAGGAATCTGATTTTTTACCGGAAGACATTACTACGGTATCTAAGAATAAAGTATGTGCAACAATGGGTTACATTCCTAGAAATGCTGAGATAATGAATCAGATAAACTATGTGCTTGCTAAGCAATTAGGTTTGTTAAGTGTTGCAGGTGCAAAAGTTAAGGAGGAAAAATGATGGCAGATGAAAAAATATTATTAAATGTAGAAGAGACGGCTGCTTACCTTGGAATTGGTAAGACAAAATGCAGAGAATTTTTAAGAGAGCATGAACATGACTTTGTTATCCGTATTGGAAATAGGATATATGCAAATAAAAACCTGCTGGAGCAGTGGGTTGATAAACAATCAAAACAATGAAGTAAAAAAATAAAAAATTTCAAAAGAACACTTGTTCGAACAAGCAAAGTTTGCTATAATAAGGGTAACAAGTAAATATCGACTCGTGTTCTTTTGATTTTATAGAGGTGAAAACAATGGGTAGAAAGAAAAAGTTGCCGCCTAATATAAGGCAAAAGAGTAATGGTTCATACGAAGCGAGAAAGAGAATTAATGGAGTTGAAATTAATCTCTGTAATAATGATTTGGATGAGCTAATCAAAGAATTCGAGTTGGCGAAGAAGAAACTAGGCTGTTCCGATGAGAATGTAAAATCAAATCAGAATGGATATATGTCATTGAATGAGTGGTTTGAGAAGTGGTTTACTACATACCGTGTTCCTTATATTAAGGAAACAAGTGTAGCACCAATGAAGAACCGATATTACAGGACCTTTGGACAGAAGCTTGGTCAGATGTCAATTAACAGCATAACAAATTATGATATTCAGAATGCTATAGCTGAAATGAAAAAGGAGGGAAAGGTTAATTCAGCTACAAAAGAAGCCTTTGCAAGAGTAAGGGATTGTCTTGAAAGTGCTAAGAATAATAAGATGATAGATACAAATCCTTGTTTTGATATTATTGTTCCATGGGAACGTAAAAAACCAAACAGGAGATTCCTGACAGTAGAAGAGCAGAATAATTTTCTTGAAACTGCAAAATTCGATAGGGAATTCTATTATCCAATGTTTATGATTATGTTTCAGACAGGGTTAAGAATAGGAGAAGTTGGTGGTCTAAAATGGTCAGATGTAGATTTTATCAATAAAAAGATTTATGTCAAAAGAAGTTTAAGCTGTCATTACCTTAATGGTGTAAAGACAATGAAGTTATCATCGACCAAAACGATTAACTCTGTGAGAGAAATACCATTCTTAGGAAATGTTGAAGAAATGTTTAATAGACAAAAGGCAGCACAGGACAAACTTAGAGCTAATCTTGGTTCCAGGTATAGGAGTGAATATGATGATATGACGAATCTTGTATTTACTACTAGCATGGGAAGTCCAATGACCAGATACACAGCTGAGAAAGAAATTAATAAGGTTGTAAAGGCTTACAACGAAATGGAAAATTTTAATGCAGTTAAGGAGAATAGGGTTCCTAAGTTAATGGAGCATGTTCATCCTCATGCGATTAGGAGGACTTTTTGTACCCGCTGCTTTGAATCAAATATGAATCCTAAAGTGGTTCAGAAGTTGATGGGGCATGCTACTTATTCCACCACTATTGATATATATACTGATGTTATGAAGGATAAAATGGATGAAGAAGTATTAAAATTTGATATTGGTTTTGAAGACGAAGAATAGACGAGCGAATTATTTTAGGTATGAATTGCCGTAGCTTATCATATAAAAGCAAAATCTGCCGTTCCCAACGCGTAAAATCGAGAAAAAAGTTGGGAAAGAAAAAAACAAAATAAAACTGGTTTTTCCCAAATTGAAACGCAGAGTTATCGAGGACGAAGGCTGGGAACCCGCATAAATAAAGGGATTCTGGGTGAGAGGTTGCAAAACAGATGCAGTAATAATATACAATGTATGATTATAAAAACCCTTTAAATGACAGAGAAATCTGAAATTTAAAGGGTTTTTAGTTTTATAATAATTGTAGAAAAAAGCAACAGTAACAAGATGAACTTTATTATAAATAATAAATAAAAAAATAAAATCACCAAAAATAAAAAACAAAGTGTTATTTATATACAAAAAAACTAAATCTGAAATACTACTTTTGAGAATGATTGCACAAAAATAACCACGAAATGGTACAAAAATATTCTTCGTGACAAAATCAAAATCTTCATATATAATAAACGACTGTAAAAACTAATATTAAGGAGAGAACATATTATGAAACAGTTTGACACAGTGAAAAAAACAATGTTTACCTTTGCAGCAGTTGTAATGATGACTATAGTAGTTTTAGTTGCACAGGGAACAACTACAGAAGTATATGCATCAGGTTCAAGTACTGTAATCTACTATGATAACAGTAACTGGAGCAGCGCTAACATTCATTACAAGGTTGGAAATGGCGAATGGACGAGTGTACCTGGTGAAAGGATGGAAAGGTCAGTTTTAGAAGGATATAAATTCAAATACACTATTGAGCTGGATGAAGCAGAAAATGTAACATTTTGCTTTAATGATGGAAATGGTAACTGGGATAGCAGATACGGAACAAATTATACTGCAGGTGCTGGAATATATGGTGTAAAAAACGGAAATGTAACGGAAATTACAGATGAATTATATATTAGAGAGGATTCATTTTCGGCATCAAAGCATTATGTTTATCTTGGATTAGATGTGGAGAATTTTGATGAAGAATACTCATATACATATACACTTACACAGCTGAAAGCAAATTGCGGACTTGAGATTTTTAAGCCGCAGGTAGGGTCAAGAGATGGCTTTTATACTGATCATTTGCCGATGACATTTACACTTTATCGTTCAGGAGAATTTAAATTAGATATAACAGTGACTGACAAAGCAGGAAAAACAGCATTTTATACAAAAACATTTACGGTAGATCCTTTGGCAATCACAGCGATTACACCTGATGTGAATAAAGGTGTTGTAGGACAGGAAGTTGAATTCTATGCGGATTGTGAAAATGTTTACAGCTATTATCTTCCGATGAGCACATACTGGACAGTAGAAAAGGATGGGAAAATACTTATATTAGACCGGTTCTCAGAATGCTCAAGATACTTTAAGTGGACACCGGATGAAAAAGGAAGATATACGATTTCGGTTTATGCGAAAGATTCTTCATCAGATGAAGCTGTATGCAGCACTACATTTGAAGTGAAAGAAACACAGGATAATATCGTAAAGGTATATTACAACAACTCAGCGTGGTCAACAGCAAAAATTCATTACGGAATTAACGGTAATTGGACACAGAACAATGGAATTGAGATGAAGACTAGCGATGATCCAAAGTACACATGGATGTATACAATTAATCTTGGTGAAGCAGAAAATGCACAGGTCTGCTTTAACAATGGTGCAGGACAGTGGGATAGCAGAAATGCACAGAATTACGCAGTGGGTACAGGAACATACGCGGTAATATACGGAAATGTTTATCATATAGCGGATTAATTAACTATAAAATAAAGCCTTCGGGCACATTTTGAATATAAGAATCTGTCAGATTAGCTAATTATAAAATAATTTTGTAAATTTGACAGATTTTTGTTGTATTAAGTGAAAAAATAGCGAATAGTGTTGGAAAATGACAGACATTATGGTAAAATGTTGTTGTAGGACTCGTGAAACGGAGGTGAGAATATGAGATTGGAATATAAGGATTATGTAAGAAATGTTGTTAAGTCATATCTTGGCAGATTAAATAAAAAAGCAATTTTTATCAAACATTATAATACGATAAATATAACGCTTGACGAGATGCTGCAGGAAGAAGAGTATGAACATCTTTTCCTATTTCATGAGTTCGAGATTAATTCTATGAAAGAGGCATTTGAGCCTTTTTTGGGATGGATTAAAATATGCTATGAAAAATTTTATAAAGATAAATTTTCACCTGAAGAATTTGTAGAGCAGTGTGGTGTGTATGTTCTTCACAGACAGGTGATTTATGATTATATAAAGATAGGAAAATGCAACAGACATGAAGAAGTATTGATGAGTGAGTATAATTATGAACAGGAAAAGATGCTTGAATCTATATATACCGTTTTCAGATATGTTGCGAAAGAACATTCTATAATTATGATTATGTCCAAACTGCATATGGTACCTTATAGTACACTCCGTATGATCCACTATATTATAGACAGAGTTGATGATATATACTTTATATTTACATACAATGATATATTTTTTATCAGAGAGTCTTTAAAAGAGAACTGGAATATTTTGATTGAGCGCGGTGAGAATGAGAATATGATTCTTGAGTGGGGAAAAGTAGAGAATCAACAGAGCGTTGAATTGGAAGACAGGGTTGTTTTTGACGATATGTCAAAAATTAAAGATATAATAATAAAAGTCTGGAATATGTATTATACATTTGCGATGGAGGATGCTGATTATTATCTGGAAGCTATATGTGATAATATTAACAAATCGAATTCAAAAGTATTAGATGAAGATAAGATGGAGATTCTTATCGTATATGCTCTTGTTAATGTGGGACTACATAACAGCAGTAAGGTATTGTTTATATGTGAAAATATGTGTTCTTTGCTTCAAAAAGAATCAAATCCCTATAATGAATATATGTACAATTACATTTCTGCTATGGGTCATCTGCTTTTAATAGATTCAGAACTGGCAGATAAGTATTGCAGAAGATGTAGAGAGATTGCAGAAGAGTTGGATGACGATTTTTTGGATTTCAAGATAGATGTAATGAAATATATGGCTGATTTTGGAAGCTTTGGAGAGACGTTTAAATGCGAGAAGTTTTTCACTGTAGCGCCTAAGCTTATAGAGAGGACATTAAAATATCATTATAATAATTTTTTGACATATCTTTATGTATATGGGTACGAGAATGATGTGGAGTCGATATCAGCCATTGCAAAGGGACAAAAGGAACCATATTATTTTAATAAAGGAATAGAACTGGCGAAAGAAATGGGTAATACTAATCTATTATTAGTTGCCTATATGAAAAATATTATTGTATATTCATCTTACGGTTATCATAAATATGTAAGAAAGATGTATGAAAAGAGAATAGAGGTTTCGGATCCGAACAATCTTTTAAGACGTGCACATATGTATGCAGGTGTCGGATATAATTCTGTAGTAATGGAAGAATATGCTGATGCAGACCAGTACTTTAGAAATGGACTTGAATTGTGTGTTAAGTTAGAGAAAGCTGATGATATATCAGAAGTATTGTATAACATGGCACTTAATTATTTTGTTGCCGGAATTTATGACAGATGTGTTGAATACATGGAATATGTTATAAAGATTATGAATGCGATTGACGTTCAGGAGATACGTATATGTAATGTTTCTAAATTGTACGGAATAGTTGCATTGGCACATTATAAGTTAAGAGAGTATTATAATTGCTATTATTATCTTGATAAGATAGAGTTGGTTTTGAGTCATATATTAAACGTAAGTGAGAGCAAGAATTATAATTTGTGGGAAGAAGATTTGTATCTTTATCACATGCTGAGGGCGGTTATGTATGCTTACGAGGGCAGTTATGATATTGCGCAGAGAGAGTTTGATAAGGCTTATTATTATTTGAATATTCAGCCGGGAACTCAGTATTATACATATTCGGAATACATCATATCAAGAGCAGAAGTGTATGAAAACGGTGGAGAAAGTGAAAAAGCAAAGAGACTTCTTGAAGAGGGAATCCAATATTGCATAGAAAAAGGATATTATTACAAACAGTCTCAATTAGAGGCGATGTATCACGATACTCCTTTCAAACTGAATAGAAAGTATGCTGATATACCTGTGGATTTTGCACATATTATGAGGATTGCTAATTTTTCGGGAACAGTTGCGAAACTTAAGAATAGAGACAGTGATGTAAATTTCCTTACAATATGTCAGGATGTACTTATCAGGGAGCAGACGGAAAAAGAAGTTGTAATTGAGAATTGTATGAATGTTATTCAGAATAATTTCAATCTTGAGCAGATGGTGCTTTTGGACAGGTATAATGAATGTAAGATTTCATATGCTTATATGGACAAGGCATTGTATAATGAAGATATTGATGATATATTCAGATTTTTTGACGGTTACAGAAGAGAATTTATTGCAAACAGAATTGAGAAAAACTACAAGAAATATATAGATATTACAGATAAGTTTGGTACAGATAAGATTGTTACAATAGTGGGCATCCCTATTATAAGAAATGATGAGGTAGTTAAGATTTTTCTTGGGGCTACAAATATGCACAGGAATTTTACAGGAGACAGAAAGTTCTTAAATCCATCAAAATTACAGGTTATGAAGGTAGTTGTTGAACAGCTTGATGAAGCAATCAGGCGAGTCGACAATGCATGTATGATTAAGATGATGAACAGCAAACTTGAAAAGACATCTATTACAGATCAGCTTACAGGTATATATAATCGTATGGGATTTGAACAGGTTGTGTCGAGACTTAGTGGAAAGAGTGGAAATGTATTTTATCTGGATTTAGATAATTTTAAGTATTATAATGATAATTTTGGACATGAGGTTGGTGACGTAATACTGGTAGAATTTGCAAGAATGCTAAAAGAAGTAGCCGGAGATAAAGGAAATGCAATAAGATATGGTGGAGATGAATTTATTTTATTTATGCCGGATATCAGTAGAGAGGAATCTGTATACATAGCAAGAGAGATATTGGACAGAATGAGTAATCAAATCAGACAATCGGTACATGATGGTATTACAGGCAATCCGATTATAGAAAGGGATAAAGTAATTACCTGTTCCATAGGAATATCGACGTGTGAAAATGTAACTACGGAAAGTATGGATGAGGCATTAAAGCAGGCAGACAAAGCACTGTATTTTGTTAAATCCAGAAAAAAAGGAGATTACGCTATCTGGCCCGGTATGGAAAAATAATATAATGAATAAAAATGAACCTGCATTGATATGAATAATTATATTGATGCAGGTTTGTTAATAAAATAAGAAAATGTTGCATGTAAGAATAGTTTTGTGGTAGAATGGTATATGCTGAAATAGAGAACTGTGTTTTTTTGAAAAGTTGCTGATTTCAGATGGAGGTAAAAATGAGTATTGATGAAAAAAGTACTTCGGTCGAAAGGCAACTGTCAGGAACGGATGAGAGAAGAAAAAGAATTAACAGAATGAAAAAAACGATTATAATTACCTGTATTGTATTGGTATTGATTCCTATAATTGTATGTTTCTTTTTGTTAATCAGAGTAAATCAGTTAGAAAAAGACATAGATAATCTGTTATCTATGAAAGAATCCGGAAAGATAGTGTCGCAGGTTGACAGTGCTGGGGAAAGATATTTAGTACTGTCAGCCGGAACTGAAGAAAAAAGTGAGCCAGAATCCGAAAAGGAGACAGAGAGCGAGACTGCCATGGAGACGACAACTGCTACGAAGGAAACTGTGGAAGAGACTACTACAGCGGATACGTATACCGGCAGGAGAGCATATCTTACATTTGATGACGGACCGAGTGTGAATACGATACCAATATTGGATACGTTGGACAGATATGGTATAAAGGGGACATTTTTTGTAATAGGAAAAGCTGATGAACAGTCGATGCAGCTGATGAAAGAGATAGTGAACAGAGGACATTCTCTGGGACTCCATTCATTTTCGCATGATTATGGAACGTTATATGCTTCACTTCAGAATTTTTCGGCAGATTTGACCAGTATACATGATTTGGTTAAAAATGCAACAGGTAAAGATGTTAAGCTTTTCAGGTTTCCGGGAGGCAGTTCGACTACCACGACGGCAGTTGATATCAGGGAATTTATAAAATATTTAAATGATAATCATTACAGATATGTAGATTGGAATGTGTCAAGTCAGGATGCCACCGGCAAGGCAATGACAGCTGAGCAGATAGCAAGTGTTGTTGTGTCTGAATCATTAGGATGTAATAATGCATACATACTTATGCATGATGCCGGGGGAAAGGAGTCGACGGTTCAGGCTTTGCCGGCTATTATTGAACAACTTCAGGCAAATGGATTTCGATTTTATCCTATAGATGATTCAGTGGATAATTTATGTCAGCATGTAAAATCTACATCGGTGCAATAAAGTATTATGGAGGAATAACAATGAGCTTTTTTAAGGATTTTAAAGATGATTTATCACAGGCGGTAAATGAACTTGTAGCTGATGAGGAAATCAGCGAAAAAGAGAAAGAAGAAAAAATAGAAGAGACAGTTGAGACAGAAGATGAAGATATGCAGCTTTTAAATGATTTGTTATCAGAGGAGACAGAAGAGTATGAGGATATTGTCTCAGATGATGAAACTGTTGTAGATGATATTGATGATGGTGAAGAGGAAATGGAAGAAATGATTGAAGAAGATTATTCTGATATTAGTGATTTGATGGAAGAAGATAATGAAGAAGCAGCTGAAGAGGCTGAGAATGAAGCGAGAAAAGAAGCATTACGCGGAAACAAAAATTCTACAGTTAAAAATGAGATAGCAAGTTCTACAAAAGAGGCGCCATCTGATGAAGTTACAGAGATTACAAAGGGAACAGTTATAGAGGGTAACGTAATATGTGAAGGTTCCATGAATGTATATGGAAAGATAAAAGGAAATGTAGCATGCAGGGGAAAACTTGTTATAAGCGGAACTGTAGTGGGTGCATCAAGGGCAGCAGAAGTATACACAAAGAGTGCAAAGATTGATGGAGATGTAACAAGTGACGGACCGATTAAGGTTGGTAACGGTTCCATTATTATTGGAAACATTTATGGAACATCTGCCGTTATAGGCGGTGCCGTAAAGGGTGATATAGATGTTCACGGACCGGTAGTTATTGATGGTACGGCTGTTGTGCAGGGTAACATTCGTTCACGTTCTGTACAGATTAATAACGGTGCAGCTATTGAAGGTTCAGTTTCACAGTGTTATGCTGAGATTGATTATCTTGCATTGTTTGATAAAACATTTGCAAAATAAGGATAAGAAATGGAGAAAGATATGTCACAGTTAAAGAGAGTACTATTAAAATTAAGTGGAGAAGCACTTGCAGGTGAAAAGAAGACAGGATTTGACGAAGCTACGGTTGTGAATGTAGCTAAGCAGGTTAGACAGCTTACAGATAAAGGAATACAGGTGGGAATCGTAATTGGAGGCGGAAATTTTTGGAGAGGCAGAAGCAGCGAAAAGATTGACCGTACTAAGGCGGATGCGATAGGTATGCTTGCAACTGTTATGAACTGTATTTATGTTTCTGAAATCTTCAGGACTGAAGGAATGATGACTCAGGTACTTACTCCTTTTGAATGCGGTTCATTTACGAAACTGTTTTCAAAAGACAGAGCGAATAAATATTTTTCCAAAAATATGGTAGTCTTTTTTGCAGGTGGTATAGGACATCCTTATTTTTCTACAGATGTAGGAATGATTCTCAGGGCAATAGAGATAGAGGCTGACTGCGTGTTGGCAGCAAAGGCTGTCGATGGAGTTTATGACAGCGATCCTAATAAAAACCCTGATGCTAAAAAATATGATTCGTTGTCAATAAATGAAATCATTGATAAAAAACTGGGTGTAATTGATTTGGCTGCATCCGTTTTATGTATGGAAAATAAAATGCCTGTTAAAATATTTGGATTGAATAAAGAAAATAGCATTGTTAATGCAGTTTTTGGAGAATTTACAGGTACAGATATTATAGTAGAATAGGAGATTTACGATGGAAGATTTAAAACAGTTTGAGGAAAAAATGGAAAAGTCAATTGATAGTCTAAGAGCAGAGCTTTCGACTATAAGGGCAGGAAGGGCAAACCCTCATATACTGGATAAGATTAAAGTAGACTATTATGGAACACCATCTTCATTACAGCAGGTGGCAAATGTATCAGTTCCTGAGGCAAGAATGATTCAGATTCAGCCATGGGAACCAAATCTGATTAAGGAAATCGAAAAAGCAATACTTACATCAGATTTGGGACTCACACCTACAAATGACGGAAAGGCCGTAAGACTTGTATTTCCTGAACTCACAGAAGAAAGACGTAAAGAATTGGTTAAAGATGTAAAGAAAAAAGGCGAGAATGCCAAAGTAGCTGTCAGAAATGTAAGAAGAGATGCAAATGACGCAGTTAAAAAGCAGAACAAGGCCAATGAAATATCAGAAGATGAATTAAAGCAGTTAGAAGATAAGATTCAAAAGATGACAGATAAATATGTTGCAGAGATTGATAATGTAATTGAAGATAAGTCAAAAGATATTCTTACTGTTTAACATGTTTACAGAGGGGAGATAATACTCCCCTTTTTAAAATTTCTTTGAAATGGAGAAAACTATGAGTAATAATAAAGTATTAGAGGGAATGAAAATACCGGAGCATGTTGCAATCATTATGGATGGAAACGGACGATGGGCAAAGAAAAGAATGCTTCCGCGAAACATGGGACATGTGCAGGGTGCTAAGACAGTAGAACAAATTTGCGAAGATGCAGATAGTGTGGGAATAAAATATCTGACAGTTTATGCATTTTCAACTGAGAATTGGAGCAGACCTGAAAAAGAAGTAAATGCTATTATGAAGCTTTTGAGAAACTACCTAAAAGATTGTATTAAGAGAGCGAATACAAATAATATGAAAGTTCGTGTGATAGGTGAAAGAAGCAGACTAAGTGATGATATTCGTGAAAAGATAGAAGAACTTGAAGAAGCATCAAAGAATAACACAGGACTGAACTTTACCATTGCACTTAATTATGGCAGTAAAGATGAGATAACAAGAGCAGTTAAGAGGATTGTCAGGGATTGTGTTGATGGAATAACCAATGTAGAAGATATTGACGAAAAAATGATTTCAGGGTATTTAGACACAGCAGGGATTCCGGATCCTGACTTGCTCATCAGAACAAGTGGTGAAGAAAGATTATCTAATTATCTCATGTGGCAGCTGGCTTATGCTGAATTTTATTTTACTGATGTGTTATGGCCTGATTTTGATAAAGATGAGCTGATAAAAGCAATTGAAAAATATAATGGAAGAGACAGACGCTTTGGAGGCGTTAATGAGGAATAAGTATGTCAAAGATAGAAAAACTTATGAACAAATCCTTTCTTGAAAGGACTATTAGTGGAATAATCCTGGTTGTGATAGCTTTAATAACAATAATAATGGGAAATGATGTATTATTTGTTGTCATAACAGTGACAGCATTAATAGGATTGTCTGAATTATATAAAGTTTATGAAGTAGAAAAAAGGCTGCCCGGAATAGTCGGTTATATTGGGGCTTTAGGCTACTTTGCACTTATCAGGACAGATAATGAAGTGTTACTTCTTCCGATGTTATTGGCAGTTATTATGCTTGCTATGGGAGTATTTGTTTTTTCGTTTCCAAAGTACAAAGCAAATCAGATAATGGCTGTATTTTTTGGAATTGTGTATGTGTGTGTTATGCTCTCGTATGTATATAGAACAAGAATGCTTGAAAATGGTTTATATATTGTCTGGCTGATTTTCTTATGTTCATGGGGATGCGATACATGTGCGTATCTTGTTGGTGTTATGTTTGGAAAGCATAAGATGGCACCTGTGCTGAGTCCAAAGAAATCCGTCGAAGGTGGAATTGGCGGAATAGCAGGGGCTGCATTGCTTGGGTTGGCATATACAATGATATTTGCTGACAAATTTACAATAAATAATTCAATGATAATGGTACCTGTGATGTGTGGAGTCGCAGCAATGGTATCGCAGATAGGGGATTTGGCAGCTTCAGGTATTAAGAGAAATTATGACGTTAAAGATTACGGAAAATTAATTCCCGGGCATGGTGGAATACTTGACCGTTTTGACAGTGTTATTTTTACAGCACCAATTATCTATTATTTTGTTATGTATTTATAAATAATTTTGGTTTTGGAGGAAAAAAATGAAAAATATAGCGATACTGGGTTCAACCGGTTCAATAGGTACCCAGACATTAGATATTGTAAGAGCAAATGATGACCTTCAGGTAATTGCGTTAACCGCGGGAAGTAATATAGAATTATTAGAGCAGCAGATACGTGAATTTAAACCCAAGGTAGCTGCTGTGTGGGATGAAGAAAAAGCAGTCCTTCTCAGTCAGAGAGTGAAAGATTTAGATGTAGAAGTGTATAAGGGGATGGAGGGTCTGATAACTGCAGCAACAACAGATGATGCAGTTATTGTGGTTCTTGCCGTAGTTGGTATGGTTGGAATAAGACCGGCATTGGCAGCAATCAATGCACATAAAGATATAGCTCTTGCAAATAAAGAGACTCTTGTAACGGCAGGACACATTATTATGCAGACAGCAGCGCAGAATAACGTAAAGATTTTGCCTGTTGACAGTGAACACAGTGCGATATTCCAGTGTTTAAATGGTGAGAAACGAGAGCAGTTAAGCAGTCTGCTGCTTACGGCGTCAGGAGGACCGTTCAGGAATATGACAAGGGAGATGATGAAAAATGTAACTGTTGAGGATGCACTAAATCATCCCAATTGGTCAATGGGAAGAAAAATAACTATAGATTCAGCTACAATGGTTAACAAAGGTCTTGAGATTATTGAAGCCAAGTGGTTATTTGATGTTGATATTGACAATATACGTGTAGTTGTACAGCCACAGAGTCTCATACATTCAATGGTAGAATTTGTGGATGGAGCTGTTATGGCACAGCTTGGAACTCCGGACATGAGACTTCCGATTCAATATGCATTGTATTACCCTGACAGACGTAATCTAAAAGGTGAGAGAATAGATTTTTCAAAGATAAGCAGTATAAATTTTCAGATACCGGATATGGAAAATTTCAGAGGATTGTATCTTGCCAGAGAGGCAGGAAAGGCAGGAGGAAGCCTTCCGACAGTAATGAATGCGGCAAATGAAAAAGCAGTGGCAATGTTTTTGAATCGTAAGATTGGATTTTTGGATATTACGGATATTATGGAAAAATGTATGAACAGACATCAAAACATTAATAATCCGACACTCGAAGATATTCTTTCGGTTGAACAGGATACATATGATTATATAGACAGTTTAAAATAATGAAATATTCTATGGAGGACATAATGAGTATATTATTAACAGTAATAGTATTTAGCGTATTGGTATTTGTGCATGAATTTGGACATTTTATAATGGCAAAGAAAAATGGAATAGGAGTAGTAGAATTTTCAATTGGAATGGGACCAAGATTATTAAAGTTTAAAAAAGGTGATACTTTATATTCATGGAAACTCATTCCGTTTGGCGGAGCATGTCAGATGCTTGGTGAAGATGAAGATGATACAGATAATGAGGAATCATTTAACAATGCGAGCGTATGGGCAAGAATGGTAGTACTTGCAGCGGGTCCTATGTTTAATTTTTTTCTTGCATTTTTTCTGTCTGTTATAATTATTGGAAGTGTCGGATATGACAGGTGTACGGTATTAGAACCGGAGGAGGGCACGGCAACAGAGGAAGCCGGATTAAAAGAAGGCGACGTTATTACAAAATATAATGGGCAGAATATAGTGATATCAAGAGATTTATCATTAGAACAATTTATTAATCCGGTTACGAAAGAACCTGTAAATATAACTTATAAGAGAGACGGAAAAGAAGTTTCAACCAAACTTGTTCCAAAGCAGGTATACAATCTGGGGATTTCATATTATGCAAATGAAAAGCCTGCCGAGATTTCGGCAGTTGTGGAAGGCAGTGCCATACAAAAAGCAGGAGTAAAAGCCGGTGATATTCTTGTGTCAATCAATGGTTATGAGATATCATCCGGAGAGGAAGTAAGTGAATATCTTAAAGAAAATCCGCTTACAAAAGACAAGATAGAGATAGAAATATTACGTGGAAAAGAGACAATAAAAAAATCTGTAGAACCGGGTACTACTTACAGTATAGGACTCAGATACAGCTCAGGCAGGGTGAAAACATCACCTGTAGGTGTGCTAAGATATAGTTTTACAGAGATGAGATATGGAATAGGTTACGTATTAAAAAGTCTTAAGATGCTTGTGACAGGAAAAATTGGTGCTGATGCCGTTTCAGGACCGGTAGGAATAGCTGACATAGTAGGTGAGACATATGAAGAGACTAAGAGTGAAGGCGGCTTTTATGTATTTTTAAATATGGCTTTTCTTACAGTATTATTCAGTGTGAATCTGGGCGTTATTAATTTATTGCCATTTCCTGCACTCGACGGAGGAAGACTTGTATTTGTCATTATCGAGGCAATACGTAAAAAGCCGGTTCCAAAAGAAAAAGAGGCAGTTGTGCATTTAATAGGTATGGCTCTTTTAATGATTTTAATGGTGTTTGTACTGGTAAATGATATTAAGAAAATAATGTAAAGTAAGGAGAAGATCCAGATGGCACATAGAGATAACACAAGGGTAATTTGTATTGGAGATAAAAAAATCGGAGGTGGCAATCCTATATTGATTCAGTCGATGACCAACACAAAGACTGAAGATATAGATGCCACTGTCCGTCAGATTAAGTCATTAGAAGAGGCAGGATGTGACATAATAAGGTGTGCAGTTCCCACAGAGGAAGCAGCAGAGGCAATAAAAGATATAAAAAAACAGATAAGCGTACCGCTTGTTGCAGATATTCATTTTGATTACAGACTTGCTATAAAGGCAATGGAAAACGGTGTAGATAAGATAAGAATCAACCCGGGAAACATTGGCGGACGTGAAAAACTTGAAGCAGTTGTGATGAAAGCGAAGGAACGACAGATTCCTATACGTGTGGGTGTCAACAGTGGATCATTAGAGAAATCAATACTTGAAAAATATGGAAAAGTCACTGCACAGGGGATTGTAGAAAGTGCTTTGGATAAAGTTAAGCTGATTGAAGAACTTGGATATGAAAACATTGTAATAAGCATAAAATCATCAGATGTACTTATGTGCGCTGAAGCACACAAACTGATAGCACAAAAGACAGCATATCCTCTTCATGTAGGAATTACCGAATCAGGTACATTATATTCAGGAAACATTAAATCGGCTATAGGACTTGGAATAATCCTTAATGAAGGAATCGGAGACACGATACGGGTATCGCTTACAGGAAATCCGTTAGAAGAGATACGTTCTGCAAAGACAATATTAAAAACATTGGGACTTAGAAAGGGTGGAATAACAGTAGTATCATGTCCAACCTGCGGAAGAACTCAGATTAATCTGATAGAACTGGCAAATCAGGTAGAGAATATGGTGCAGAAATATGAAAATCTGGACATTAAAGTTGCCGTAATGGGATGCGTTGTTAACGGTCCCGGTGAGGCAAGAGAAGCAGATTTGGGAATAGCAGGAGGCAAGGGAGAAGGACTACTTATAAAAAAAGGAGAGATAGTTAAGAAACTTCCTGAAAACGAGCTTCTTCAAGCACTTGAAAATGAGATAAAGCTAATTTACAATGTTTAGTTTTGAAAGGGTATGAACACTATATGGAAACAAAATATTTTTTTGATGTTTTTCCAACAATACAGACAGATGGAGATATACATGATCTGTTTGAAAAGGTAGCTGTTACAAAGGTAGCCAGAAACAGGAATAATAATGCGGTGAGAATCTACATATTGAGTAACAGACTAATTGAAAAAAAGATTATACGCAAAATTGAGGAAATAATAAAAAAACAGATATTTGAAGATTCATCCGTAAAAGTCAATATAATTGAAAAATTCAGCCTCTCCGGACAATACACTCCGGAAAGGCTTTATAAAATTTACAGAGAAAGCATATTGTCAGAGTTAAAAGATTATAGTGTGATAATGTATCACATGTTAAAAAGATCAGATTATTCATTTACTGATGACAAATATATGAATCTGTCCATACAGGATTCGACAATAAACAGAATGAAAGAGTCAGAATTGTCAAGAATACTTGAAAAAATATTTTGGGAAAGATGTGGTCTGCCGGTAGAAGTCATTATAGATTATAAAAATGATAAGCAGAGTTTTGGCGAAGAAAAAAAGAAAAAGATTGACCTTCAGGTTGCTGCGATAATTGAAAATGTTGTTGCAGAAAGTGAAGTGGAAAATGAAGAAGCTGCTCAAAAACAGCAGGAGAAACCCGCTGAAGGCAAAAAAACTGAAATGCCACAAAAAACAGAAGTGGCAAAAGAAGAACCGAAAAAATCATATAGAAGTTATAGAAAAGAGAATAATCCGGATGTTCTTTACGGAAGAGATTTTGATGACGAGGAAGAAATCGTAACGATAGCAAGCATAGGAGAAGAGGTTGGAGAAACAGCGATAAAAGGCCGGATTATAGAGCTTGATAAGAGAGAAATCCGTGGAGAGAAGACAATAGTAATGTTTGATGTAACGGATTTTACAGATTCAATTACGGTTAAAATGTTTACTAAAAATGAATTTTTAGATGATATTCTTGCGGTAGTGAAAAAGGGAGAATTCCTTAAAATCAAAGGGGTGGTTACTGTCGACAGGTATGATGGTGAATTAACAATGGCATCCATAATCGGAATAAAAAAATGCAGTGATTTCAGAACCAAGAGAATGGATAACAGTGTTGAGAAAAGAGTAGAGCTTCATTGTCACACTAAAATGAGTGATATGGACGGAGTTACAAGCGCAAAGGATCTTATTAAGAGGGCTATCTCATGGGGACACACGGCACTTGCCATAACAGACCACGGACTTGTACAGGGATTCCCGGAAGCATTTCATGCATTGCGTGATATAGAGGGGAAATACAAATGGGAGCCGTTTGACTTTAAGATAATATATGGAGTGGAAGCATATCTTGTTGATGATATAAAAAATGTTGTCACAAATTCAGAGGGACAGTCGCTGAGTGGTGATTATGTTGTATTTGACTTAGAGACCACGGGATTTAGCGCATTGAATAACCGTATTATTGAGATAGGAGCCGTAAAAGTATCAGACGGACAAATAAAGGAACGTTTCAGTACCTTCGTTAATCCAAAAGAACCGATTCCATTCAGAATTGAAAAATTGACGGGTATCAATGACAGTATGGTAATAGACGCAAGAACTATTGAGGAGATACTCCCTGAATTTATAGAATTTTCAAAGGATTGTGTGATGGTAGCTCATAATGCTGATTTTGATATGAGTTTTATTATGAGAAACTGTGAAAGAATGGGAATAGAGAAAAAATTTACCATTGTCGATACGGTAAATCTCGCAAGAATACTGATGCCGGGACTTAAAAATTTTAAACTGGATACAGTTGCAAAAGCGTTAGGAGTTTCCCTGCTTAATCATCACCGTGCGGTGGACGACGCAGAGTGTACGGCCGGCATATTCTTAAAATTAATAGAAATGCTTGGACAAAAGGACATACATGACTTAGACGGTGTAAATGAAATGGGAATATCTGATGCAGAAACAATTATGAAGATGCCGACACATCATGCCATAATACTCGCAACAGGTGAAGTTGGAAGAGTGAACCTGTATCACCTGGTATCGGATTCACATATAAAATATTTTCACAGATTTCCAAGAATACCTAAGAGTGATTTTTTAAAGTATCGGGAAGGCCTTCTGATTGGCTCTGCATGTGAGGCGGGAGAGTTATATCAGGCAGTTTTAGAAGGAAAAAGTGATGAAGAAATAGCACGTCTTACTGAGTTTTATGATTACCTTGAAATACAGCCTTTAGGCAATAACGAATTTATGATTAACAGTGAAAAAAGCAGTGTTTCATCAAAGGAAGAATTAATAGAGATTAATAAAAAGATAGTAAAGCTTGGTGAAGAATTTAATAAACCTGTAGTTGCAACCTGTGATGTGCATTTTATGGATCCTGAGGATGAAGTATACAGAAGAATAATCATGGCGGGAAAGGGGTTTAAAGATGCGGACGACCAGGCACCATTGTTCTACAGGACAACTGAGGAGATGCTTGAGGAATTTAAGTATCTTGGTAGTGATAAGGCTTACGAAGTGGTGGTTACAAATACTAATAAAATTTCAGATATGATAGATAACATTTTTCCTGTAAGTCCTCATAAGGCACCGCCGGTTATTGAAAACTCTGATCAGACACTTCGTGATATCTGCTATGATACTGCAAGAAGTATGTATGGAGACGATTTGCCTGAAATTGTGGTTGCAAGACTTGAAAGGGAACTGAATTCTATTATATCAAACGGATATGCGGTTATGTATATCATTGCACAGAAGCTGGTTTGGAAATCAAACGAAGACGGATATCTGGTTGGTTCGAGAGGTTCTGTAGGGTCATCTTTTGTAGCGACAATGTCGGGAATAACGGAGGTAAATCCGCTAAGTCCACATTATTATTGCGAAAAATGTCATTACAGTGAATTTGATTCTGATGAGGTTAAAGCTTTTACCGGAGGTTCAGGTTGTGATATGCCTGATAAAAAATGTCCGAACTGTGGAGAGAATCTGGTGAAAGCAGGTTTTGACATACCATTTGAAACATTCCTTGGATTTAAGGGAAATAAGGAACCTGATATTGACCTTAATTTCTCAGGCGAGTATCAGAGTAAAGCACATGAGTATACGGAAGTTATTTTTGGAAAGGGTCAGACTTTCAGAGCCGGAACGATAGGAACTCTTGCGGATAAAACGGCATACGGCTATGTAAAAAAATACTTTGAAGAGCGTGACCAGATAAAGAGAAAGTGTGAAATTAACAGAATTTCTAAGGGATGTGTAGGTATTCACAGAACTACAGGTCAGCATCCGGGAGGAATAGTTGTTCTTCCGTTAGGTGAAGATATTAACACATATACGCCGGTACAGCATCCTGCTAATGATATGACAACAAAAACAATAACTACACATTTTGAGTACCATTCAATTGATCATAATCTGTTGAAACTTGATATACTCGGACACGACGATCCGACCATGATTCGTATGCTTGAAGATTTGACAGGTATCGATGCAAAGCAGATTCCGTTTGACAACCAGGAGGTAATGTCGCTTTTTAAGGATACACATGCACTATTAATAAATCCGTCAGATATAGGAGACTGTCCGCTTGGTTCACAGGGAATACCGGAATTTGGAACTGACTTTGTTATACAGATGCTTATTGATACACAGCCAAGCACATTTTCGGATTTAATAAGAATTTCCGGATTGTCACACGGAACGGATGTATGGCTTGGAAATGCACAGGCATTAATCCTTGAAGGAAAAGCGACTATTTCAACTGCGATATGTACGCGTGATGATATTATGATTTACCTGATTAACAAAGGTCTTGATTCAGAATTATCATTTACAATAATGGAGAGTGTAAGAAAAGGTAAAGGATTAAAGCCTGACTGGGAGGAAGAGATGTTAAAGCATGACGTGCCTGACTGGTATATATGGTCATGTAAAAAGATAAAGTACATGTTCCCGAAGGCACATGCTGCCGCATACGTAATGATGGCGTTTAGAATTGCATATTTTAAAGTGTATTACCCGCTTGCTTATTATGCGGCATATTTTAGCATAAGAGCTTCAGCATTCAGCTATGAACTTATGTGTCTTGGACAGGAAAGACTGGAGTATCATCTGAAAGATTACAAAAACCGTAATGCTCAAAATCTTTTATCAAAGAAAGAAGAAGATGCATTAAAAGATATGAAAATCGTTCAGGAAATGTATGCAAGAGGATTTGATTTTGAACCGATAGATATTTATAGGGCACAGGCACATAAATTTCAGATTATGGATGGAAAACTGATGCCGTCGTTAAGCAGCATAGACGGGCTGGGGGATAAGGCTGCTGATTCTATAGTAGAAGCTGCAAAGAATGGTAAATTTTTATCAAAAGATGATTTCAGGGAGAGAGCGAAAGTCAGCACTACACTGACGGATTTAATGTCTGATTTAGGAATTCTCAAAGACTTACCGGAATCAAATCAGTTGTCACTTTTTGATATGATGATGTAAATAGTAACAATGGAGTAATACTATCGATGGAATACAATATAGACCAGAAAAGATTTAAAAATGCACAGAAAAAAATAATGGGAATTCAGCGAGAACGCCACAGTATAGGCGTTCTTTCTGAAAAGACTGTTCATGCTGTTTTGAAAAATTATTATGAACCGGATGAAGATAAACAGGAGATACCGGTTGAAGGTATGGTGGCTGATATATACCGTGATGGTGAAATCGTTGAAATACAGACGGCACATTTTAACAAATTAAGGGAAAAACTCGCAAGATTTCTACCTTATTATGATGTTACGGTAGTCTATCCTGTAGCAGGAAATACCTGGCTTACATGGATTGATGAAACTACAGGTGAATACTATCCTAAAAGAAAATCTCCGGTACATGGCAATGAATACTTTATTTTTCCGGAGCTATATAAGATTAAAGCTTATCTTAGAAATGAAAACCTGCATTTTAAAATAGCGATTATTGATGTTGATGAGTATAAGATACTTAATAAGAAAAAAAGTAAAAAAAGCAGACGTGGTTCAAAATATGACAAAATCCCGGTGGCATTTACAGAAGAGATAGAAATAATGCGGAAAGAGGACTATATGCAATTTCTTCCTATTGAACTTCCGGAAGAATTTACCACAAAGGATTTGGCAAAGACAGCACGAATACATGTGTCGCTTGCGAGAGTAGTGATGAATATACTTTTTTACGTAGGGACAGTGGATAAGATAGGGAAAAAAGGAAATAATATAATCTATAAAGTGAATATAAATAATTAAAAAACTACCGTATCACTCGGTAGTTTTAAAAGCAGCTCGTAGCGGAATCGAACCGCTGATTTCGCCGTGAGAGGGCGACGTCTTAACCGCTTGACCAACGAGCCATTTATTTAGTACTATGACAGTATATACTATCTTAAAAAAAAATGCAAGCACTTTTTTAAAATTTTTAAAAAAATTTTTTATTGACAATGATAAAAATATTGCGTACAATATAAACGTAAACAATACAAATGGAGGTGCGTAATGTACGATTTAATTGTTATAGGAGGAGGACCTGCAGGAATATCTGCAGCGATATATGCAAAAAGGGCGAATATGAATGTGCTGGTATTTTACACAATGGAGTCACAATTGTTAAAGGCACACAAGATAGATAACTATTATGGATTTGTGAATGGAATTAACGGACAGGAGTTATATAATAACGGAATCGGACAGGCAACGAACCTGGGTGTTCATCTTTTAAATGAGGAAGTTACCGACGTAACAGGAGGTGACGGCGAATTTGTTGTAAAGACATTTACAAATGAGTATAAGGCAAAGTCAGTGGTTATTGCAACAGGGAATAAAAAAATAAAACCTGATATTAAAGGAATAGATGAGTATGAAGGAAGAGGCATTTCGTACTGTGCCATATGCGACGGCTTCTTTTATAGAAACAAGAAGATTGCGGTGATTGGAAATGGAAGATATGCCATTTCAGAAGCAAATGATCTTAAGAATGTTGCTTCTGAGATTACAATACTGACTAATGGTGAGAATATGACAGAAGATAGCGACTATATAGTTAAAAAGAGTAAAATCTTACAGATAGCAGGAGACGACGGCATTGTCTCGAAGGTTATATTTGAAGATAACTCAGAGTTAGCTATTGACGGTATATTTGTTGCAATTGGACAGGCTGGCGGTGGTGATTTTGCGAAGAAGCTGGGAATACTTATGGAAAATGGCATTATTCAGACAGATGAGAACATGGAGACTAATGTAAAAGGAATCTACGTATGTGGAAATCTCGCAGGCGGATTTTTACAGGTTAATAAAGCAGCATATGAGGGAGCCGTAGCGGGGCTTGCAGCTGTGAAATATGTAAAGAGTATACAATATAAATGAAAGGAATGTTAAGGTTATGTATTTAAGAAAGTTTACACAGGACAATTTTGAAAATGAGGTATTAAAAGCAGAGAAAACGGTGATAGTAGATTTTTTTGCCACATGGTGTGGACCATGTAAAATGCAGTCTCCTATAATGGATGAGATTGCAGGCAGTCGCAATGATTTGATAGTGGGAAAAATCGATGTGGATGAAAACCGGGATTTAGCGATAAAATATGGTGTTATGAGCATTCCAACTATAATGGTTTTTAAAAACGGAGAAGCGAAGAATGTATTTATAGGGCTGACTTCAAAGGAAGATATTTTAGAGGCGGTATAACATGGAAGATGTAAATAATAATGATATTTTGAAACTGGATAACCAGTTATGTTTTCCATTGTATGTCGTATCAAAGGAAATCATCAGAAAATATAAGCCTTACCTGGAAAAGCTGGATTTGACTTACACGCAGTATATAGCGATGATAGTAATGTGGGAAAAGAAGAATCTAAAGGTAACGGATTTAGGAAAAATGTTATTTCTTGATACGGGAACCATATCACCATTAATCAGAAAACTCAAAGACAAGGGGTATGTTACACTTTCGAGAAGCAGCAAGGATGAAAGAGTGCAGATGATACAAATCACTCAGAAGGGTGAAGAATTGAAGCAGAAGGCAGTGGAAGCAGGCTTGAGTATGAAGAAAAAGATGTGTGCATGCCTTGATGAAAAAGACATGAAAGAATTATATAGAATATTATACAACATTATAAATAATATGGAGTAAATCTTAAAGCTGTAAAAAACTCTCCGCCGGTGATAATACCACTGACGGGGAGCTTTTTTAAACATTCTAACTATTCATTTTAATAATCTCATCTAATAGAGCAGGAACTTTTTCAGACATAGTCTCATTACTGAACTGGCATGTACCTACAACCTTGTGACCGCCTCCGCCGTATTTAAGCATGAGCGCTCCGACATCGATAGAGCATGTCTTATTCAAAACACTGTATCCGACAGCGCATGAGCATCCCTGACCGGCTCTTCCGGAAACTATCCATACGGAAATATTTGCTTCAGGATAAAGGCTGTAAATCATGAATCTGTTACCAGTGTATATGGTTTCAAGTCCACGTAAATCACTTATAATAACGTTGTTCTTAACTTCTGTATGAGCTTTAACCATTTCTACAAACTTCCCGGTCTGTTCAAAATATAGCTCAATCCTTTCTTTAACATCAGGAAGTTGCATTATTTCTTCGATAGTCATCGTACGACACCAGTCAATCAGTTTTTCCATCAGCTGGTAATTACTAATTGTAAACTGTCTGAATCTTCCTAAACCGGTTCTTGGATCCATTATAAATCCTAACAGCACCCATCCGGTAGGGTTTAAAATTTCTTCTTTCGTAAGATTTGCCGAATCTACTTTATCAACGGCCTCTAAAAGGTCGTCAAAATGAGGAAATCTTTCCTTTCCACCGTAATAATCATAGACAACATGTGCAGCACTGGGACTGCTTTTGCTTTCACCGACATATTTACCTTTGTACGCATTTCGTTCCTGCTCACTTGAATGATGGTCAAACCATAAACCACAACCCTCAACAAAAGGAACGTTTGCCAGACAATCATCCTTTGTAACTTCAATAAGTCCATCCTGCAAATCCTTTGGATGAGCGAATTTGTAAGTGTCAATAATGCCTGCTTCCTTTAAAAAAACAGCACAGGCAAGTCCGTCGAAATCAGATCTCGTAATTAATCTCATATTTCTGCCCCCAAGTATATTTTTTTTATATTGTATCATTTAAAGTCGATAATTGCAAGGTAAAGCACGGATTGTATTATAATTGAAATATAAAAAACATTATGGTAAAATAAAAATAGTTTAGTTTGTTTTATGTTACATCACTTCAAATCGGGAGGAAAGCGTATGGAACAAAAAAACTATCAATTTGCAAAATTTCAAGAAGCGATGGACGCTGTCAGTGTGATTCGTGATGAGTACAGAGCTAAAGATTTTCATGATGCATTGATTCATATATTCACTACATGTATTTCAGGAGAAAAAGCGCATCAATTAAGAAAACGCATAAAAGAAGAACTGCCGTTATTCAAATGTGTCGGAATATCGGAGTTAACCGGTGAGGGCGTTTTGCCGGTAGAATATATAGTAATGAATATAATAACATCGAAAAAAACAGATTTTATCGTCCTACAGTATGAGTGCGTTCCCGGTGAAGAAATTGAAATAGGAAAAAAGATAGAAAAAATACTAAGCAGCAATGATTCGATAAAAGGTGTGGAGGTATATCCTGCTAATCCGATGCTTGACGTAACTGCTTTTTTAAGAATGGCTTCATTAGGACACAGCGAAGTTCCATTTTGGGGAGCTATGGCTGTTACAGACAAAAGACCGGATAATGTATCATCTGAGATTGAAAATAATGGATTTTGTTTAGGAAAACGTATTATTAACAGTGGCTTTTCACTGGTTATTTACGCAGGTGACGCATTGGATATAAAAATGGATTATGTACTGGGATGGAAAGCAGTCGGGAAAGAATTTGAGTACACAATTGCAGATAGAAAGCCTTATGGCGAAGGTGCCATTAAAACGATAGATAATATGCCGGCGGTAGATATTTATAATAAATATCTGGGAGTTCAATGGGATAGATATTTTATATTCAATGTCTGTGAATTTCCGTTGATGGTGCATAGAAACGATATGGATATATGCTTTATGCCGATTTACAGTGAAGATGGAGAATTGTATTTTTCGGGAGTCGTGTATCCGGGTGAAAAGTTAAGATTATCTTATAGCACGCCGGAAGAGATATTGAAATCCTCGAAAAACGGAAGCGAACGAATGAGAGAATTTGCTGCAGATGCAGTAATAATGTCAATGTGTTTTAATAGGATCTTTTATCTTGGTGACGAAGCTCATAATGAGTGGGATTATTATAAGAGATATAATAATGAAGCGGTTAATTGTCATGGCGGATATGAAATCTATTGGCATAATAATAAAGGCGGAGTTCTTAATAGTGCTATAGTTGCAGTAGGATTAAGAGAAGGTGAAAAAAAGAATATTTTACAAAGCATAGATGAAAAACAGGAGATGGCAGGCGAGATTATTCCTATTTCGAAAAGAATATCAAAATTTTTCAGTGTTATGACTGATGAGCTGGTTCATTTGCAGAATAATCTTGAAGAAGAGGTAGATAATAAAACAAGAGAAGTTGAGTCACTGTCAATACATATTATTCAATCGCTTGCCCAGACGATTGATGCAAAAGATAAATATACGAACGGCCATTCAGAAAGGGTAGCCAAGTATGCTATGCAGATTGCTGAAAAGGCTGGTTATACCAACACGCAGCAGGAGGAAATATATATGATGGGACTGTTGCATGATGTCGGGAAAATAGGTGTAACGGATACAATAATTAACAAAACCGGAAGATTGACAAATGAAGAGTTTGAAGAAATAAAGACTCATCCTGTTGTAGGTGCTGAGATATTGCGTAAAATTATTGAAATGCCTAATTTGATGGTAGGAGCAAGATGGCATCATGAGAGATATGACGGAAAGGGTTATCCTGACAGACTGACGGGCAGTGATATACCGATAGAGGCAAGAATCATAGCTGTTGCTGACGCATATGATGCGATGACGAGTAACAGAAGTTACAGAAGTTTTATGCCACAGGAAATTGTAAAAAAGGAAATCAGGGAGGGTATTGGAAGTCAGTTTGATCCTTTATTTGCAAGCATAATGCTACAGCTTATAGAAGAGGATACAGAGTATGATATGCGCGAAAAAACTGATATGTAGCTTATCAAAAAAGAAGCTTGGTTTGGATTTGCTATAGGCAAATGATATAATGAACATTTTTACAGAGATAAACAAATCCGGAAAAACAGTAATTATAATAACTCACAATGAAAAAGTGGCAAAATACTGTCAGAGAGTAATTCATTTGTCGGATGGAAAAATCGTATAGGCAGTAATATAAAAAAAACCTTGCAATTACAGCAAAAACATGATAAAATGGAAAAAGTTTATAAAGACTAGTTACTGGAGAGTGGACGCATGTCCACTCTTTGTGTTTTGTGTGACAACGAGCCCAAGCTTTTAAAGGAGGCGATTTTTTTGGGAAGAAGAGAAGAATACGAAAAGAGAACAGAAGAATTGGCACTTCCATTAGTTGAAGAAAACAATTTTGAACTTGTAGATGTGGAATATGTCAAAGAAGGAAGCAACTGGTATCTTCGCCTTTATATCGATAAACCTGGTGGAATCAATATAGATGACTGTGAAGTGATAAGCAGGGCATTAAGCGATAAGCTTGATGAGGAAGACTATATAGAAGATGCCTATATATTGGAAGTAAGTTCTCCGGGACTTGGAAGACCGTTAAAAAAAGACAAAGATTTCGCAAGGAACATAGGAAACGAAGTTGAACTCAAACTGTTTAAGGCTGTAGATAAGCAGAAAGAGTTTACAGGTATACTAAAAGAGTTTGACAAAGAAACTGTGACAATAGAGATTGATGAAGACACAGATATGAGTTTTAACAGGACTGATATAGCATTGATTCGTCTTACATTAGATTTTTAAATTAAGGAGGAATAAACTGAGATGAACAAAGAATTGTTAGATGCACTGGAAGTGTTAGAGAAAGAGAAAGATATAAGCAAAGAGATAATGTTTGAAGCTATAGAGACTTCATTAGTTACAGCATATAAAAATCATTTTGAAAAAGCAGATAATGTTACTGTGACAGTAAACAGAGAAACAGGAGACTATCAGATTATAGCAGCTAAGACAGTTGTTGAAGAAGTAGAAGACCCTATAACAGAAATTAGTGTTTACGATGCACAGGAAATCGACAAAAAATATGAAATTGGAGACGTGGTTAACGTAAAAGTTGAATCAAAAGAATTCGGAAGAATTGCAACCCAGAATGCTAAGAACGTTATATTACAGAAAATACGTGAAGAAGAAAGAAAAGCAATCTATGATCAGTACTACGGAAAAGAAAAAGACATCGTAACAGGAATTGTTCAAAAAATTAACGGAAAAAATGTCAGCATCAATCTCGGAAAGGCAGATGCCGTTCTTTCAGAAAAAGAACAGGTAAAAGGAGAAGTATTTACGCCGACAGAGAGAATCAAACTCTATATTGTAGAAGTGAAAGATACACCCAAAGGACCTAAGATTGTAGTATCAAGAACACATCCTGATCTTGTGAAGAGATTATTTGAGGCAGAAGTAGCAGAAGTAAAAGATGGAACAGTTGAGATTAAGAGCATCGCAAGAGAGGCAGGCTCAAGAACAAAAATTGCAGTATACTCAAAAAATAAAGATGTGGATGCTGTAGGAGCATGTGTCGGAATGAATGGTGCCAGAGTTAACGCCATTGTCAGCGAGCTTCGTGGAGAAAAGATTGATATTATCAATTGGAGTGAAAATCCGGCTGTTCTGATAGAGAATGCATTAAGTCCGGCAAAAGTTGTATCCGTAGTAGCAGATGATGAGGAAAAAACGGCAAAGGTAGTTGTACCGGATTATCAGTTATCACTTGCTATAGGAAAAGCAGGACAGAACGCAAGACTTGCGGCAAGACTTACAGGATTTAAGATTGATATAAAGAGTGAGTCACAGGCAAAAGAATTAGATGAAGTTGGTGCAGAAGAAATTGATTTCAGTGAGGAAGATGAAGAAGTATAATGAATAAGATAAAAAAATCGCCTCTTCGTAAATGTGTCGGCTGTGGAGAAATGAAGACAAAAAAAGAACTTGTAAGAGTTATAAAGACTTCAGAAAACGAGATTTTAATTGATAACACAGGAAAGAAAAATGGAAGAGGAGCATATATGTGTTCATCTAAAGAATGTTTGGAAAAAGCATATAAAACCAGAGGACTTGAAAGGTCACTGAAACATGCCGTTCCATCCGAAGTATATGATAAATTGAAGGAGGAAATGACGGAATATGAACAATAAAGTATTATCAACACTTAGTATTTCGATGAAAGCAGGAAAGATTCAAAGTGGTGAGTTTGCGGTGGAAAAATCTGTGAAAGCATTGGAATGCAGCATTGTATTGGTTGCATTGGATGCATCTGATAATACAAAAAAGTTATTTAGAGACAAATGTGCATTTTATCATATACCATTTTATATATACGGAACGAAGGAAGAACTTGGTAAAGCAATCGGCAAGGAGATGAGAGCGTCGGTTGCGGTTACGGATGCGGGACTGGCAAAGAAGATCGAGCAATACTTAGAATCGGAGGTAATCTAATGGCAAATATAAGAGTTCATGAATTAGCAAAACAAATCAGTAAAGATACTAAAGAAATCAAAAAAATTCTGGCTGATAACGGTATAGAAGTAAAAAGCCATATGAGTTCTATTGATGAAAAAGCAGTGGAGATTGTAAAGAAAGCATTTGGTCTTGTGCAGGATAAAACATCTGAATCAAAAAAAGAAGATAAGAATCCGGTTAACAACAAGGCAGATAATAAGAAAAAGAACGAGAAGTCACCAAAAGAACAGGGTGATAGAGAAAACAGACAGGAAAAGAAAAAGCCTCATATAAGTCAGGTATATCATCCGCAGAATAGCGAAAAAGCTGATAATAATCAGAATAAAACAGCTAAAAAAAATAAGAAAAATAAAGGAAATCAAAATAATGCCCAGAATAACGGCAGCCAGAATAGTAAAAAGCCTAATAAACCAAACAAGAATCCAAACAGACCTGGAGCATTCCAGCAGCCTGTAAAGAAAGAGCCTGCAGAAGAGGAAGAGGTAAAGCAGATTCTGATTCCTGAGATTTTAACAATTAAGGAATTGGCTGAAAAGATGAAGATGCAGCCTTCAGCACTTGTTAAAAAGTTATTTATGCAGGGCAGAATGGTAACAATTAATCAGGAAATAGATTTTGATACAGCAGAAGAGATTGCACTTGAGTTTGATATTATTGCTGAAATGCAGGAAAAAGTTGACGTTATAGAAGAGTTATTAAAGGATGAAGAAGATAAAGAAGAGGATATGGTAGGCCGTCCTCCTGTAGTATGTGTTATGGGGCACGTTGATCATGGTAAGACATCTTTGCTTGATGCCATTCGTGAGACTAATGTAATTGATAAAGAAGCAGGCGGAATTACACAGCATATTGGTGCATATGTTGTAAATGTTGACGGACAGAAAATAACATTCCTTGATACACCGGGACATGAAGCGTTTACGGCTATGAGAATGAGAGGTGCACAGTCAACAGATATTGCAATCCTTGTAGTTGCAGCTGATGACGGAGTAATGCCACAGACGGTCGAGGCTATAAATCATGCAAAAGCAGCCGGAATCAGTATTATTGTAGCGATTAACAAAATTGATAAACCTAGTGCAAATATTGACAGAGTAAAACAGGAATTATCTGAATATGAACTTGTTCCGGAAGATTGGGGCGGTGATACAATATTTGTACCTGTGTCAGCTCATACAAGAGAAGGAATTGATACACTCTTAGAGATGATTCTTCTTACTGCAGAAGTGAGTGAGTTAAAAGCTAATCCGAAGAGAAAAGCCAGAGGTGTCGTTATCGAGGCAAAACTTGATAAAGGAAGAGGTTCCATCGCGACAGTTCTTGTACAGAAAGGTACATTAAATGTCGGAGAACCGGTTGCCATAGGTTCTTACTATGGAAAAGTCAGAGCGATGGTAGACGATAAAGGACGTAAATTAAAAGAAGCAGGACCGTCAATGCCTGTAGAGATACTCGGATTGAATGGTGTTCCAAATGCAGGTGAAATACTTGTGGCCATGGAGAGTGAAAAAGAAGCAAGAAGTTTTGCTAATACATTTATCAATGAAGGCAGAGAAAAATTATTAGAAACTGCAAGGGCTAAATCAAGAATGTCACTTGATGATTTATTTGACCAGATTCAGGCCGGAGATGTTAAGGAACTCAATATCATTGTAAAAGCTGACGTACAGGGTTCAGTAGAGGCTGTAAGACAGAGTCTTGAAAAACTTTCAAATGATGAAGTTGTAGTTAAGATAATTCACGGTGGTGTTGGTGCGATTAATGAATCAGATGTTATACTTGCCTCAGCATCAAATGCGATTATCATAGGTTTTAATGTAAGACCTGACAACACTTCAAAGGAAATTGCTGACAGAGAAGGCGTTGATATCAGACTTTACAGAGTAATCTATCAGGCTATTGAGGATGTAGAAGCTGCCATGAAGGGGCTTCTTGACCCGGTGTTTGAAGAGAAAATTATTGGTCATGCGGAAATCAGACAGATATTTAAGGCTTCAGGTGTCGGAAATATTGCCGGATCATATATCCTTGACGGTGAATTCAGAAGAGGATGCAGTGTCAGAATTACAAGAGAAAAAGATATGATATTTGAAGGACCGCTGGCATCACTTAAGAGGTTTAAAGATGATGTTAAGGAAGTAAAATCCGGTTACGAATGTGGGCTTGTATTCGAAAAATTCAATGATATTCAGGAAGGCGATATTGTAGAAGCTTATGTAATGGAGGAAGTGCCACGATGAGAAAAAACAGTATAAAAAATACGAGGATAAATACTGAAGTCGGACATGAACTGAGTCTTATTATCAGGGAAGAAATAAAAGATCCGAGAATTAACCCGATGACAAGTGTAGTTGCGGCTGAAGTTGCGCCGGACTTAAAAACCTGTAAAGCATATATAAGTGTTCTTGGCGATGAAGAATCACAGAAAAGTACACTTGAGGGACTCAACAGTGCAGAAGGTTATATAAGAAAACAGCTTGCACAGAGAATTAATTTAAGAAATACACCGGAAATAAGATTCTTTATAGACCAGTCTATAGAATATGGTGTAAATATGTCGAAACTAATTGATGAGGTAAATGCAAATAATAAATCTGAGGAGAATTAATAATGGGAAGAATAGATGATGTATTAGCAGGGAAGAAAACAGTTGCCATATCAGGACATATGCGTCCTGATGGTGACTGTATCGGTTCATGCATGGGATTATTTAACTATGTTAAAGATAACTACCCGGATATAGCTGTTGATGTTTATCTGGAAGAGTTTTCAGATAAGTTTGATTTTATCAGATATACCGAACTGGTTAAACATCAGCCTGAGGATAAAATTTATGATTTGTATATAATGCTTGATTCAAGCTCGTTAGACAGGGCGGGCGATTTCGTAAATATGTTTGAAAATGCAAAACAGACTTTGTGCATTGATCATCATATAAGCAATGAAAAATTCGCACAGGAAAATATAGTCTGTCATACGGCAAGTTCAGCATGTGAAGTTTTATACGAATTATTAGATGAGGATAAAGTAAAGTATAATTGTGCTGAAGCATTGTACATGGGTATTGTACATGATTCGGGTGCATTTAAGTATTCAAATACGTCAGAAAAGACAATGCATATCGCGGGAAAACTTATGTCAATGGGAATACCTTTTACAGAAATTATTGATAGCACATTTTATACTAAAACATACCTTCAGAATCAGATTTTAGGAAGAGCACTTCTTGAAAGTATACTTTTCTTCGATGAAAAGTGTATTTTTTCTGTGGTGACAAAGTCAGAGATGGAATTTTATGGAATTACATATAAGGATCTGGATGGAATAGTAGAGCAGTTAAGAATTACGAAGGGGGTAGAGTGTGCTATTTTCCTGTATCAGGTAGAAGAATTAGAGTACAAAGTCAGCATGAGATCAAATTCCATAGTGGATGTAAGTACTATAGCTACTTATTTTGGCGGTGGCGGACATATAAGGGCAGCAGGATGCAATATGAAAGGAACAGTTTATGATGTAATTAATAATCTTGCTGAACAAATTGAACTTCAATTGGCATGAAAGGATTAAAATTTGGATGGAATAATATGTATATATAAAGAAAAAGGTTATACATCTCATGATGTAGTTGCAAAGCTTCGTGGAATACTTAAGACAAAGAAAATAGGACATACCGGAACGCTTGACCCTGATGCTACGGGAGTTTTACCGGTATGTATTGGAAAGGCTACAAAACTGTGCGACATGCTTACTGACAAAGATAAGGCGTATCGCACAGAAATGGTTTTGGGAAAAAAGACTGATACTCAGGATATTTCGGGAAAAGTTATAGAAGAATCTGTCCTTGGAAATGATATAACAGAAGAAAGAATAAAAGACGTGATTTATGGTTTTGTAGGAGATTATATGCAGATACCACCAATGTATTCAGCGTTAAAAGTAAACGGCAGAAAACTTTATGAACTTGCCAGACAGGGGATTGAAGTAGAGCGAAAACCAAGGCCTGTTAAGATACTTGAAGTCGATGTTCAAAAGATTGAAATCCCATATATAACCATGACGGTTGACTGTTCAAAGGGAACATACATAAGGACACTTTGTAATGATATTGGTGAACGGCTGGGTACAGGTGCATGTATGACACAATTAGAACGTATTCGTTCGGGCAGATTTGGATTGAAAGATTGTATTACACTGGAAAAAACAGAAGAATTTGTCAAAAACGGTACTATTGGCAAATACATAATTTCTGTTGATGACATGTTTAAGGATTTGAAAAAATGTGTCGTAATTGCAAAATATAATAAATTGGTTCAGAATGGGAATGCATTATTAATCAGACATTTGAATAAAACCGGACAGTTTAAAGATGGAGAAAGAGTACGTGTGTATGACGAGAACGGAATGTTTGCCGGTATATATGCATTTAAAGCGTCAGAAGGAGTATTTGCTCCTGTGAAAATGTTCTTCATTTGAAAGGAATATGTGGTCGGAAATGCAGATTATAAAAGGAACAAAAGAATTTAAACTAAATAACTCTATTGTAACACTTGGTAAGTTTGACGGTATGCATCTTGGACACAAGTGTCTGCTCGATGAAGTACTCAGACAAAAGATACCCGGAGATACGGCTGTTTTATTTACATTTGATGTTTCACCTTATGAAATTCTGGGTGGCAGAAAAATGACATATATACTGGATCACCACCAAAAACAGGAGTATTGCAAAAATAATGGAATAGATGTGCTGATTGAATATCCTTTTGACCGGGAGACAAGGGATATGGAAGCAGTGGATTTTATTGAAAATGTTATTATCGGACAACTTGATGCCAAAAAAGTTATTGTCGGAAAAGATTTCAGTTTTGGAAAAAACAGATCAGGTAACATAGAACTTCTAAAAAAGATGGCTGACAGTTATGACGTGATTGCAAAAGAAAAAGTGATGTTTCAGGGAGAAGAGATAAGCTCCACATATATTAGAAAATGTATCTCCTCAGGTAAAATCGAAAAGGCAAATGCGATGCTTGGAAGAGCATTTTCATATGACGGAATAGTTGTAAAAGGAAAACAGATTGGAAGAAGTATCGGAATTCCGACTATAAATATAATTCCTAAAAAAGATAAGATGATACCGCCGTTTGGCGTATATATGTCGGACGTCGTAGCAGAGGGAGAAATTTATAAAGGAATAACAAACGTTGGTCATAATCCGACGGTAAGTAATGATGACAGCATTAAGGTTGAGACAAATCTTTTAGAGCAGTCGTTAAATTTATACGATAAACATGTTGAAGTAAGATTAATCAGCTTTATCAGGCCTGAAATGAGGTTTGCAAATTTGACTGAATTGAAGATGCAGATTGGAAAGGATATAGAGAATGTAAAAAAAAGAACAAAATGTAGCTTGACAATATAAAAATATATGCTATAATATCCAGTATGAATTTGTAATAAATGTAACATGCGTGTAACAATTCGAAAGACTGTTTTTGATTTGATGAAAGGTATGGGTTTTATGAAGAAATATGTATTATTATCCGCTTCAATTGTTATGTCAGCAGCAATGATGTTTAATGCTGTAAATGTAAAAGCGGATGAAGGAACAGACAATACGGCATCAGCCGGAGTGAAAGTTGCATTAGATAGTACAGATGGTCAGAAGATAAAGTCAGAAAATAAGACATCATATGTTATGGCAGGTATAGCCGTAGCATTGAATAATTATTATTCAGGAGACGTTGAGAAATCAGATGCGACTCTTGAAGGTTTAACAAAGATTTTTAAGCATGCTCAGGATGTTCAGGCTGCAGAACAAAAAGCTGACGAACAGCAAAGCATTCCTGTTCCGGATTGCGGATATAATGTTTTAGGTGTTGCAAATGTTGAGAATTATCTGAATGTCAGAGAAGAGCCTTCTCTTGACGGGGCAGTTCTCGGAAAACTTCCTATGAACGCCGGTTGTGAGATATTAGAGACATTAGACGGATGGTACAAGGTTTCATCCGGAGCCGTTGAAGGATATGTAAGTGCTGAGTTTTTATTAACCGGTGATGAGGCTAATAAGAGAGCAGCAGAGGCGGTGTCTAAAGTTGCTACCGTTAATGCAGATAAGTTAATGGTAAGAGAAGAACCAAATACAGATTGTGCTATTCTTAACAGGGTTGCGCAGGATGAGGATTTGGAAGTTGAAGCTGTATTAGACGGCTGGGTACAGGTTAATGTAGCAAGTACTACAGGTTATGTGTGTGCCGATTATGTTACGGTGCATGATGCGTTGCCAAAGGGTGTTACATTAGAGCAGTTATCTGAAGAAAACGGTGATTCAGCTGAATCAGTGAATGTAGTGGAATATGCAAAGCAGTTTTTAGGTAATCCGTATGTATGGGGCGGTACAAGCCTTACCAACGGTTGCGACTGCTCAGGTTTTACGATGAGAATATTTGAACATTTCGGATATTCGCTCAACAGAACATCAGGGGCACAGTCGTCGAATGGAACAAGAGTAAGTCTCTCAGAGATTCAGCCGGGAGATTTGCTGTTCTACAGCTATGGCGGCTCGATCGGTCATGTTGCTATATATATTGGCGGCGGACAGATTATCCATGCAAGTACGGAAAAAACCGGAATTTGTATCGGGAATGCATTTTTCATGACACCAACATGTGCGACAAGAATTATAGGTTAATATGAGTTAACATAAAGCGGCAATGTTTTTACATTGCCGTTTTTGAATATAAACTAAAAGTAAAAATAACTAGACAAATAATGATTGTTGTGATACAATTTACTAGGTTTGAAACCAAATTAGTCAGCCAATACTCGGATTTAGGGATACTCCAGCCTTTTTCTGAAGTATACGGTGTAATAATATTTTTTAGGAGGAATAAAAATGATTTCAAAGGAAAAAAAGACAGAGATTATCAAAGCTTATGGTAGAACGCCGGAAGATACAGGTTCACCGGAGGTTCAGATTGCAATTCTTACAGAGAGAATCAGAGAGTTGACAGAACACTTAAAGGTTCATCAGAAGGATCATCATTCAAGACGTGGTATGTTAAAGCTTGTAGGTCAGAGACGTGGTTTGCTTGCATACCTTAAGAAGACAGATCTTGAAGGATACCGTAAGTTAATCGAAAGATTAGGTTTAAGAAAATAGTAATATTGAATGTGCTCATGCAGTCTTGCTTGTGAGAATGTGTGGGTGCGTTTATACCGGGGCGGATTATTCGCCCCTTTTTACTATGATTACAGGATTTATTGTTATAAGGATGATTAGAAAACAAATTGACCGGAACACTGAAGAATACACAGAAACTGCGTACTTTTCAGTGGTTCGGGCAGATACGAATCAATGCGTTTTCTGACATTTTTGAAAAACAAACTGTACAGGTTATATTAGCGTTGTATTATATACCGTACAGCAAAACACTATTACAACGCAGAAATGAGGAAGATATGTATAAAAGTTATTCTATGGAATTAGCAGGAAGAACATTAAGAGTAGATGTAGGGAGAGTGGGTGCACAGGCAAACGGCACTGCTTTCATGCATTATGGGGATACGGTAGTATTATCAACTGCTACGGCATCAGACAAACCAAGAGACGGAATCGATTTTTTCCCGCTGAGTGTAGAGTATGAAGAGAAATTATATGCAGTTGGAAAGATACCGGGTGGATTTAATAAAAGAGAAGGAAAGGCATCAGAGAATGCAGTTCTTACATCAAGAGTAATAGACAGACCGATGCGTCCGTTGTTTCCTAAAGATTTTAGAAATGATGTCACATTAAATAACATGGTTATGTCTGTGGATCCTGAATGCAGACCTGAATTAGTGGCTATGATCGGTTCAGCCATTGCAACATGTATTTCGGATATACCTTTTGACGGGCCATGTGCAATGACACAGATGGGTATGATAGATGGTGAATTTATTGTTAATCCGTCACAGGAGCAGTGGAATGCCGGAGATTTAAAGCTGACAGTAGCATCAACAAAAGAAAAAGTTATCATGATTGAAGCGGGAGCTAATGAGATTCCGAACGATAAGATGATTGAAGCTATTTATAAATGTCATGATATCAATCAGACAATTATTGAATTTATTGAAAAGATAGTAGAAGAAGTCGGTAAGAAAAAGTTTGAATACGAAAGCTGTGCAATCCCTGCTGAAATGTTTGAGGAGATGAAGAAAATCGTTACACCTGAAGAAATGGAAACAGCGGTGTTTACTGATGAAAAGCAGGTAAGGGAAGAGAATATCAAAAACATTACTGAAAAGTTTGAAGAAGCATTTGCTGAGAATGAAGAATGGCTTCCATTGATTGGCGAGGCAGTATATCAATATCAGAAAAAGACTGTAAGAAAGATGATTTTAAAAGATCACAAGCGTCCGGACGGAAGAGATATCAAACAGATCAGACGTCTTGCTGCAGAGGTTGATATTATACCTAGAGTACACGGTTCTGCAATGTTTACGCGTGGACAGACTCAGATTTGTACAGTAACTACGCTTGCACCGTTGTCAGAGATTCAGAAAATAGACGGACTTGATGAAAATGTAGTGAGTAAGAGATACATGCATCATTATAACTTCCCATCATACTCAGTTGGAGAGACAAAAGTTTCAAGAGGACCGGGAAGACGTGAGATTGGTCATGGAGCTTTGGCTGAGAGAGCATTAGTACCTGTTATACCTGGTGAAGAAGAATTTCCATATGCTATCCGTACTGTATCGGAGACATTTGAGTCAAACGGTTCTACATCACAGGCATCTATATGTGCATCTACTATGTCACTTATGGCAGCCGGAGTACCTATTAAGAAACCTGTAGCAGGTATTTCATGCGGACTTGTTACGGGAGATACAGATGATGATTACATCGTACTTACAGATATTCAGGGACTTGAAGACTTCTTTGGAGATATGGATTTTAAGGTAGCCGGAACACATGATGGTATCACAGCAATACAGATGGATATTAAGATTCACGGATTGACAAGACCGATTGTTGAGGAAGCAATTCAGAGAACTTTTGAAGCAAGAGAATATATTTTAAATGATGTAATGGCACCATGTATTTCTGAGCCGAGAAAAGAAGTTGGAGAATATGCTCCAAAGATTTCGCAGATAAAGATTGACCCGGCGAAGATTGGTGATGTAGTCGGACAGAAGGGAAAGGTTATAAATGCCATCATAGAGCAGACCGATGTTAAGATTGACATTACAGATGACGGAGCTGTTTCTGTATGCGGTCAGGATAAGAATAATATTGCGAAAGCAATTAAGATGATAGAGACAATCACTACTGATTTTGAAGAAGGTCAGATATTTGAAGGAAAAGTAATAAGTATCAAAGAATTTGGAGCATTCCTTGAATTTGCACCTGGTAAAGAAGGAATGGTACACATTTCAAAGATTTCAAAAGACAGAATCAATCATGTAGAAGATGTGCTTACACTTGGTGATGTTGTGAAGGTTGTATGCCTTGGAAAAGACAAGATGGGAAGAGTAAGCTTTAGTATTAAAGATGTTAAGTAAGAGGAGTAACGGAAAATGAGTAAAAATAGAAATATAGAAACAATTTGTGTCCAGTCAGGATGGCAGCCTAAAAAAGGTGAGCCGAGAGTACTTCCTATTTATCAGAGTACTACATTTAAATATGAGACAAGTGAGCAGATGGGGAGACTGTTTGATTTAGAAGATTCAGGATATTTTTATACAAGATTGCAGAATCCTACAAATGATGCTGTTGCAGCAAAGATTACAGAACTTGAAGGAGGCGTTGCAGGAATGCTTACTTCTTCAGGACAGGCTGCCAACTTTTATGCAGTATTTAATATTTGTGAAGCAGGTGATCACATTGTCAGTGCCGCACATGTTTATGGAGGAACATTTAATCTGTTTGGCGTGACAATGAAAAAACTTGGAATTGATGTGACGTTTGTGGATCCGGATGCATCTGCAGATGAAATAGCAAGCGCATTTAAGCCTAATACAAAAGCTTTATTTGCAGAGACTATTTCAAATCCGTCACTTGTGGTTCTGGACATAGAAAAATTTGCGGACATAGCACATTCACATGGAGTGCCGCTTATAGTAGATAATACATTTGCGACACCTGTTAATTGCCGGCCGTTTGAATGGGGGGCAGATATCGTGACACATTCTACTACAAAATACATGGACGGACATGCTATGTCAGTAGGTGGATGTATTGTAGACAGCGGTAATTTTGACTGGAATAAGTATGCAGATAAGTTCAGGGGGCTTACTACACCGGATGAATCTTATCACGGAATTGTATATACGGAAAAATTTGGAAAGCTTGCATATATAACAAAGGCAACTGCACAGCTTATGAGAGATTTAGGTTCAATCCAGTCACCTCAGAATGCATTTTTATTAAATGTTGGTCTTGAGACGTTGGCATTAAGAATAAAGAAACATTGCGAAAATGCACAAAAAGTTGCAGAGTATCTTGCATCAAATGACAAGGTGGCATGGGTAAATTATTGCGGACTTGAGGATAACAAGTATCATGAACTTGCGAAAAAATATTTACCAAATGGAAGTTGTGGAGTTATTTCGTTCGGATTAAAAGGCGGCAGGGAAGAGTCTATAAAATTCATGGACAATCTTGAGTTAGCTGCTATTGTTACACATGTAGCAGATGCAAGGACATCAGTACTTCATCCGGCAAGTCATACTCACAGACAGATGACAGACGAACAGCTCTTAGAAGCCGGAGTACAGCCGGATTTAATAAGATTTTCAGTGGGAATTGAAAATGCAGATGATATAATTGCAGATATCGAGCAGGCATTGAATAAATAGACTATCACATGGAGGCGTCACACGTTAGTGCGGCGCCCTCTTGCGTATATATAAAAAGAGGAGGTTCACATGAAATTTAGACCTTGTATTGATATTCATAATGGAAAAGTAAAGCAGATTGTAGGAGGAAGCATAAAAGACACAGGCAACAAAGCTGTAGAAAATTTTGTTTCGGAAAAAGATGGCGAATATTTTGCGTCACTATATAAAAAAGACTGCCTGACCGGCGGGCATATTATTCAGCTTAATGCCGCCGGTTCCGAGTTTTATAATGCCACAAAAGAAAATGCAATAAAAGCATTAAATGCATATAAAAAAGGTATGCAGATAGGTGGAGGAATAAATGCAGAAAATGCGGCAGAATATATAAAACAGGGAGCATCTCATGTTATTGTCACATCGTATGTTTTCAAAGATGGAAAGGTTAATTATGATAATTTAAAAAAAATAGAAAATGAAGTTGGAAAAGAACATCTTGTGCTTGATTTAAGCTGCAGAAAAAAAGATAACAATTATATGATAGTTACAGACAGATGGCAGAAATATACTGAGGTTGAGGTGACGGAAGATACTCTTTCACTATTGGCAGAGTATTGCGATGAATTTTTGATACATGCGGTAGATGTAGAAGGAAAAGTTTCGGGGATAGAGGAAGAACTTGTAAAACAGCTTGGAAAATGGAATGGAATTCCGGTTACATACGCAGGTGGAATATCAAGCGAAGACGATATAAAAAAACTTGAAGAATACGGAAAAGAGAAGATTGATTTTACAATTGGAAGTGCATTGAACCTGTTTGGCGGTAAAATGTCTTATGAAGAAATAGTAAAAAAATATGGCAGGTAATATAAGGTTTTGGCGTTAAAACTTTGTAAAATTAAAAAAAATGTTGAATTGTGAAGAAGAATGCAAAAAAAAATTATAAAAAATCACCAATAATTTCAGCTTTTTTATTGCAAAATATATCAATATGTGTTATCATCGTTACATGGTTTATGGAAACGTTACCGAAGGTGACAATATAATAACCAAAAAAACTTTCACAAAAAGGAGAGGTCAAAAAAATGAAGAAGAAATTATTAAGTTTAACACTTTGCGTTGCTATGGCAGCTACAGTATTTGCAGGTTGTGGTTCAGAGGAATCTGATACAAAGACAGATTCAGGTAACAGCGGAAGCAAGACTGAATCAGGTAGTAAAGATAGCGGCAGCAGTTCGGATGGATCAGTTTATTTCTTGAACTTTAAGCCGGAGGCTGAAGAAGCTTTCAATGACATTGCTAAGAAGTTTACAGAAGAAGAAGGAATTGAGTGTAAGGTTGTAACAGCAGCTGATAACCAGTATGAGTCAAAGTTAAAAGCTGAGATGTCAAAGGATGATGCTCCTACAGCATTTATTATTAATGGTCCTATCGGATACAATTCATGGAAAGATTACTGTGCAGATTTAAAGGATACAGATTTATACAATAACTTAGTTGATAAAGATGGTGTTGTACAGACTGATGAAGGTGTATTTGGTATTCCACTTGCAACAGAGATGTATGGATTAATTTGTAACAAGTCAATTTTTGCAGATTATTTCGCATTAGACGGAATTGCTGATACAGGATGCTCTTCAATCGAAGATATCAACAATTTTGAGAAGTTATCAGCAGTTGTAAAAGATATGGATGCACACAAAGATGATCTTGGAATTACAGGTGTGTTCTCAGAGCCAGCTTTGAACTCAGAGAATAACTGGAGACTTCAGACACATCTTGCAAACGTTCCTGTATACTATGAGTATCAGAAAGATGGTGTATCAGACAAAGATCAGATTGATTTCTCATTTGGCGATCAGTACAAAGATATTTTAGATTTATATCTTGATTATTCTACAGTTTCAAGAGAGAGTGCTTCGAGTGGTTCTGTAGATGATGCTATGGCTGAGTTTGCATTAAAAGAATGTGCTATCGTTCAGAACGGAACATGGGGCTGGGGACAGATCAGCGGAACAGACGGAAACGAAGTTGAAGAGTCAGACCTTTACTTCATGCCTATCTACATTGGTGCAGATGGCGAAGAGTCACAGGGATTATGTGCAGGTACAGAGAACTTCCTTGCTATCAACAGCCAGGCTTCAGAGGCAGATCAGGAGGCATCTGTTAAGTTCTTCAACTGGTTATATACAAGCGAGACAGGTAAGAAGTGCGTGAAAGAGGATTTAGGATTTGTTTCTCCATTTGAAGGAGCAGATACACCTGAGAATCCACTTGCAGTTCAGGGTCTTGAAGATGCTGCAAATGCTGATACTAAGACAGTATCATGGGTATTCCCTACATTCCCAAGCCAGGCTTGGAAGGATGCTTTAGGAGAAGATTTATTAAGCTATGCTGAAGGTACAATCGAATGGGATAAAGTAATCAGCAACGCTAAAGATATGTGGGCATCTGAGAAATCAGCTTCATAATTAAGATTCTATTAACTTGATACCATTGTGTTCCCCCATTGTGGGGAACACATTTTAAAAAGTGAGTGGGTTTTTATGCTTTACTCACTATTTTTTTAAGAAAGATAACATCATAAAGTATAAAACTACAATATTAAGAGGTGTATTATGAATACGAAATCATATAAAAAGTATTTTCCAATATTTGTATTGCCTACATTGTTATCATTCTCACTTGCATTTATTATTCCATTTATAATGGGTGTATATTTATCCTTCTGTAAGTTCAATACAGTTAAGGATGCGAAGTGGGTAGGTTTTACAAATTATATAAAGATTTTTACGGCAAACGATGCCACATTCGTTGAAAGTTTATTAAGAACTACAAAGTTCACTATAATCGGTGTTATATTAATTAATATCGGTGCTTTTTTTCTTGCGTATTTTCTTACAAAAAAAATACCTGGAACAAATATTTTCCGTACAATTTTTTTCATGCCTAACCTAATAGGCGGTATCGTGTTAGGTTATATATGGAAAGAAATTATGGATACGTTCTGTCAGAAATATTTAGGACATGTATTTGGATATAGCGGAGCAAATTACGGATTTTGGGGATTGATGATTGTTATGGGATGGCAGCTTATGGGTTATATGATGGTTATCTATATTGCCGGTATTCAGAATATTCCTGAGGATGTAATGGAGGCAGCAAGAATAGATGGAGCTGATTCCGTCCAGATTCTTACAAAGATTACAATTCCATTGGTAATGCCGTCAATTACAATATGTATGTTCTTAACGATATCAAATTTGTTTAAGTTATATGATCAGAACTATGCATTACTCGGATTTTCGACTAAGACAAATTTAGTTGCAATGGATATATTTGATACCTTCTATAATCATCAGAGTAATGAATTTGCTGAGGGTATGGGACAGGCAAAGGCTATTATATTCTTCCTGCTTGTAGCCGTTATTACCTATGTACAGCTTTCATTAACAAGAAAGAAGGAGGTAGAGAATTAATGAGTGAAGAGAATAAAAGCATGACACAGGGAGTCAAAACTGCCGGACCTTCATCAACCGGTCAGACATATATTGACCCAAGAAGTGCCAAAGTATTCAGGATAATTACAAATATGATTACATTCTGTATATTGACATTTTTGTCACTTGCATGGGTTACTCCTATCTTTTTAATTGTAATGAACTCATTTAAAAAGAAACTTGCAATCAGAGAAGGTAAGGGAATGGCATTTGACATGCTTACCAAGGACAGTTACACGGGATGGAGCAACTACGTGGAAGGCGCAGCAAAAGTTGGTATGCGTAATGCCATAGTGAATTCGGTAATAATAACGGTACTGTCAGTCATTTGTCTGGTACTACTTACATCCATGGCAGCATGGTATTTAACGAGAGTAAAATCCGTAGTCAACAGCATAATATATTATATGTTTGTATTTTCAATGGTTGTTCCTTTCCAGATGGTTATGTACACCATGTCAAGTCTTGCAAATATGTTAAAATTAAACAGTATTTTCGGTATGGTCGTTCTGTACGTCGGGTTCGGAGCAGGAATGTGCGTGTTTATGTTTAGTGGTTTTGTAAAGGCTATTCCATATGACGTGGAAGAAGCTGCTATGATTGACGGATGCAATGCACTACAGACATTTTTCAAGGTTGTGTTACCGATGTTGAAACCTACATGTATAACGGTTGCAATTCTTGAAACAATGTGGATATGGAATGATTACCTCCTACCTAAACTTGTTTTACCATCAGAAGTTAAGACAATTCCTATTGCTATTGATGCATGTACCGGTTCTTATGGAGTTAAGAATCTTGGATGGCTTATGGCGATGCTGGTTATAGCTATTATACCGATTATTGTATTCTATCTGGCATGTCAGAAGTATATTATAAAGGGTGTCGCAGCAGGTGCAGTAAAAGGATAATAATGGAGGATGTGGTTCTATGAGGAGTAGTGGTATTTTATTACCGATATCAAGCCTGCCGTCTAAGTATGGTATAGGCTGTTTCTCAAAGGAAGCATACGAATTTGTTGATGGGCTTAATAAAGCCCATCAACATTTTTGGCAGATTCTTCCTTTGGGACAGACTAGTTTTGGTGATTCACCATATCAGTCTTTTTCTACGTTTGCAGGAAATCCGTATTTTATAGATTTGGAAAAATTGACGGAAGAAGGATTGCTGAGCGAAGAAGAGTGTGAAAAGTGCGATTTTGGTGATGATGACAGATACGTAGATTATGGAAAAATTTATGAAGAGCGATATGATTTATTATGGATTGCTTTTCAGAACAGCAACATTGAAAGCGATGAAGAATTTCAAAAATTTGCAGAAGACAATAAAGAATGGCTTGATGAGTATGCCTTATATATGGCAGTAAAAGATTCGTATGAGGGGGCAATGTGGAGTAAGTGGGATAAAGATATCAGGCTTAGAGAAAGAGGCGCGATAGAATTATATAAAAAAGAACTTGAAGATGATATTTTGTTTTATAAATTTCTTCAATACAAGTTTATGCAGCAATGGTTACAATTAAAAGAATATGCAAATTCAAAAGGAGTAAAGATAATCGGAGACATTCCGATATATGTATCTTTTGACAGTGCTGACTGCTGGTCGGATATGGAACTGTTTCAATTCGATAAAAAAAATCAGCCAAAAGCTGTTGCAGGATGTCCTCCGGATGCGTTTTCAGATGACGGACAGTTATGGGGAAATCCGTTATATGATTGGGAATACCATAAAAAGACAGGATACGACTGGTGGATTAGGCGAATACGTCATAGCATGAAATTGTATGATGTAGTAAGAATAGATCATTTCAGGGGATTTGATGAGTATTATTCTATACCTTATGGTGATAATAATGCAAAAAATGGTCATTGGGAGAAAGGACCGGGCATTGAATTATTTAAAAAGATTGAAAATAAACTTGGAAAGGTAGAGATTATTGCAGAAGACCTTGGTTATCTGACGCAATCTGTTATAGAACTTGTTAAGGAGACCGGATATCCGGGAATGAAGATAATTCAGTTTGCTTTTGATTCAAGGGAAGAAAGTAATTATTATCCGCATACTTATGATAAAAATACGGTTGTATATACCGGTACACATGATAATGATACGATTGTAGGATGGTATAATCAATTACCGGAAAAAGATAAAGATGACGCAATGAAATATATGAATAACTATGGAACAGGGGAAGAGGAGCTGTATCTTGATTTTATAAGAGAAGCGATGTCATCAGTATCAAATCTGGCAATAATTCCAATGCAGGATTTTTTGGGAATGGGAAGTGAAGCGAGAATAAATACTCCTTCAACATTAGGTGGAAACTGGACATGGAGGATGTTAAAGGGAGAATTCTCGGATAAAATTATTGAGTTAATTTTAGATATGACATTATTATATGAGAGAGATTAATTATGAAGAGTGTAACAATAAAGGACATAGCAAAAATGTGTGGGGTTGGAGTAAGCACTGTTTCAAGGGCAATCAATGATAAACCAGGTATAAGTGCTGAAACAAAAGAAAAAATATTAAAAGTGATTGAAGAAAGCAATTATGTTCCTAATAACAGTGCGAGAAATCTTAAACGTTCAGAAAATGAAATAATTGCAGTGTTAGTTCAGGGAATTAATAATTCTTTCTTCAATCCGATAATATCTGAATTTGAAAAATTTATACAGGAAAAAAATTATACTTTCATTTTACAGCAGATTGATGAATATAAGGATGAGGTTTCTGTAGCATTGGAACTGGAAAAAGAAAAGAAATTAAAAGGTATTGTGTTTCTCGGTGGAATGTTCCATAAATCTAAAACAAAACTTGATAAGATATCAGTTCCTTTTGTATTGTGCACGGTTAGTGCACCGGAAGGAAAAAATTTCAGAGGGGTTCCCTCGGTTTCAGTTGATGATGAAAAAGAAAGTTTTAAAATAGTAGACTATCTTTGCAGTCTTGGGCATAAAAATATAGCAATATTTTCATCTACGGAGGTCGATGAAGGAATCGGTTATCATAGAATGCAGGGGTATAAAAAAGCACTTAAAAAAAATAATATTGCATATTTCAACACAAACGTTTACAATCTACTTGATGGGAATGAAAGATACTCTGAAAAGAGTGGATACATTACTGCGAAAAAAATGTTAAAATCTGAAAGTAAGTGTACTGCGATATTTGCCGTTAATGATTCGGTAGCGATAGGGGCATGCAGGGCGATATATGAAGCGGGATTTAATGTTCCCGGGGATTATTCTGTTGTTGGATATGATGGACTGGATATCAGCAGGTATTATATACCATCCATTACAACAATAAGACAGCCGGTGGAGGAGATGGCAAAGGCAGCACTTAAGATATTATTTAAAATGATTAACGGAGAAGAAAGTATTAATCAGAATATTATATTTCCTGGACAACTTATTATTGGAGAGTCTACAAGGAGCATATAATATCGGCATTTATTTTATGCTGGGAATGGAGGTTTAAAATGCTATATTCAGATGAATACAAAGAAAAATTTGGAAAATTAATTGAAATTCAGAAAAAATATGATATTGCAACAGAAGAAGCACAGCGTATTCTTGAAAGTATTGACACATACAAGGTAAATACACCTGTAGTAGGAAATTTCAGTACAGGAAAGAGTTCTATGATTAATGCGATTATTGGACGTACGTTGCTGAGTGTGGATATAACACCTGAGACGGCTGTTCCGACAGAAGTGTATTACGGAGACAATAAAGCGTATCAATACAATAAAGATGTAGTTATAGAGAGAAAAATAGATGAGTTACCATTAAAAGGACTTACGATTCAGAATACGAGTCTTGTTAAAATTGAATATCAAAATGATTTTCTTGAAAAAATTCATTCTGTAAATATAGTGGATTTACCGGGATTTGATACAAGTATAGAATTGCACAACAGAGCTATTGATGAATATCTGCCAAATAGCCTTGCGTATTTACTTGTAGTTTCTTCTGATGAACCGGTTTTGAAAGAGAGCATATCAGATTTTCTTAAAGAACTTAAGGTATATAATATGCCGGTTTATGTTGTTATCACTAAGAGCAACAGATTAGACGAGGATGAACTTGAAGAATGTAAGGCACTGTTAAAGAAACTAGTTGGGGAAATAGTTGGTCAGGATGATGTTAAGGTTGCGTGTGTAGATTCATATGGCAGGGTAAACGTAGAGGAATTAAAAGAGATATTGCTCGAGATTCAGGAAAAAACAGGAGACATTTTTTTAAATAAATACTCTGAACAATTAAGAAATGCTTCAAGATATGCGGAAGTATACCTTATAGAAAGAATAGATAAGGCAAGTTTATCTACATCTAGACTTGAGCAGGAAAAAGAAAAAGTAGAGAAAAAGATTCAGGCGATAACATTAGAAATAGACAGAGAAAAGAATAACTTTAAGCGTCAGGCACAGGTATGCATTAATTCGATAAGAGATAATGTGAAAAATGATTTGGAAGCCAGTCTGCCTACAATCAGTGCGATGCTCGAGAATGGAAAGGACATAACTGATAAGATTAATTCAATTGTAAGAAGATCAGTAAGGATAGGAATAAATACAGAGTTTGAGCCCAAATTAAAAAAATATGTAAATCATATATCGGAAATGATTACAATTCAGTTTCCGGAGGATGATGAATTGTTCATTGGCGTAAAGGAAGCAATTAAACAAAATGTTTCTGATGAGGTAGTAAAATCAGCACTTCCGGTTGTATTAGCAGGGGTTGGATTTGCATTGGCAAATCCAATACTGGCGGCTGTGGGAGGTATTGTCGGAGTAGCAGCTGATACATTACATAACATAAAGAATAACAGAAAAAAACAAATAGAGATAGATAATGCAGCTAACAGGATAATTACGGAGGTAACGGTACAGACGATATCAAGTATAGAGACGGAGATTATCAGATATATTTCTAAGATAAATGAAAAAATTGAAAATGATGTGTTAAAGCAGAAAGAAGCTCTTGAAAAATCATTATCAGATATTGAAATAGATTTGAGTATTGAGGAGCATTCAAGAGAGCAGCTTACAGAGAATCTTGAAAAAGATTTGGAGATTATCAGAAAGTTCCGTAAAGATCGTTTGGCATAGGAGGAGCAGGGTATGGAGATTTTCAGCAGAACAAGAGATAATGAGATTGAATTTGGTCAGTTTTTAGATAAAGTTGACAGTATATATAAAAGTCTTGTTGAATTTGAAAAAGAGATAGATTTGTTTGATATTATGTCAATTAAAAAAAGTTTCAGAGCAAAAACAGATGATTTTTTCAGAGAAGACAGAAAGCTAAATATAGGTATTATAGGAAGAGTTAAAGTTGGAAAATCATCATTTTTAAATACTTTGCTTTTTGAAGGTAAAAACGTGTTACCGGCAGCGGTAACTCCTAAGACGGCCGTATTGACAAAGATAGAATATGATGCAGAAAACAGACTGGATATTGAATATTTCACATATGAAGAGTGGAAACTTTTAAAAACGGCGGCAGAGGGGGATTCAAGTAAGAATGAATATAAAGTTGCCCATGAGATAACAACAATGGTAAAAGAGAGAAATCTTGTACCTGAAGATTTTATTCATAAACAGACAGAATCAATATATTATGAGACGTATGAGGAATTGATGGAAAATATAAATGATTATGTCGGTGAGAATGGAAAATACACTCCTATGGTAAAAAGCGTGCGTATTTCAGTTGACAGAGAAGAACTTGAGGATATTTCCATAGTAGATACTCCGGGACTGTATGATCCGATTTTGTCGCGTGTTGATAAGACAAAGCAGTTTATGGAATTGTGTGATGTTGTCTTTTTCTTAAGTAAATCAACATCATTTCTGGATAAAAATGATATTGATCTGGTAGCTTCACAGCTGCCAAAAAAAGGTGTAAAGAAAGTTGTTTTAGTATGCAGCAGATTTGATGATGGAATCAGAGACACGTTATGGTCAAAAGAATCGCTTAAAGAGGCTGTTGATTATACAAAAAAACAGCTGTGCAAATATGCAGCAGAGGCATTTGAGAATTATAAGAGCAATAACTACTATGTCAGTGAAGACGTTCTCAATCAGTTTAAGCAGCCGATTTTTGTGTCAGCGACCGTGCAGAATATGGCAGATAAAAATCTTAAGGATTTATCAAAAAAAGAGCAGAGGGTATATGAAGATCTGACTTCTAAGGGACCTGTTACCATAGAAATGTTGAATGAAATAGGAAACATGGATACAATTCATCAGATATTTGGAGAAGTTATATCGAAAAAAGATGAAATGCTTATGGAAAAGGCATCATCATTTATACCTGATGCAAAAGATGAATTAAGTGATAAACTAAGAAGAATACAGATGCTTGCAAGAAAAAGAATAGTACAGTTAAGTACATATGATACTGAAAAATTAAATATACAAAAGAAAGAAATAGTAACACAGATAAATAGAATGAATGCTGATTTAGAAGTAGTATTTAATCAGTTAAAGGAAAAAATCGAACAGCACAAACTTCAGGCAATAAGCGAGATAAGAGCATATAACAGAGAATACCTGCAGGTTTCAGAAAAAGAGGGAATAACCACCCACTTTGAAATAAGAAAAGAGTCTACGGCAAAATGGTTTAAACCATGGACATGGGGAACAAATTCAAGAGTTATTTACAGTTATGATGAAAAGTATCAGTACATTGATGCATACGATGCTGTCGAAAACATAAGAAATTTTGTTGAAGACGGAAAAGAGTGTATTGAGCTTGCGTTTAATAAATCATTAGATGTGGCTGTTTTAAAAAATGACCTGCTTAGTATCATTATTGAGAACCTTGATGCGTTGGGTGAAAATTTTGATGCATCATACTATAAATTGTTAGTAGAAAAAACTTTATCGTCGATAAAGATTCCACTGATAGAATTTCCAACAACACCGTTTGAGGATATTATAACTTCGGAATTTACCGGAGAGATAAAGAGTAACTCGATGAAATCAAATTTCAGAAAGGTACTTTCGGATACAATATATGATGTAAGGGAAGGAATATGTAATAAGCTGGAAAAAGAAGTAATAAGATTTGAAAGCAGTATAGATGATTTGAAGAACAACTTTGCAAATAATCTGCTTATGGATATACATAAAGAAATGAATTATGTAATGGAACAGTTCCAGAATAAAGAAGTAGAGATAGAAAGATATACAAAGTTAATAGAAGTCATAGATAAAGTAAAAGTCGGAGTATAAAACAAAAAAAAGCACACATACTTATACTAATAAAAGAAAGGTATGTGTGTTTTTATGTGTGAAAATAAAAAAAAGAATGATGATATAATAGAATTTGGACAAATGGAGTTGTCAGATATATACATTTTAACTATAATTGGTGAAATAGAAGGACATGAAGAACTGCCATCAACAAGTAAAACCACAAAATACGAGCATATTTTACCAAAACTTGCGGAAATTGAAGACAGCAGCCGATATAAAGGAGTATTGGTTTTAATAAACACTGTCGGAGGGGATGTGGAGTCAGGGCTTGCAATAGCTGAAATGCTCTCCACATTAAGCAAACCTACGGTTTCATTAGTTCTTGGAGGAAGTCATTCCATAGGCATACCGCTGTGTGTGGCAGCCGATTATTCATTGATTGTACCATCGGGAACAATGATAGTGCATCCGGTCAGAATGGATGGAATGATGATAAGTGCACCGCAGACGTATGAATATTTTAAGATTATTCAGGATAGGATACTTGACTTTATTGTGACACATTCTGATGCAAAAAAAGAAAAAGTGATAGAAATGATGTTTAATACAGGCACTTTTACAAAAGATTTAGGAACAATACTTGTTGGAAAAGAAGCCGTAGAATGCGGAATAGCTGATGAGGTTGGTGGAATCAGTCTTGCCATATGCAGACTTAGAGAATTAATCGCAAATAAGGAATAAAATATGTGTACTTGAATTATAATAAAATAAATAGTAAAATAAGATGGTATATTTTTATGAAATGAGAGGAATCAGAAAAAAATGAATTTATTTGAAGCAATTGTATTAGGAATTGTACAGGGACTTGCAGAATTTTTACCTGTAAGCAGTTCAGGGCATCTTGCACTTGCAAAGCATATATTTGGCCTATCTGATGTGGGACTTGCATATGATTTGTTACTCCATCTGGGTACATTGGCTGCAGTCATTATTGTTTATCACAAAGATGTGTGGGAACTGATAAGGGAAGGTATATTTCTTATTATTGATGTTTGTAAAAATATTGGTATATTTTTTGGAAGACGGTTTACAAAAAAGAATGATAAATATATCAATGTAGTGTCAACACCATACAGAAGATTTGTTATGCTTATCATTGTGTCTACCATACCAACAGGTGTGCTGGGAATTCTGTTTAAAAAGATATTTAATATGGATAATCCCAGTCTGTTCGTGGTAGGATTAAGCCTTCTGATTACATCTACATTGCTTTACATTGTAGATGAATTACCGGCGGGAAAGAAAAAGGAAGAAAAAGCTACATATAAAGATGCAATAATAATTGGAATTGCACAGGGATGTGCGACTCTGCCGGGAATATCACGTTCGGGTACGACGCTTACTACAGAGGTTTTTTGTGGTTTTGACAGAGAGTACGCAGTAAAATACTCATTCATTATGTCTATTCCGGCCATTCTTGGAGCAAATATACTTGATGTCAAAGATTTATTTGATACTGCAAATGCCATTACAGGAAGTGAGCTGGTAAATTATATCATAGGAACAATTGTAGCAGGTATTGTCGGATATGTCTGTATCAAAACAATGCTCGTTGTTATAAAGAATAAAAAGATGAAATATTTTTCAGGATATTGTCTGGTTGTCGGAATAATTGCTATTGTGGCAAATTTTTTAGTGTAATAAAGCAGGTCTAATATCAGAAAAGAGAGGATAAATATGGCGGCTACTGGGAATGCAAAGACTGCCGGAGGTAATGTCAAAAGTTCGAATTCATCCGCAAAGAATGGAAAGAATGTTAGAAAGAAGACAAGTACCGCAGGCAGTAAAAAAACAACTTCAAAATCAAAAGTGTCCGCAGTTGAACTGAAGGAACCAATAGTGAATCAAAGTAAGATTGACAGTAAAGAAGCTGCACGCAGGATGGAGATAAAGTTATGGGTCTCATTGGCGGTAACAGCAATACTAGAACTTAGTAATTTCGGTATAATGGGAATAGTTGGTGGTTTTTTCAGCCACATTATGTTTGGAATGTTTGGTTTGTTTGCGTATATTTTCCCTATACTTTTATTTGTAAGTTATATGTTCCTTATTGTGAATGCGAATAATTCAAAGGCTGTGATGAAAGTTATATCTGCAGGATTACTTTTTCTGATGATGTGCTCTATGGCACAGCTGATTGCTACCGGAAATGACAGGATTGATTTTTTTAAGATTTGTTCACGGGAAAAAGCAGGTGGAGGATGGCTTGGAGGAATGATAGGAACCGGACTTTCTACATTTCTTGCAATTCCGGGAGCAGTGATAATTATTCTTGCCATTATGATAATATGTTTGATAGTTATCACTGAAAAGTCATTTGTCGGCGGAATAAAAAAGGGATATCAGGCTACAAAAGATAATATAGACAGAATGAAAAATGACAGTGAGATGTATTATAATTCTGTGGAAAAGGAAAAGAGATATAATAAAAAAGCCAGAGGTATAATTAACTATGAATTTAAAAATCCAAAACATGTTGATGAAAATATGCATGAGATACATAGTGTGTACCGTGGACCGGTAAAGCCGGATGAAATAAAACAGGAAGAAATACAAGCACGGGAGATTATACCGGAAAAAGATGATGAGCCGGAAAAAATCAGAGTTGTAGAGCGCGAAATTTATGAATTAAATGTAGGACATAAGAAAAATAATGACAGTGCTAAGCAAATAAAACAGGCTGAGCCTGAGAAGAATGAAGAACGGGATGAGAATGAACCGTTTGTTCCAAAAGAAAAGATAGAGGTTAGCAAAGCAGCAAAGAGTATTATGAACAGGCCGGCATTTTCGGGTGCCACACCTGTAAAAAAGGAAACTGAAAATACATCGAATATTCCGCAGGCACCGGATGTATCAAAAGGTGTCATGACTGCTACAGAGCAGGGAGAGGTTAAGAATGTTACGGGTCCGAAGAAGAAAATATTCAGATATGAATTTCCGCCATTTAGTCTTTTAAAGAAAGGTAGCGCAAGAAAGAAAACAGGAATTTCTTCAGGATTAAGCGAGACAGCTTTAAGACTTCAGGAAATACTTCAGACTTTTGGTGTCAATGCAAGTGTAACAAATGAAAGCAGGGGACCATCTGTTACAAGGTATGAATTACAACCTGAACTGGGAACAAAGGTAAGTAAGATTACCTCACTTACGGATGATATCAAGCTTAACCTTGCGGCAGCAGATATCAGAATAGAAGCACCGATACCGGGAAAAGCCGCAGTTGGGATAGAAGTGCCAAATGACACGAGAGAACCTGTGTTTTTAAGAGATTTGTTAGAATCGCAGGAACTTAAAAATCATCCTTCAAAGCTTGCATTCGCTGCAGGTATGGATATTGCGGGAAATGTCATTGTGGCGGATATTGCAAAAATGCCACATATGTTGATTGCGGGAACAACCGGTTCAGGTAAATCAGTATTTACAAATTCTATTTTACTCAGTATACTTTTCAGGGCGGATCCGACCGAAGTAAAGCTGATTATAGTGGATCCAAAGGTCGTAGAATTCGGTGTGTATAATGGTATACCGCATCTGCTTACACCGGTTGTAACAGATCCTAAAAAAGCTGCGGGTGCATTAGCATGGGCTGTTCAGGAGATGCAGGACAGATATGAAAAATTTGCTGAGCTCGGAGTCAGGGATGTAAAAGGATATAATGCAAAGATAAAAGATATAGAAGTAAAAGAAGGTGAAGTACCTCCACAGAGAATGCCACAGATATTAATTATTATCGATGAGCTTGCAGACCTAATGATGGTAGCTGCAAAAGAAGTGGAGAGTTCCATATGCCGTCTCGCGCAGCTTGCAAGAGCAGCGGGAATACATCTTATTATAGCTACGCAGAGACCTTCCGTTGATGTCGTTACGGGACTTATTAAAGCAAATATACCTTCGAGAGTAGCTTTGCTTGTATCATCAGGAGTTGATTCAAGAACTATCATAGATATTAACGGTGCAGAAAAACTATTGGGAAATGGTGATATGCTTTTCTATCCTTCGGGATACGTAAAACCTGTCAGGTTGCAGGGAGCATTTGTATCAGATGGAGAAGTCCAGTCAGTAGTTGAATTTATTCTTTCACATACTGAAAAAACAGAATACAATGAGGAAATAACTAATCAGCCGATAAGTGCTGAAGAAAACACATCTGATACATCAGTAGATTTAAATGAAGATTCGAGAGATGCATATTTTGCCGAAGCAGGCAGATTTGTTATAGAAAAAGGCAAAGGTTCAACAAGTATGTTGCAGAGAATGTACAGAATAGGATTTAACAGGGCAGCAAGAATTATGGACCAGTTGTATGAAGCGGGAGTTGTAGGGGATGAAGAAGGGACAAAACCAAGAAAAATACTTATGACTCAGGAAGAGTTTGAAGAATATCTTAAAAAGGAGGAGATATTATAATGAAGACAGATATCGAGATAGCACAGGAGGCAGTGATGCTGCCAATAAAAGAGGTTGCAGGAAAAATAGGAATAACAGAGGATGATTTGGAATTATATGGAAAATATAAAGCGAAATTATCAGACGAATACTATGACAAAATCAAGGACAATGAGAATGGTAAGCTTGTTCTTGTAACTGCCATTAATCCTACACCTGCAGGCGAAGGGAAGACAACGGTAACAGTTGGACTTGGTCAGGCGCTTGGTAAATTAAATAAAAAATCAATTATTGCACTTAGAGAGCCTTCTCTCGGACCATGCTTTGGTATAAAAGGAGGTGCAGCAGGAGGCGGATACGCCCAGGTCGTTCCAATGGAAGATTTAAATCTTCATTTCACGGGAGATTTTCATGCTATTACATCGGCAAATAATCTTTTAGCTGCACTTTTGGATAATCATATCCAGCAGGGAAATGAATTAAGAATAGATACAAGACAGATAGTATGGAAGAGATGTCTTGATATGAATGACCGCTCACTTAGAAATATTGTAGTTGGTCTTGGAAGTAAAATGGATGGTTTCGTAAGAGAAGATCATTTTGTTATAACAGTTGCTTCAGAGATAATGGCAATCTTATGTCTTGCATCAGATATGAAAGATTTAAAAGAGAGACTTGGCAAGATAATCGTTGCATATAATTTAGACGGTGAACCTGTTACTGCAAAAGAATTAAATGCAGTTGGTGCAATGGCTGCACTTCTTAAAGATGCCATAAAACCTAATATTATACAGACACTTGAGCATACGCCGGCACTGGTACATGGTGGCCCGTTTGCTAATATTGCACATGGATGTAACTCAGTGAGAGCAACCAAGACAGCTTTAAAGATGGCTGATATAGTAGTTACTGAAGCAGGATTTGGTGCTGACCTCGGAGCAGAGAAATTTATGGATATTAAGTGCAGACTTTCAGGACTTAAGCCGGATGCAGTTGTACTTGTTGCTACAATAAGAGCTTTAAAATATAATGGTGGAGTTCCAAAGGCAGAATTAAACAGTGAGAATCTCGATGCGCTTAAAAAAGGAATTGTCAATCTTGAAAAGCATATAGAGAATCTTCAGCTGTTTGGGGTTCCTGTAGTTGTAACACTTAATTCATTTATAACAGATACAGATGCAGAAGTAGAATTTGTAAAGAACTTCTGTGAGGAAAGAAATTGCGAGTTTGCACAGGCAAGAGTATGGGAAAAAGGTGGAGAAGGCGGAATTGAACTTGCACAGAAAGTTCTTGATACACTTGAGAATAAAGAAAGTAAGTTCAAAACACTTTATCCTGATGATATGTCACTTGAAGAAAAGGTAAATGAAGTTGCCACAAAGATTTACGGTGCTGACGGAGTTACTTATTCGCCGGCAGCGAAAAAGGCTATGGATAAGATTACAGCGATGGGATTCGGAAACCTTCCTGTATGTATGGCAAAGACACAGTACTCATTGTCTGATGACCAGACAAAACTTGGACGCCCTGCAGATTTCAAAATAAATGTAAGAGAAGTTTATGTAAGTGCGGGTGCAGGATTTGTAGTTGTTGTTACAGGTGCGATAATGACTATGCCGGGATTGCCAAAACAGCCGGCAGCTTATGGTATAGATGTAGATGAGTCTGGAAATATCACCGGATTATTTTAAGGAGGTTTTATAATTTGAAAATCCAATTTAGTAAAATGCATGGTACGGGAAATGACTATGTGTATGTGAATTGTTTCAAAGAAAAAATCGATAATCCTGAGGAACTTGCCGTAAAAGTCAGTGACAGACATTTTGGGATAGGCTCAGATGGCTTGATTTTAATCTGTCCTTCTGATGTGGCAGATGTGAGAATGAGAATGTTTAATGCTGACGGTTCAGAAGGAATGATGTGTGGAAACGGAATCAGGTGTGTTGCAAAGTACTCTTATGATTACGGATTAGTTGATAAGAATACGATAACAGTGGAGACTAAGAGTGGAATAAAGACGTTAGATTTGACTGTAGAGGATGGAAAAGTAACATATGTAGCAGTAGATATGGGGCAGGCAATCTTAAAGCCTGCTCAGATTCCGGTTTTAGATGACGGAGAAGATTTTGTAGCAAGAGCAATGACAGTCGGCGGAAAAGAATATAAAGTAACCTGTGTTTCCATGGGAAATCCACATGCCGTAATTTTTACTGAAGGCATAGATGACATGGAATTAGAAAAGACAGGACCTCTTTTTGAAAAGAATGAATTGTTCCCTGAACAGATTAATACAGAATTTGTTGAAGTGATAGATAATCATACTTTAAAGATGAGAGTATGGGAAAGAGGTTCAGGGGAGACTATGTCGTGCGGTACGGGAACCTGTGCTGTTGCAGTTGCGGCAGTTTTAAACGGATATTGTAAGCAGGATGAAGAAATAACAATCAGAATCCGTGGCGGTGAGTTAAAGGACACATATCTTTCAGACGGCAGAGTGTTTATGAAGGGGACTGCAACCCATGTCTTTGATGGAGAGATTGAGATATAAAGAGAAGGCTGGAAAGGGTGATGAATTTGAAACTTGAAAAGATTTTGGAAAATGTCAAATATGAAGTTTTATCAGGTTCACTTGATGAAGAAATAACAGATTTAGTATATGACTCAAGAAAAGCTGTAGAAGGAACTGCATTTATCTGTATTACAGGTGCAGTGACGGATGGTCATCAATACATAGAAAGTGCCGTGAAAAAAGGCACGAAGGTGATTATAGTTGAGCGTGAGGTTGAAAAAATCGAAGGAGTTACATATATCAGGGTTGAAGACAGTCGCCTTGCACTTGCGTTTATGTCACAGGCCATATTTGATTATCCTGCAAAAAAGCTTGTAGTTATCGGACTTACCGGAACAAAGGGAAAGACAACGACTACATTTATGATAAAATCTATTCTCGAAAGATCAGGAAAAAAAGTAGGTGTGATAGGAACAATCGGTGTGTTTATGGAAGATACACATATTCAGACTCACAATACCACACCGGAATCTTATGATATTCAATACTATTTTAATGAAATGGTTAATCGGGGATGTGAGATTGTTGTAATGGAAGTGTCTTCGCAGGCACTTAAGTTAAACAGAACGGCGGGTATAGAGTTTGACTATGCTATATATACGAATTTGTCACCTGATCATATAGGTGAAAATGAACACAAAGACATGGAGGAATATTGCTATTGCAAAAGTCTTTTGTTTAAACAATGCAAACATGGAATATTCAACATCGATGATGAACATGCTGACTACATGATGAAGAATGCCGTCTGTGATAAAATTACATATGGATTTGACAAAAATGCAGATTTATCAGCCAAAAATGTTAAATACCTGACGCAGCCGGGATTTATCGGAATTGAATTTGATGCAAATGGAATGATAAATGGAAATGTGCGTGTAAATACACCGGGAAAGTTTTCTGCATATAATGCAATGGCAGCAATGTGTGTGACACATTTAAACGGATGCAGCTTTGAGAATATAAAGGATGGACTTAATGAAGCTGCGGTAAGAGGAAGAGTTGAGCCTGTCAATATATCTGACAGATTCAGTCTTTTAATAGACTATGCACATAATGCCATGAGCCTTGAAAGTCTTCTTACTACCATAAAAGACTATGATCCGGGCAGAATTGTGTGTCTCTTCGGATGTGGTGGAAACCGTTCAAAATACAGACGATATGAAATGGGTGAAATTTCAGGCAAATACGCGGATTTATCTGTTATAACGGCAGATAACTCAAGATTTGAAAATGTTTTGGATATTATTGAGGATATCAAGACAGGAATACATAAGACTGATGGTAAATATGTCGTTATTCCTGACAGAAAAGAAGCTATCCGCTATTGTATAGAAAATGCACAGGATGGAGATATTATTCTTTTATGTGGAAAAGGACATGAGGATTATCAGGAAATAAACGGAGAAAGACGTCCGTTTGATGAGAGAGTAATTATTAAAGAAATTTTAGATGAAATCGGAATAGTGTAAAAAATCATATTGATATATGATTTTTACACGGCAATTTGTGCCGCAGGCGCCACAAATTGCTAATATCGCATCGCTGAATCAGACGTTCAGCCCGTGCTTATTTCGACGAGGAGCGTCTGCGGAATGGAGGATTAGTATGGCTGCATTAATAGATGGAAAAAAAATATCTGCAGAGATAAAGGAAGAATTAAAACAAAAGGTTGCAAAACTTAAAGAAGAAGGAGCAGAGATATCTCTGGCTGTGATTCAGGTAGGAAATGACCCTGCATCAAGCGTATATGTAGGAAACAAAAAGAAAGCATGTGAATTTATCGGAATTAATTCTGTTGCATATGAGCTTCCTGAAGAGACTTCAGAGGAAGAACTTTTAAAAATTATTGATGAATTAAACGGCAGAGAAGATATAAACGGCATACTTGTGCAGCTGCCTTTACCTTCACATATTAATGAAGATAAAGTGATTGAAGCAATTGACAGCAGTAAAGATGTCGATGGATTCCATCCAATGAGTGTTGGAGCATTATCAATAGGCAAACCGGGATATGTATCATGTACACCTGCCGGAATTATACAGCTTCTTAAGAGAAGCAATATTGATATTGCAGGAAAAGAATGTGTTATCGTGGGAAGAAGTAACATTGTAGGAAAACCAATGGCAATGCTCATGTTAAGAGAAAATGGAACAGTTACCGTTGCTCATTCTAAGACAAAAGATTTAAAAGAAGTTACAAAGAGAGCGGATATTCTGGTTGTAGCGGTTGGAAAACCCAAATTCATAACAGCGGATTATGTAAAAGAAGGAGCTGTTGTAATTGATGTTGGTATCCACAGAAACGAGAATAATAAATTATGTGGAGACGTGGATTTTGATTCAGTTGAGCCAAAAGCAAGCGCGATTACACCTGTACCGGGCGGAGTTGGACCTATGACAATTGCAATGCTTATGTATAATTGTGTAAATGGAAGAATGTGAAAGCAGTGAAATATGCAAACGTTATCGTTGATATTACACATGAAAAACTTGATAAGACATTTCAATATAAAATTTCTGATGAGTTAGAAGATAAGATATATCCGGGAGTTCAGGCACTTGTCCCTTTTGGTAAAGGTAACAGACTCATAAAGTGTTATGTCATAGAAGTTACGGATACACCGCAATATGACGAAAGCCGGTTGAAATATATCCGGGACGTTGTTCAGGAAAGCATCCCTATTGAAACACAGCTGATAAAAGTTGCATCATGGATGAAGAAGTATTACGGTTCAACTATGAACAGAGCGTTAAAGACAGTTATTCCGGTTTCAAAAAAGATAAAAGAAATAAAAAAAGAATATATAACTCTAGCGATTTCGAAGGATGAAGTTCAAAAACATATTGAAAAATTCAGTTGCGATAAAAGAATGAAGTCGAGAGTAAAACTTTTAGAAGAATTAACTGTCAGCGAAAATATAGCTTCAGAGAAGACGGGAGTATCAAAAAACGTCATACAGTCATTAGAGAAAATGGGAATCATTAATATATGTCATGATACGGTGTATAGGACACCGGAGTATACTAACGACACGATACCGCCAAATATAACATTAAATGAGTGTCAGAAAAAAGTTGCATCGGATATTATAAATGAGATAAAAAATCCGGAAGGAAAACGGACGCATCTTATATTTGGAGTTACGGGAAGTGGTAAGACGCAGGTATATATGGAATGCATCGACAGTGTTATAGAATCAGGAAAACAGGTAATACTTCTTATCCCTGAAATATCCCTGACATATCAGAATCTTAACAGGTTTTATCAAAGATATGGAGACAGGGTTTCAGTCATGAATTCCAGATTATCTCAGGGTGAACGGTATGACCGATTTGAAATGGCAAAAGACGGAAAAATCGATATAATGATAGGACCAAGATCTGCACTTTTTACTCCATTTTCTAACCTGGGCCTGATAATAATTGATGAAGAGCATGAAAATGCGTATAAAGCGGAAAATACGCCAAAATATCACGCGAGAGAGACGGCGGTTATGAGAGCAGGTCTTACGGATGCAACTGTCATACTGGGGTCTGCCACTCCATCGGTTGAGGCATTTTATAAAGCACAAAACGGCGAGTATATGCTTCATAAGATGATGAAGCGGGTTAATGATATGCCACTTCCTAAAGTTCATGTAGTTGACTTGAGAGAGGAATTAAAGGCCGGAAACAAAAGCGTATTCAGTGTCAGAATGGCAGAACTGATAGCAGACAGATTAAAGAAAAAAGAACAGACAATACTGTTTGTAAACAGAAGGGGATATGCGGGATTTGTATCATGCAGGTCATGCGGAAAAACATTAAAATGTCCGCATTGTGATGTTTCATTAACATATCATAAAGAACATGAAGAGATAATGGAATGTCATTATTGTGGATATAGCATTAAAAAGCCTGATACATGTCCGTTTTGTGGTTCAAAATATCTTGGCAAATTTGGAATAGGTACGCAGAGCGTTCAGGAAAAAATAAAAAAATTATTTCCGGAGGCACGGGTGCTAAGGATGGATATGGATACAACAAAAGGCAAAGAAGGGCATCAGAAGATATTATCTGCATTTTCAAAAGGTGAAGCGGATATTCTGGTGGGAACGCAGATGATTGTAAAAGGTCATGACATTCAGGGAGTAACACTTGTCGGTGTAATTGCTGCAGATTTATCATTATATGCATCTGATTACAGGGCAGCAGAAAAGACCTTTGAACTCTTGACACAGGCAGCCGGAAGAGCGGGCAGAGGCCATAAAACCGGTGAAGTAGTTATTCAGACCTATAATCCGGAAGAATATTCTATTATGGCAGCAGCTAAACAGGATTATGAAGAGTTTTACAGACAGGAACTGATATATAGAAAAATGATGAAATATCCGCCGGCGTATAATATGGCTGCGATACTCTTTTCATCAAAAAATGAAGAATTGTGTAAAAAATGTGCTGAAGACGTGGCAGGCAGAATAAATAACAGTAAATTGGACAATATGACAGTAATTGGTGCCACCAGGGCTTCGATTTCTAAAATAAATGATATTTACAGATATGTTATATACATAAAACATCAGCAATACGATATGCTCATACATGTTAAGGACGGTGTTGAAAAATATATAGATATGGTTCATACATATAAAACATCTGTTAATATACAATTTGATTTTACACCTATGGATTACTATTAGAAAGAAAGGAATAAAAAAATGGCAATTAGAAATATCAGAGAACTGGGAGATGATATTCTCAGAAAGAAATGTCGGGAAGTAAAGGAGATAAATGATAGAACAAAAGAATTGATTGATGATATGCTTGAGACAATGTATGAGGCAAACGGAGTTGGTCTTGCAGCACCTCAGGTGGGAATTTTAAAGAGAATAGTTGTAATAGATATAGGTGAGGGACCGGTTGTGCTTATCAATCCTGAAATTCTTGAAACTTCCGGAGAACAGACAGGAGGAGAAGGATGTTTAAGTGTTCCTGGAAAAATTGCAGAAGTAACCAGACCAGATTATGTGAAGGTAAAGGCGTTGGATGAAGAAATGAATCCGATTGAACTCGAGGGAACGGAGCTTATGGCAAGAGCACTTTGTCATGAGATAGACCATTTAGAAGGAAAGATGTATGTAGATATTGCAAACGGACCTGTGATGGATTTGGAAGACTATGAGGAAAAGAATTCTGAAGAAGAGTAGGAAGTGAGTTATTTATGAAAATAGTATTTATGGGTACACCTGATTTTGCTGTTCCTGTATTGGAAGCAATATGTAATGACGGTCATGAAGTAGCAGCAGTTGTGACACAGCCTGATAAGCCTAAGGGAAGAGGCGGTCAGATGCAGTTCTCACCTGTAAAACAGTGTGCAAATGAAAAAAATATAAAGGTATATCAGCCTGAAAGAGTCAGAAATGAAGAATTTGTAGATATACTTAAAGAAATATGTCCTGATGTCATAGTCGTTGTGGCATTTGGACAGATATTATCAAAAGACATTCTGGATATACCCAAATTTGGATGTATTAATGTTCATGCTTCATTGCTTCCAAAGTACAGGGGAGCGGCTCCTATTCAATGGGCAATCATTGATGGTGAAAAAGAGACAGGTGTGACGACGATGCAGATGGATGAAGGACTTGATACAGGAGATATTCTGATAAAAAAAGTTCTGACTATTGAAGAAAAGGAGACCGGAGGAAGCCTTTTTGACAAGCTTTCACAGATGGGTGGGGATATAATTATCGAAACATTAAATGCAGTCGAAGCCGGAACATTGAAACCTGAAAAACAAAATGATGAAAATTCTAACTATGCAAAAATGCTGGATAAAAAAACGGGTAAATTAGATTTTTCAGAAAAAACAGCAGTAGAAATAGAAAGACTGATAAGAGGCCTTAATCCGTGGCCGAGTGCATATACAAGCTTCAGAAATAAAACATTAAAAATCTGGGATGCAGATGTTGTGGATGAAAGTGCACAGGGAACTCCGGGAGAGATTGTAAATGTAACAAAAGATGAGATACATGTTATGACAAAAAAAGGAATACTTGTACTTAATGAATTGCAGCTGGAAGGAAAAAAGAGAATGGATACTCTTAGCTTTTTAAGAGGGTATCAGGTAAATATAGGAGATAAGTTAGGAGATTAATATGTATTCATATGATATGTTATACGATGCAACTTATGGTCTGGTGCTATTAGGAATTGTATTTTCTTTGTTAGCATCTGCATATGTAAAGCTGACATTTAAACGTTTTTCAAAAACAATGGCGACATCGGGTCTTACAGGTTCACAGGCTGCCGAAAAGATATTAAGGAGTCAGGGGATTTATGACGTAGGTGTTGCGTGGGTATCAGGTAATCTTACAGATCATTATAATCCTGAAACCAAAATGGTTAATTTATCTGATTCAGTACATTCAAGCTCTACAGTAGCAGCAATTGCAGTAGCAGCACATGAATGTGGTCATGCGATACAGCATGCAAAAGGATATGCGCCACTCAATTTCAGAACAGCATTGTATCCGGCAGCAAACTTCGGTTCAAAAGCTTCATGGATACTTGTCATGCTTGGAATAGTATTTAATGTACCGGGGGCTGGCATGCTGATTGATTTAGGTATACTGTGTTTTGTTTTGGCTTTGTTATTCCAGATTGTTACTTTGCCTGTAGAGTTTAATGCATCATCAAGGGCATTACAGATATTAAAGACTTCGGATATTCTGCCGGATACAGAGATGAAAAAGGCACGAAAGGTACTTGTTGCGGCAGCACTTACTTATGTTGCATCAGTTGCAGTAGCACTTTTACAGTTACTAAGACTTCTGGTGCTTCGTGGAGGAAGAAGACGTGGGTAATAACGCAGCAAGAAGTATTGTACTGGATATATTGATTGAAGTATTTGAAAAAGACAGACTGAGTCATCTGGCAATACGTGATGCACTTAAAAATAATAAAATTGAATCAAGGAGTGACAGGGCATTTATAAAAAGACTTGCAGAAGGAACAATAGAAAGACTTATAGAACTAGATTATATTATTGACATTTTTTCAAAAGTTAAGGTTAATAAACAAAAACCGGTTATAAGAAATATTTTGAGAATGTCGGTATATCAGATAAAATACATGGACAGTGTGCCGGATTCTGCGGTATGTAATGAGGCGGTAAAACTTGCTTCTAAAAGAGGTTTCTATAATCTTAAGGGGTTCGTAAATGGAGTGCTTCGAAGTATTTTACGAAATCCTGAAAAGATTATAGTGCCTGAAGACAACTTAAGTATAGTATATTCTATGCCTCAGTGGATTATAGATTTATGGATTGATGAATATGGAAAAGAGCGTACAATAAGTATGTTAGAGTCTTCGCAAAAAGAAAAAAGAACTTGTATCAGGAGAAATATTTCTATAATATCGGAAGATGATTTTGAAAAAGCACTGATTGAAGAAAAAATTCAATTTGAAAAATCTCTGTTATGTGATTATGTGTATTATATAAAAGGAGCATCCGGTATTGGCGATATAAATGCATTCCGCAAAGGATACTTTCAGGTTCAGGATATAAGTTCTGTCATGGTGGGGCTTGCAGCAAATGTAAAAAAAGATATGATATGCATTGATGTCTGTGCAGCTCCCGGAGGAAAAACCATGCATATTGCAGATCTGCTGGATGGAACCGGCAGGGTGTATTCAAGGGATATATCTGAGGAGAAAGTTAAATTAATCGAGGAAAACATTGTCCGGGCAGGATTTAAAAATGTCGAGACATTGGTATTTGATGCTGCAAAAACTGATGAATCGATGGTAGGAAAGTGTGATTTAGTAATATGTGATCTTCCCTGCTCGGGTCTTGGAGTCATGGCAGGAAAATCAGATATTAAATACAAAACCACGTATCAGGATATTCTTGATTTAGCTAAGATACAGAAAAATATTTTATTGACGGCAAAGAAGTATCTGAAAAAAAATGGTTGTCTGATTTTCAGTACATGTACTGTTAATAAAATAGAAAATGATGATAATGCAGAGTGGATAAAAGAAACTCTGGGACTTGAGCCATATTCACTTGAAAAAATTATCCCATGCGGTAATACATATCCGACGGCACGTAAGGGGTATATTCAGATTTTTCCGGGTGATGATATGGATGGATTTTTTGTTTCGGCATTTAAAAATATGTAGGCAGGTGATAACTAGTGGATAAAACAGATATTAAATCTTTGAATTTGAAAGAACTTCAGGAATTTGTAGAAGAACTTGGAGAAAAAAAATTCAGGGCAAAACAGATATTTGAGTGGCTGCATCAAAAACTTGTAACAGACTTTGATGATATGAGTAATCTGTCAGCAGGATTAAGAAAAAAACTTAAGGATAGCTGTTATATAGCCACTGTTAAACCGGTGGAGGTGCTAACGTCAAAAATAGACGGCACAAGCAAATTTTTATTTCGGCTGCAGGATGGAAATGTTATTGAAAGTGTTCTGATGAAATATAAGTTTGGTAATTCTGTATGTATTTCTACACAGGTTGGATGCAGGATGGGGTGTAGGTTTTGTGCTTCTACGCTTGGAGGACTTGAGAGAAATCTTACAGCTTCAGAAATGCTTGATGAGGTGTATCGTATTCAATATATAACACAGGAAAGAGTTTCGCACGTAGTTTTGATGGGTACCGGAGAGCCAATGGATAATTATGATAACGTTATTCGGTTCGTAAAAATGATAAACGATGAAAATGGCTTGCATATTAGTCAAAGAAATATTACAATATCATCATGTGGGATTGTAGAGAACATAAAAAGACTGGCAGATGAGGAAATGCAGATTACGTTTGCTCTGTCATTGCATGCATCAGACGATGAGACAAGAAAACAGCTTATGCCGGTTGCATACAGATATGATATAAGTCAGGTTCTGGATGCCTGCAGATATTATTATGAAAAGACAAAAAGAAGAGTAACATTTGAATATAGTCTGGTAAGTGGTGTAAATGATACAATGGAAGAAGCGGAGAGATTATCAGGATTATTGAGAAATATGCAGGGACATGTAAACCTTATTCCGGTGAATCCAATCGAAGAGAGAGAGTATGCCAGCAGTAATAAAGCAGCAGTTCAGGCTTTTAAAAACAGACTTGAAAAAAATGGAATAAATGTTACTATAAGAAGGGAAATGGGGAGAGACATTAATGGAGCTTGCGGACAGTTAAGAAAAAGTTACGAAGATTCGCAATGTTGCATCGAAAAATAGTCTTTAGTTAAATGGTATTCGATGTAATATATGAGGGACGATGAAGGAAAAAGGAGGTAATATCTTGGAATCATATGCGATAACCGATATGGGTGTTAAAAGACGGACTAATCAGGATTATGTTTTTGCTTCGAATACTCCAGTCGGTAAACTTCCTAACCTGTATATTGTTGCAGATGGTATGGGAGGACACAAAGCCGGTGATTTTGCTTCCAAGTATACAGTTGGAGCATTTATTGAGACAGTAAAAAATTCTAAGGCAGATAATCCGATTTCAATTATTGATGAGGCTGTTACATCAGCAAATATTGCGTTGATAGAAAAAGCTTCAGAGAATATAGATATGAATGGAATGGGAACTACTTTGGTTGTTGCCACCGTGATTCATGACATGATATATATAGCAAATGTTGGTGACAGCAGACTTTATTTAATCGATGATGAGATCCGTCAGATTACAAGAGACCACTCTCTGGTAGCGGAGATGGTATACATGGGGGAAATTGATAAAAAAAGTGCAAGGACCCATGAGAAAAAAAATATTATTACAAGAGCAGTCGGGGCTGACATTGAATTAGTTGCAGATTTCTTTGAAATTGAATTTTCACCTGGAGACATTATTCTTATGTGTACTGACGGTCTGACAAATATGGTTGAAGACTCTGATATAAAAGATATAATTATTCGTGGTGATTATGATTTATCGAAAATTGCACACGAACTGGTAGATACTGCAAATGATAATGGTGGCAAAGATAATATAGGAATTGTACTTGCCATACCGGATTATCCCGGTGAGTAAAGTGGAGGTTTGTTATGTTAAGAAAAGGAATGTTCATTAGTGACCGATATGAGATTATTGATAAAGTCGGTTCAGGCGGAATGTCCGATGTATATAAAGCAAAATGTCATAAACTTAATAGATTTGTGGCAATAAAGGTTTTAAAAGCAGAATTTAGTGAGGATAAAAACTTTGTTTCAAAATTCAAAGTAGAGGCGCAGTCAGCAGCCGGTCTTGCACATCCAAATATTGTAAGTGTATTTGATGTTGGTGAAGATAATGGTATTCATTACATCGTAATGGAACTTGTTGAGGGAATTACATTAAAGAAATATATAGAAAAAAAGGGAAGATTATCCACTAAAGAAGCTGTAAGTATTGCGATACAGGTTGCACAGGGAATAGAAGCAGCTCATAATAATCATATAATTCACAGAGACATAAAACCTCAAAATATTATTATTTCAAGAGAAGGTAAAGTAAAAGTTACCGATTTTGGTATCGCGAGGGCAGCATCATCTAATACAATAAATTCAAATGCCATGGGTTCTGTGCATTATATTTCGCCAGAACAGGCAAGAGGCGGATTTATTGATGAAAAGAGTGATATATATTCACTTGGAATTACATTGTATGAAATGATTACCGGAAGTGTTCCGTTTGAAGGAGATTCTACTGTTACCGTTGCATTGCAGCATATACAGGGAGAGATTCCGTCACCAAGAGGAGTAGTTGATGATCTGCCAATCAGTGTTGAAAAGATTATTGAAAAATGTACTCAGAAGAAAACGGATAGAAGATATCCAAAAGTTTCACTTTTGATTGCAGATTTAAAGCATTCATTGATTTCACCTGATGAAGATTTTGTAGAAATTGCTCCTGTGGCAAATAATCAGTCCACGGTTGTGATATCTGATGCGGAGGTTGCGTTAATCAGAAAAGAAACCGGAAGAACAGATGAAGATTTTGAAGAAATAGATGAAAACACAGCAGATTTTTCAACTGTTGACGATGACGATGAATATGATGATGATGATGAAGAGGATAATCCAAAACTTGACAAAATTGTTGCAATTGGCGGAATTGTAACAGGTGTACTTGTTCTTGTCGTAGTTATTTTCCTTGCAGTAAGTATATTTAAAAACGGTACAGGCGGTGATTCTAAGAAGCCGGAGGAAACCACTACGTTAGATGCAAATCATACTATTATGCCAGATCTTACAGGTATGACAGAAGAGGAAGCAATTGAGGCAATCGGTAAAGCAAGTCTTGGTTATGTCATTGAGACACAGAATAGTAATACCGTGGAAGAAGGTCATGTAATATCAGCTTCTGTTAAGTATGGAAAAGTGATTGAAAAGAATACTAAGATTAAGATACAGGTAAGTGAAGGTGCAAAACCTCAGGATATGCCGGATGATTTGGTAGGTATGACAAGAGAAGAAGCTATTGAGACACTTAATAAGTTAAACTTAAATCTTACTTATGATATTCAGCCGGTTGAAGATGATTCTGTAGAATTAGATGTTGTTATAAAGACTGAGCCTGAATATCCGGCCACTATAAAATATGGTGATAAAATTGTAATATACTATAGTTCAGGCGGTGCGGTTGCTACGGATGCCGTAGTTCCGAATATCGTCGGATATACAGAGACAGCTGCAAATAATACACTTGCAACTGCAAACCTTAAACTTGGAAATGTAGAACATCAATATAGTGATTCAGTATCTGAAGGATTAATCATGCATCAGGATGTTAATCCAAATGAAAAACTTCCTGTGGGTAGTGCAGTAAATGTAATTATAAGTGACGGACCGGAAAAGAGATGCGTAGTGCCGGTTATTACAAACTGTTCTGTATCAGAAGCTACTTCAAAGCTTCAGGAAGCAGGACTTGCATTAGGTTCGGAACTTGAATCTACGTATAACGAGTCATACAATCCGGGATGTATATGTGAACAGGGAATAGCTGCGGGTACATCGGTTGCACCGGGCACGGCAGTAGATTACAGAGTAAGTCTTGGAGCACAGACAACTGAAGCGGATGTGTATTCTGCATCTGTTGCAATTAAGAAGAAAGATATCGTAAGAAACCTTGAGGCTGATGAAGAAGGAAATTATACAGGAACGGTAGTTATTAAAGTAGATGGAAGTTTCTATGATTTTGATTCGAAATATGCAGATCTGTCAGCATGGCCTGATTCATGGACATTGGATTTACCTGACAGGGAAGAAAGCGGAACTGCTACTGTTGAAGTGTATGTGAATGATGTATCAAGTCCGGTATACACATATGATGTCAAATATAAGTAATATGCAGGGAAAGATTATAAAAGGCATTGCAGGATTCTACTATGTACATGTGGTACATAGTGGAATCTATGAATGTAAGGCAAAAGGTGTTTTCAGAAATAAAAAAATAAAGCCGTTAGTTGGAGATAATGTCATTTTAGACGTTATAGATGAAGAAAAACATATCGGTAACATTATAGAGATATGCAGCAGGACCAATGAATTGATCAGACCGGCAGTAGCCAATATTGACCAGTCATTGGTAGTTTTTGCTGTATCAAGACCGGAACCGAATATAAACCTTCTTGATCGTTTTCTGGTAATGATGGAAAGGCAGGATATACCGGTAGTTATATGCTTTAATAAAACCGATCTTGTTACGGAAGGAGAACTTATAAAATTAAGAGATATTTATGTTAATGCCGGATATCATGTAATGTGCACGAGTACATTAAGTGGTGTAGGAGTAGATGAAGTAAAGCGTGTACTTATAGGAAAGACCACGGCTCTTGCAGGACCTTCCGGTGTGGGAAAGTCCTCAATGTTAAATTCAATTATACCGGATGCTAATTCGCAGACGGGTGATATTAGTGAAAAAATTGGAAGAGGTAAAAATACAACACGCCATACAGAGATATTCAATCTTGAAGAAGATACTTATATTATGGATACTCCCGGATTTACGTCTCTATATGCTGACGATTTTGATAAAGAAATGTTAAAGGAATATTTTCCGGAATTTCGTAAATATCATAATCAATGCAGATTTAATGGCTGTATTCACGAAAATGAACCGGATTGTGTAGTAAAAGACGCAGTTAATACCGGTGAGATTAGCAAAAGCAGATATGATAATTATATACTAATGCTTCAGGATATAAAAAATAAAAAGAAATATTAAGAGAGAGGAAGAATAGAATGATTTATTTGTCACCATCCATATTATCATCAGATTTTTCAAAACTTGGACAAGATATTGTCAACGTGGATAAAGCAGGAGCAGATTACATACATATCGATGTTATGGACGGAAGTTTCGTACCAAGCATTTCTTTTGGTATGCCGGTTATAAAATCTATAAGAAAATGTACGGATAAAGTATTTGACGTACATTTGATGATAGATGAACCTGTACGTTATATTGAAGAGTTTAAAGAAGCAGGAGCTGATATAATCACGGTGCATGCGGAAAGCTGTACACACCTTAACCGAACAATAGAAACGATAAAAGCAGCAGGATGCAGGGCAGGAGTGGCATTGAATCCTGCAACTCCTTTAAATGTTCTCGATTATGTATTGGAGTATACAGATATGGTATTGATAATGAGTGTCAATCCGGGATTTGGAGGCCAGAAGTATATTTCTAATATAACAAAAAAAATAGCGGAATTGAAAGAAATTATTACTAAGAGAAACCTGATAACAGATATAGAGGTAGATGGTGGTATTAATCATGAAAACGTCGCAGAGGTGATATCTGCCGGTGCAAACGTTATTGTTGCAGGTTCAGCGATATTTAACGGAGACATTGTAAAGAACACTGTACGATTTAAAGAAATATTCGAGATGCATGTGTAGAAAGGTTTATTTATGAATAAAAGAGCACTTTTTGTAAGTGGAGGTCATCTTGATATTAACTGGTCATCGCGTTATGTGAAAGAACATGATTATCAAATGATAACAGCTATTGATGGAGGGCTTGAAAAAACTGAAGAACTGGGAATTGTACCTACACATATTGTGGGAGATTTTGATACTGTAAAAGAGAATGTTCTGAAAAAATACATTGGAAATAAGAATATAGTTGTAAGAAGATTATGTCCCGAAAAAGATGCTACCGACACGGAAGTTGCAGTAAACATGGCTATTGAAGAGGGGTGCGATGAGGTTGATATTATCGCAGGGACGGGAACCAGAATTGACCATACTATTGCGAATATTCATACGTTACAATTGTTTCTTGAAAAAGGAATTAATGCGATCATTGCAAATGAGAACAACAGAATAAGGCTGATAAATAAAAATATCAAAATCCATAGGTCTCATGCATTTGGAAAATACATATCGTTTTTGCCTTTTACGGACATAGTGGAGGGGCTGACACTTAAAGGATTTAAATATCCTGTTAAAGATATGTCAGTAAAAAAAAGTGAATGGATGAGTCTTGGCGTGAGTAACGAAATTACAGATGAAATTTGCTATGTTGAGATAAAAAAAGGAATAGTTATAATGATAGAATCCGATGATTGATAAAAATCATCGGATTCTTTTTGTTAAACATTAAATCTGAATAATATAACATCACCGTCTTTTACAACGTATTCTTTTCCTTCAAGTCGTACAAGACCTTTATCTTTTGCTGCAGAATAAGTTCCGCAGTCAAGTAAATCCTGATAATTAATAACTTCGGCACGAATAAAACCACGTTCAAAATCGGTATGGATTTTTCCTGCTGCCTGAGGAGCTTTAGTTCCTTCTTTAATAGTCCATGCTCTTGTTTCATCTTCTCCGGAAGTAAGATAACTGATTAATCCAAGTAAATGATAACTTGCTTTTATCAATTTATCGAGACCGGATTCTTTTAAACCAAGTTCTTCAAGGAAAAGAGCTTTTTCATCATCATCAAGTTCAGCCATTTCCTGTTCAATCTGGGCACATATTACAAAAACTTCGCTGCCTGTCTCAGAAGCAAATTTTTTAACTGAATTAACATATTCATTAGAAGCACCGTCATCACTTAAATCATCCTCAGAAACATTAGCGGCATAAATAACAGGTTTGTATGTCAAAAGATTGTATGAAGACAAAAGAGCGAGTTCATCTTCATCCGTAACATCAAAGTTTTTGGCTAGTTTACCCTCTTCCAAAAAAGCTTTTAACCTGTTAAGTAAATCCAGTTCTTTAGCAAGTGTCTTATCATTTCTTGCACCTTTTGAAGTCTTTGCGATACGTCGGTCTAATATTTCAATATCAGAAAAAACTAATTCGAGATTTATTGTCTCAACATCTCTTAAAGGATCAACACTTCCATCTACGTGAACAACGTTTGTATCTTCAAAACACCTTACTACGTGTACAATTGCATCAACTTCACGTATATTTGAAAGAAATTGATTGCCGAGCCCCTCTCCTTTTGAAGCTCCTTTAACCAAACCGGCAATATCTACAAATTCAATAACGGCAGGTGTTACTTTTTTTGAGTTATATAAAGCAGCAAGCTTATTTAATCGCTCATCAGGAACCGTAACAATTCCGATATTCGGATCAATTGTACAAAACGGATAATTAGCTGATTCGGCGCCCGCTTTAGTCAAAGAATTAAAAAGTGTACTCTTACCGACATTTGGTAATCCAACAATACCTAATTTCATATAAACCTACTTTCTGCACATGCATAACCTGACAAAAGATGGTTACACGACAGTGCCTGTTAATCTGTACAAGTTTATCACATTTTTTTACAAAATAAAAGTTGAAATATTTCATTTTTAACATATAATAAGAATAGTGTGAAAAATGATATTGATATATGATTTTTCACACGGCTATTTGTGCCGGGCACCAATAGCTCTGATGCGATGCGAGAAATCACGTTCGCTTCCTCGCAAAAAGTGTTCGGAATGGATGATTAGTAAAAAAAGAAAGGGCATGGATAATAATATGCTGGCAGAAGTAAGTGTGAGATTTCCACATTTGAGACTTAATTTTTTAAATCTTGCTGAAAAGGTGCATGTATTAGGAATTGATTTTACAGTATTTACGCTATTTATTATCGCAGGTATGTTGTGCGGAACAGCTTATATATTGTATGCAGCCTACAGTGATTTACAGATAATAGACATATACATAGAATTGTGTGTATGTGGTATCATAGTTGGAATCATAGGCGGACGGTTATTATATGTCATACTTAATTTTAGTATATTTAAAAGTGAAATGTTTCAGATGCTGAATTTAAAAAATGGTGGCATTTCATGGCTGGGATTTGGTGCTGCAGGATTTGCGACATGTGTTGTGTTTTCACGAATGAAAGACGTAGATTTGTTCAAGGTACTTGATATATGTTGTCCCGGGGCTGTTTTAGCGACTGCTGTTGCGAAGTGGGGACATATGTTTTCGGGAACGGGTTTTGGAAGGTACACAGATAATATTTTAGCAATGCAGATAAGATATTCAGATGCAAAAGATTTTATCAGCCAGAAAGTATCAGATAATGTGGTATTATACGATGGAAGCAGATACATACAGGTTCATCCGGTATTTATTTATGAGATAATTGCATGTATATTACTTTTTATCGTATGTATACTGTTAAAGAAAAATAAAAAGATTCCATCAGGATGTGTATCGGGATTATGTGCTGCCACAATGGTGGCAATGATGGTTACAACTAAATATTGTATGTAATGAGACTAAGACCACAATATGTGCTACATGCACAAAAGGTCTTAGTTTTTTTTGTTCAGATTGATGGAAAAAGCTTGAAATTTCATACAAAGTGGTTTAAAATTTAATCTAAGTGGTAGAAAGTGGAGCAAAGTGGTTTGAAGTGGTAGAACTGTGTAAGGAATACAAAAAGATTGAATTTTGAACACTGCAAGGTTCGGTTGATTTGAAGACATTACACTTGTAGAGAGAAGGTGACCGAACATGTTCATGGGAGAATACAATCATACAATTGATGCTAAGGGAAGATTGATTATTCCGGCAAAATTTAGAGAAGCATTGGGCGACAGCTTTGTTGTGACACGTGGCCTGGATGAATGTTTGTTTGTATTTCCTAATGAAGGATGGAAGGTCTTTGAAGAAAAACTCAGCAGTCTGCCGGTAGCCAACAAGAATGCCAGAAAGTTTGCGAGATTCTTTTTATCCGGAGCAGGAGAAGTTGAACTTGACAAGCAGGGAAGAATATTGATACCGAATACACTTAGAGAGTACAGCGGACTTGAAAAAGAAGTTGTTCTTATCGGTGTTGCCAACAGGGTTGAGATATGGAGCAGGTCTAAGTGGGAAGAAGTTGCTGTTATGGATGACATGGATGAGATTGCAGAGAACATGGACGAGTTAGGTCTGAGTATTTAAGCAGATATATGGAGAGTTATATGGAATTTAATCATAAGTCAGTATTACTTGATGAGACAATTGAAGGATTGAATATCAGACCGGATGGAGTTTATGTGGATGGAACACTTGGCGGAGGTGGACATTCTTACCATGTTTTGCGGGCGCTTGGAGATAATGGGAGACTGATTGGTATAGATCAGGATGAAGATGCCATCATGGCGGCCACAAAAAGACTGGCAGAATTTGGAGATAAAGTAACCATTGTAAGAGATAACTATTGCAATATAGGACAGGTTCTACAAAGTCTGAATATTGATAAAGTGGATGGAATCATACTTGATTTGGGCGTATCCTCATATCAGCTTGATACGGGCTCAAGGGGATTTAGTTATATGGAAGACGGCCCCCTTGACATGAGAATGGACAACAGACAGGATGTTTCGGCAGAAGATATAGTTAACGATTATGATGAAATGAGATTGTTCAGGATAATAAGGGATTATGGAGAAGACAAGTTTGCCAAGAATATTGCAAAACATATAGTTATGGCAAGAGAAAAAGAAAGAATCACGACCACACATCAGTTGTGTGAGATTATAAAAGCAGCGATACCGATGAAGGTTAGAGCGAATAAAGGACATCCGGCAAAAAAAACTTTTCAGGCGATAAGAATTGAATTGAACCGTGAACTATATGTGTTGGAGAATTCTATTGACACAATGATTGATTATCTGAATGAAGACGGTAGACTTTGCATAATAACATTTCATTCTCTTGAAGACAGAATCGTAAAAAACAGATTCCGAAAAAATGAGAATCCATGCGAGTGTCCTCCGGATTTTCCGGTATGTGTGTGTGGTAAGAAATCTAAAGGAAGAGTGGTAACAAGAAAACCGGTACTTCCTTCTGAAAAAGAGATTACAGATAACAGCAGAGCGAAAAGTGCTAAATTGAGAATATTTGAAAAAACGATATAGAATGACTGATTAGAAAGGATTGTAAGTAAATGGATAACAGGACTAAAAACATGTACGTAATAGGAAATGCTGCCAGACAGCTGGAGGCAGTGCCGGACAGGAAAAAAGAACAACCAAAGAAAGAATTAAGTCATGCTGCAAGAAGAAACAGGGAAAAAGCTTCACAGATGAGCATGGGATATGTTATCTTTCTTTCTATTGTTACTTTAGCTGCCGTATATGTATGTGTTACATATTTAAAGTTACATTCAGATATATCAGCGACAAGTTCAAATGTCACAAAATTAAAGAGTAAAATTAATGCACTTCAGGTAGAAAATGATGCACTTGATTATTCGATAAACAGTTATACTGATGTTAACAATATAATAAAGGTAGCAACAGAGGAACTTGGAATGGTACAGGCATCAAAGTCCCAGGTATCATTCTATAAGAGTAGTGAAAGTGAATACATGAAGCAGTTTACGGATATTCCTGAGAAATGAGGTATCTTATGAAGGTGAAGATATTCAACAGAAAAATGAAGAAAAAACTGTTGGTTGCGTATCTGCTGATTATAGTAGCTATTTTATTTGTAGTAGGCCATATATTCTACATCAATTTTGCAAAAGGTGATGAATATGGTCTATTAGTTTTATCACAGCAGGATAGCAGATCCATTACAATTCCTTATAAGCGCGGAGACATAGTTGACAGAAATGGAAATGTCCTTGCAACCAGCACAAAAGTATATAATCTGATACTTGATCCCAAAGCGATGTTAGGCGGTAAAAATAATAAGACATCAGAGGAAAAATTAAATGCTACATTAGACGCACTTGTGACATGTTTTGGATTGAATAGGGAAGAAGTATCTGCGCGCATACACGAAAAAAAAGATAGCAGATATCTTGTTTGTACAAAGCATCTGACACATGAGCAGGTAACACCTTTTAAAGAAATGATGAATGATGAGAATTCTAAAATAACAGGTGTATTTTTTGAAGATGAGTATGTGAGAAAGTATCCGTATTCAAATCTTGCGGCAACATTAATAGGATATACAAACAGCGGCGATTCAGGTTCATGGGGAATAGAAGAGTATTATAACGATACATTAAATGGCACGGATGGAAGACAATTTAGTTATTTTAATTCTGAAAACGTGATGGAAAATATAATAAAAGATGCTGAAGACGGAAGAAGTATTATATCAAGTATTGATATGAATGTTCAGGGTATAATAGAAAAGAAGATTGCAAGCTGGAAAGAACAGTATCATCCGGAGAATGTGGCCGCAATAGTTGCAGATCCAAATACCGGTGAAATACTTGGAATGTCATGTTCAAAGAATAATTATGATTTAAATAATCCAAGAGACCTGACACCGTTTTATACTGAAGAAGATTTACAGCAGGTTTTAGAAAATGAATTGCAGCGATATACTGAAGAAGAGCAGGCAGCACTTACGGAAGATGATAAACAGCTTATTATTTTAAACCGTGTCTGGAGAAATTATTGTATCAGTGACTCGTTAGAAGCAGGTTCAACGATTAAGCCATTTACTGTGGCGGCAGCGATAGAAGAAGGCGTTGTGTCAAAAGACCAGACTTTTGTATGTGATGGTGCAGAGGCGGTTGCAGATAAGGTTATACATTGTCATAAAAGAGACGGACATGGAACAGTGTCGCTTACTCAGGCAATAATGCAGTCATGCAATGATGCGTTAATGCAGATATCGTTTAAACTCGGCAAAGATGCGTTTTGTAAATATCAGTCACAATTCGGATTTGGATTAAAGACAGGGATAGACCTTCCGGGAGAAGTAAGTTGTGCCAGCCTGATTTATACACAGGATACTATGCGTGATATAGATCTGGCTACTAACTCTTTCGGGCAGAACTTCAATGTTACCATGATTCAGATGGTTGCCGGCTTTTCAGCATTGATAAACGGTGGAAATTACTATCAGCCTACGGTAGTAAAGCAGATAGTTAATCCTGATGGTACAGTCGTTGAAAATATGGATAAGAAACTTGTAAAAAACATTGTTACGCAGGATACAACGGATTTCTTAAAAAATGCACTACATGAGACTGTAGTAGCGGGTACTGGAAAGTCAGCAGCTGTTCCGGGATATGAAGTAGCCGGTAAGACCGGAACTGCACAGATTGCCGGAAGAAGAGGAGAAGATGCATATATTTTGTCATTTATGGGATATGCACCTTTTGATAACCCGGAAGTATTATGCTATGTAATCGTTGATGAACCTGATGTTCCTGACCGTTCGAGCAGCTCATACGCTTCGAGACTGTTCAGCGAGATTATGACAGAAGTACTTCCGTATATGGGAGTGTATTCGGAGATTGAGACCATAACGGAGACACCACAGCCGGAAGAGACTACATCAGAGGCGGTTGAAGATGATAATCAGCAGGAGCAAAACGAAGAAGAGCAGCCGGAAGAAAATCAGGAGACTCAGAATACACCTGAAGAAATTGGAGATGAGTCATATGATTTACCTTTGTATGAAGGTAATATAGACGAGCTGTATAAAGAAAACGAATAGATAGTATAGCCGTATTTGAAAACGGCTATACCGGTATAACCTCATAAAAACCGGCATATACATATGTTAATGGTTTTTATGAGGTTTGGTTATGTTAACGTTTAAAACATATAATCGAAAAAAAACGGTTATTTATTCCTGTGTAATGGTTGCAATGCTGGTCTGTCTTATGTTCAGACTTGTTTATATAATGGTATATGAGTCAGAATATCTCGGAAGGAAAGCTGATGAGATTCATGAAAGAGAACGCTATATTAAAGCAGCAAGGGGGGACATTACAGATGTTAATGGTAATGTTATCGCAACAAATAAAACAGTGTGTACAATATCAGTTATTCACAGTCAGATAGAAAATCCGCAAAAGGTTATTGATCTGTTGTCTGAAAAATTATCGATGGACAGAACAAGGGTAAAGGAGCTGGTAGAAAAAGTAAGTGTAAGAGAAAAAATCAAATCTAATTGTCCAAAGAGTATAGGAGATGAAATCAGGGAGTACAACTTATCAGGGGTTAAAGTTGATGAGGATTATAAAAGATATTATCCATATGATGATATGGCTTCGAAAGTGTTAGGATTTACGGGTGCCGATAATCAGGGAATCATTGGACTTGAAGTTCAATACGAAAAATATTTAAAAGGAAAAGACGGATATTTATTGACGGAAACAGACGCAGGCGGGATTGAACTTGAAAACGTAGCAGAGAAAAGAGTCGAGTCTGTGAAAGGAAATACTTTAAGAACAGGTCTGGATATAAATATTCAGATGTATGCCCAGCAGGCAGCCGGGAAAGTATATAAAATGAAAAAAGCAAATTACGTTTCCATCATAGTGATGAATGTAAATAATGGTGAAATCAAGGCCATGACTAACGTACCGGAATACAATCTTAACAGTCCCTATGAACTTACGGATGAATTTATGTGTGAAGGTGAAAAAGAACAGGATTTACTTAATAGAATGTGGAGAAATCAGTGTATAAATGATACCTATGAACCCGGATCGACATTTAAGGTGATTACAGCTACGGCAGGGTTAGAAACAGGTGCGGTAAAACTGAGTGATACATTTTCGTGTCCCGGATATAAAATGGTGGAAGACAGAAAAATAAGGTGTCATAAGACTACGGGACATGGCAGTGAGACATTTGTTCAGGCTACGATGAATTCATGTAACCCTGTATTTATTGAAGTTGGTCTTCGTGTTGGTGTTGACAGATTTTATGAGTATCTGGGTAAATTAGGCATACTATCAAAAACCGGAGTTGATTTACCGGGAGAAGCATCGGTAATAATTCATAAAAAAGAAAATGTTGGTCAGGTAGAACTTGCTACAATGTCGTTCGGACAGTCATTTCAGATTACACCTTTACAGCTTTTAAGGGCAGTCAGTGCGGTCGTTAATGGTGGGAAGCTTATAACACCGCATTTTGGGGTAGCTGTTAGTGATTGTGAAGGAAAGCTGATTAAACAATTTGATTATAAAGAAACAGGCGGAGTTATAAGAAAAGAAACGGTTGATGACATGAGATATGTGCTTGAAAAAGTAGTCAGTGAAGGAGGTGGAAAAAATGCAATCGTTGAAGGATATAACATTGGCGGAAAGACAGCTACATCACAAAAGCTGCCAAGAAATTCAGGAAAATATATATCGTCATTCATCGGATTTGCACCGGCATCCTCACCGGAAGTTATTGCAATTTGTATAATTGATGAACCTGAAGGTGTTTATTACGGCGGAACAATAGCAGCTCCTGTAATAAAAGAGTTATATGAAAATATTCTGCCATACATGAATATAGATAAAAGTTATTGATAATTCGAGTAAATAATATTATACTTTGTTTTATAAAAGATAAAAATTGGAGGAAATTATGGAAACTAAAATGATAATTTCAGTGTTGGTATCATTTGCTATCAGTGTTATATTATGTCCGGTAGTAATACCATTTTTAAAAAGACTTAAGTTTGGACAGTTTGTAAGAGAAGAAGGTCCTAAAGAACATTTGAAAAAGTCGGGTACGCCTACAATGGGAGGCATTATAATCCTTTCAAGTGTAGTCATTACGTCAGTATTGTTTATACCTGAATATAGAAATATTATCCCGATATTATTTATGACTCTGGGATTTGGTCTGATTGGATTTTTAGATGATTATATTAAAGTTGTGATGAAAAGATCGCTTGGACTAAGAGCGTGGCAGAAATTAGCATTACAGTTTATTGTGACCGGAATTTTTGCATATTACCTTTTGAACTATACTGATGTGGGAACCGGAATGCTTATTCCTTTTACCGGAGGATTTGAGGATGGATTGTATCTGGAGATAGGAATACTATATGTTCCGATGCTTTTTTTTGCGGTTTTAGGTACGGTAAACGGAGCAAATTTTACAGATGGATTAGATGGTCTTGCTTCAGGAGTAACAGTTATAATAGCCGTGTTTTTTACAGTTATAAGTATTGTCAGTGGCAGCGGGATTGAGCCGATTACGGGAGCTGTTGTGGGAGCACTTCTTGGGTTTTTATTATTCAATGTTTATCCGGCAAGAGTTTTTATGGGAGATACAGGATCACTCGCATTGGGTGGATTTGTAGCGTCTGCTGCGTATATGATGAATATGCCGATATTTATTTTGATTGTTGCCTTTATTTATCTGGTTGAAGTTTTGTCGGTTATCATTCAGGTGTCATATTTTAAGGCAACAAAGGGAAAAAGAATTTTTAAGATGGCACCAATTCATCACCATTTTGAATTATGCGGATGGTCAGAGACAAGGGTGGTTACTGTTTTTACAACAATTACGGCGATTTTATGTTTGATTGCATATTTAGCTATATAGTGTGAAAAAGAAAGGTCGGTTAATGTAATGGAATTTACAAAGAGAGATTTTAAAGGAATGCATGTTATGGTTGCAGGTTCCGGAATAAGCGGAATAGGTGCTGCAAAAATGTTAGAGAGATGTAATGCGAAGATTACTATTTATGACGGTAATGAGAATCTGAAAGAAGATGATATCAGGGAAAAACTTGGTGGAACTGATGCGAAAATTGTAATAGGAACATTGAGTGATTCAGTTATAGATGATAATGAATTAATGATTATCAGTCCCGGAATTCCTATTGATGCACCTTTTGTTGAGCGGGTAAAGGAAAAAGGTGTTCCGATATGGGGAGAGATTGAGCTGGCATATCAAAACAGCTATGGCAGGCTTGCTGCCATTACCGGAACTAACGGAAAGACTACAACAACCGCTCTTGTTGGTGAGATAATGAAAAATACATATAAGGATGTTTACGTAGTTGGAAATATTGGAACTTCATATGCGGATGTTGCGACGGATACTACTGATGAAACAGTTACAGTTGCTGAAATCAGCAGTTTCCAGCTTGAATCAATCGAAGCGTTTAAACCGGATGTTTCAGCTATATTAAATATAACACCGGATCATTTGAACAGACATTATACAATGGATAATTATGCTTCAGTGAAAATGAAAATTGCACAGAATCAGAATTCTGACGGAGTATGTGTACTTAATTATGATGATGAGATATTAAACCGAAGACATGGAGAGATTGGCGCAAAGATAGTATTTTACAGCAGTAGATCAGAGCTTAAAGAGGGCGTTTTCCTTAAAGAAGATGAAATTGTTTTAAGGCTTGACGGAAAAGAGGAGAATATTTGTAAAACCGGTGAGATGAAACTGGTAGGTATCCACAACGTTGAAAATGTCATGGCGGCTGTTGCGATATCATATTATATGGGTGCACCCGTAGAAGTTATACGCAACACAATTAAAGAATTCAAGGCGGTAGAACACCGCATAGAATATGTACTTGAGAGAGATGGCGTTATATATTATAACGATTCAAAGGGAACAAATACAGACGCTTCGATAAAAGCAATTGAAGCGATGACAAGACCGACGATATTAATAGCCGGAGGTTATGATAAGGGATGCGAGTTCGATGACTGGGTAATGAAATTCGAAGGAACAGTTAAAAGACTTATCCTGATTGGTGCTACAAAAGATAAGATTGCAAAGACGGCAGAGAAATATAACTACAGGAATGTCATAATGGCTAAAGATCTCGAAGAAGCCGTAAAGATTGCTGAGCAGGAAACTGTAAACGGAGATGCTGTATTGTTGTCACCGGCATGTGCCAGCTGGGATATGTTTAACAGCTACGAAGAAAGAGGACGGATGTTTAAGGAATTCGTGAGAAATCTTTAGGGAGTGGTCAAGTGACGGAAAATAGAAGTAAAAAAAGAAATAAAAAGAAAACAGTAAGTTTCTTTGACTATAATTTATTATTTATAATTATTTTCTTAATAGGTTTTGGACTTGTAATGTTATATAGTACCAGTTCATACACGGCACAGATGAAATTCGATAATTCCACTTATTACCTGAAAAAACAGGTTATAGCTTACATGATAGGATTTGTGGCAATGTTTGTTCTGATATATGTTGACTATCATGTATGGGAAAAAATTGCATTATGGATATATATTGCATCATTGTTCTCGGTTCTGGTTGTACTTACACCGTTAGGTGTATCATTTAACGGAGCGAGAAGATGGATTAATGTGGGAATAGGTACCGTACAGCCGGCTGAGATTGTAAAACTCGGGCTTATTATATTTCTTTCATTTTGTATTGACAGAATTGGAAAGGGATTGAGAAAAACGGGTGTATACTTAAAGCTTATGTTGTTTATTCTGATTGCGGTAGGAATGATATTTTTGATTACTTCAAACTTAAGTTCAGCTATTATTATTTTTGGAATAGGCTTTGTGATGCTATTTGTTGCCAGTCCTAAATACAGTCATTATATTTACACTGTTTTAGCAGGTGTTTTGTGCGGAGGACTGTTTTTATTGATGGAAACATTTGTATTAAAAAGTTTCCGCCTTAGCAGGTTTAATGTATGGCTCAATCCGGAAGGGTATGCACAAAGTGGAGGATTTCAGGTGCTTCAGGCATTATATGCCATTGGTTCTGGTGGCATTCTTGGAAAAGGTCTGGGAAACAGTATCCAGAAACTTGGATTTGTACCGGAAGCTCAGAATGACATGATATTCACGATTATTTGTGAGGAACTTGGACTTATCGGAGCATTAGCGGTGATAGCATTATTTGTATTTATGATATGGAGATTTATGATAATAGCAAATAATGCACCTGATTTATTTGGAGCCATGCTGGTAGTGGGAGTTCTGGCTCATATATCGCTGCAGGTTGTACTCAATATTGCAGTTGTTACAAATACAATTCCTAATACCGGAGTTACGCTTCCACTGATAAGTTATGGAGGAACTTCTGTTTTGTTTATAATGTGTGAGCTGGGATTGGTATTGTCAGTTTCAAGGAGAATCAGATATGAAGAGTAGATGGAAATACGGATTCATCATATGGGCAGTCGTATTACTATTGTTGGTTGTTCTGGCGTTAATGGCTGCTTTTGTAAAGATAACGGATGTGGAAATATCGGGAAATAGGACGTATTCTTCAAAGCAGATTGAAAAGCTGATTTTTAAAGATAAAATGTTGAAAAATCCATTTGTATTTTATATTAAAACAAAAACGGGCAATCAGGAAAAGATACCATTTGTATCAAGATATGATGTTACCATGAAATCGTTACAATCGGTAAAGATATCTGTATATGAAAAAAAGATAGTCGGATATATATCGTATTTTGGAACAAATATGTATTTTGATAAAGATGGTATAGTTACTGAAAGTTCCCAGGATGTTATTGAAGGAATACCGCGAATTACCGGAATTGATTTTGATTACATTGTTCTGCATGAGCCTATTCCGGTAAAGGAGTCAAAAATATTTAATGGGATTATGAACATTACACAGCTTCTTGAAAAATATGAGCTTTCAGTTGATAAAATACATATCTCAGACAAACTTGAGATGACACTGTATATGGGAAATGTAAAGGTAGAACTTGGAAATGATGACCGTTTAAATGAAAAAATCATCGATTTAAATGATATGAGAGATAACCTGAAAGAGCTTTCAGGAACCCTTTATATGAGAGAATATGATGAAGATGGCGAAGGGTACACTTTCAAAAAAAATTAAAAATTGTGAAAAAGTCATTGATTATTTTTCAATTTGAATATATTATATAATAAGTCGAAAGTATGTGTATGCGGGAATGGGCATGCATTATGATAGAAGGAGGAAAGAACCTTGTTAGAGATTACAACAAATGAGGCAGAAGCTGCAGCAAAGATTATAGTAGTAGGTGTCGGAGGTGCCGGCAATAATGCTGTTAACAGAATGATAGATGAGAATATTAGCGGAGTAGAATTTATTGGTGTTAATACGGACAAGCAGGCTTTGAAGCTATGTAAAGCTCCTATGGCATTACAGATAGGTGAGAAGCTGACTAAAGGACTGGGTGCCGGTGCACAGCCTGAGGTAGGAGAAAAGGCTGCAGAAGAGAATATTGATGAGATTACACAGGCGCTTAAGGGTTCGGATATGGTGTTTGTCACATGCGGTATGGGTGGCGGTACCGGAACGGGTGCGGCTCCTGTTGTGGCTAAAGTAGCTAAAGATATGGGAATATTGACTGTTGGTGTAGTAACCAAACCTTTCAGATTTGAAGCAAAGACCAGAATGAATAATGCGCTTTCAGGTATTGAAAAGTTAAAGGAGAATGTTGATACTCTTATTGTGATTCCTAACGATAAGCTGCTTGAGATTGTTGACAGAAGAACTACTATGCCTGAGGCATTAAGAAAAGCTGACGAGGTACTTCAACAGGCAGTTCAGGGTATTACGGATTTGATTAATGTTCCGGCATTGATAAATCTGGATTTTGCAGATGTACAGACTGTTATGACGGATAAAGGTATTGCACATATCGGTATTGGTAGCGCAAAAGGTGATGATAAGGCTAATGAAGCAGTACAGATGGCTGTAACAAGTCCGCTTCTTGAAACTACAATTGCAGGTGCATCACATGTTATAATAAATGTATCAGGTGATATCAGCCTTATTGAGGCAAATGAAGCTGCTACATACGTACAGGATTTAGCAGGCGAGGATGCTAATATTATCTTTGGTGCAAGATATGACGAGACATATCCTGAAGAATGTACTATTACCGTGATTGCAACTGGACTTGACGGTGCTTCAGATTCACCTGCAGGAGGAATGAGAATGGGAAGACCGGCTTCTTCGTATACATCGGCAAGACCAATTTCACAGAGACCGGCAGCACAGACACAGCCAGTCAGAAGTTCGGTTACACCTATACAGAAACCGGTGGAAAGCAGAACGGAGTCTCAGAGTCTTAAAATTCCTGAGTTTTTACAGAAACACAGATAGTTTTAATTGATATTCATTAAGCAGAGAATGTGAACGATTGAGTTTACGTTTTCTGCTTTTTTCTGTTAGTAGAGCTGTCGAAAAATTTTAGCATTATACATACATCTTATGACAAAATATCTGCATATAAATGCATATAATATATGAGAACGGCTTTTTTAAAATGGAGGATAGGAGAATATGAAATTTATAATATACCTTGATTCCTTTTTTATAATAAATTTTGTTATGGATTTTATCTCGCTCTTGTCATGTAGTATTTTTTTACACAGAAAGCTAGAAATATTCAGATTACTGACAGCTGCCGTTACAGGTAGTTTGTATGCCTGCATACATTTGATATTTTTGAGACAAAAAGTCATTATTTCATGTATAACAGCATATGTAATTATTTGTGTAGTGATGGTGCTGATAGCTTTTGGTAAAAAAAAATCAAAAGAGCTGATAAAAAATGTTGTGATGCTATACATAGTGATTTTTATTATGGGTGGAATGGCGAATCTGCTATATTTTCGCTTAGGAATCAAAAATATGCCGTTTATATTTATTACAACAGGAATATTGGCAATATCTCTAAGCAGTTTTCTGTCAAGAAAAATTAATTGTCTGTCGAGATGTGCAGATGTGATTCTGAAAAACGGGGGAGTAGAATTAAAAGTAAGTGCACTAATTGATTCGGGCAATTTGCTTAGGGAACCATATTCCGGAAGAAGTGTGAATATACTGTCGTACGAATGTGCGTGTAAATTAATGGAAGGGGATGATTTTTACAGTAAGAAGGGATATATGAAAATTCCGTTTTGTTCAATAGGAAATGAAGGTGGGATTATGGATGGATTCGAAATAGAAGAAATCACGGTAACTATACATGATAAAATAATAAAAAGAAAAAGAGTTATTGTAGGAGTTTATAAGGGGAAAAAAGCATTTGGTGATGAATATGAGATGATTCTAAATCCGGATATATTAGTGTGAAAAATCATATATGATTTTTCATCCGGCAATTTGAACCGGGCAAAAATAGTCGGATAAGCGAGAGCTTCCTCACACTACAGAGCTCGGAATGGAGGATTGATATGTTTATAAGGGTAGCTATTCCAAATAGGTTTCAACTAAGGATAATGCCGGACATAAAAAGTTTTTTATTTTCGAAAAGGGGAGAAATACATTATATAGGGGGGAGTGAGGTGCTCCCACCACCGCTTACACAGGATGAAGAACAGGAAGTGTTGTATGAATTACAGGAAAGTGACAGTATAAAAGCAAGATCAAAATTAATAGAACATAACTTAAGACTTGTTGTGTATATTGCAAAGAAGTTTGACAATACCGGTGTCGGAGTAGAAGATCTGATATCAATAGGAACAATTGGATTAATAAAATCCATAAATACATTTAATCCGGGGAAAAATATAAAGCTTGCAACATATGCGTCAAGATGCATAGAAAATGAAATACTTATGTATCTGCGACGTAACAATAAAACTAAACTCGAAGTGTCCATAGACGAACCGCTCAATGTGGATTGGGATGGTAATGAATTACTACTGTCGGATGTTTTAGGGACAGATGAAGATGTTATTTCAAAAGATATAGAAAATGAGGTGGAAAGGAGCCTTTTGTTAAAGGCGATAAGCAGGCTTAATGAGAGGGAAAGAACGATTATCAAACTGCGTTTTGGACTTAATCATGAAAATGACGAAGAGATGACGCAGAAAGAAGTTGCCGATATGCTTGGCATATCCCAGTCATACATATCCAGACTAGAAAAAAAGATTATGCGAAGACTAAAAAAAGAAATCGTCAGATTTGAATGAAATAATATGTTTACATCAATAGTTCAAAATAGTATAATATATCTTAAAATGCAATAGATGGAGGAAATATAATGAACAAAACTCAGGCTGAGGAATTATTGAAAAAGATTAATCAGGAACATATATTAAAATATTATGATGAACTAGGTGAAGAATCAAAGAAGGCATTATTATCGCAGATTGAGAGTACAGATTTTTCTGTTATTGACATTAATAAAGTTAATGCACCTTCAAAAGACGGTACTATAGAGCCTTTAGGTGCCATGAAGCTTGAAGAGATAAATCAGAAAAAAGAAAAGTATAAAGAGATTGGACTTGATGCGATAAGACATTCCAAGGTAGGAGCCGTGCTTTTAGCAGGAGGACAGGGTACGAGACTTGGCTTTGATAAGCCTAAGGGGATGTTTAACATTGGTGAAAAAGTCGAATTACCGATATTCAAAAGACTAATACTCAATCTTATGGATGTGGTAAAAGAAGCGGGATGTTATATTCCATTGTTTATCATGACAAGCGAAAAGAACAACGACGATACTGTAGAGTTCTTTAAGGAAAATGATTTCTTTGGATATGATGAGAAATATGTGCGCTTTTTTGTACAGGATATGTCACCTAGCGTTGATTACAACGGAAAGGTATATTTGGAAGCAAAAGATCGTATATCACTTTCACCAAATGGAAATGGAGGATGGTTTACATCACTCATGAATAATAAAGAGACAGCATCAGCCATAAAAGAATTTGGTATTGAATGGCTGAATGTTTTTGCAGTGGATAATGTCCTTCAAAGAATGGCTGATCCGGTATTTGTCGGTGCAACGATTGAATCAGGATGTGTATCTGGTGCAAAAGTTGTAAAAAAAGCCAATCCGGATGAAAAAGTCGGAGCAATGTGCAAAAAGAACGGTCATCCATATATAATAGAATATTATGAGATGTCTGAGGAATTAAAAGCACAAAAAGATGCAAGCGGAGAACCGGCATATAATTATGGAGTTATACTTAATTATCTTTTCAGAACAGATGAACTTCAAAAGATAGTTGATATGGATTTTCCGGTACATGTAGTAGAAAAGAAAATTCCATATATGAATGAATCGGGTGAATTTATTAAGCCGGAATCACCAAACGGCTACAAATTCGAGGGCTTGATTCTTGATATGATTATGATGCTTAAGGATTGTCTTGTATTTGAAGTTGAAAGAGAAAGAGAATTTGCACCTGTAAAGAACAAAGATGGTGTGGATTCTGTGGTCAGTGCAAGAGAGCTTCTGAAAAAAAACGGAGTAGAAATCTGATAACATCAAATATAAAAGGAGTAACAAATGAAAGAAATAATCAATTTAATCACTGAAAAATTCGAGGAAGCATTTAAACAATGTGATTATGAAGAAAGATTTGCAAAAGTTACGGTATCTAACAGACCTGATTTGTGTGAATATCAATGTAATGGAGCGATGGCTGCAGCAAAACAATATAAGAAAGCACCTATTATGATTGCTACTGATATTGTTGAAAAATTGAAAGATGATACTATGTTTGAATCGGTAAATGCTGTTAATCCGGGATTTATCAATATTATATTAAGCAAAGATTTTGTAGCATCATATGTTGATGAGATGTCTAAAGATGATAACTTCGGATACGAGAAAAAGGGAGATAAGACTATAGTTATCGACTATGGCGGACCGAATGTTGCCAAACCTTTACATGTTGGACATCTTCGTTCTGCAGTCATTGGAGAGAGTTTGAAGAGAATACTCAGATATGCCGGAAATAAAGTTACAGGTGACGTTCATCTTGGTGACTGGGGACTTCAGATGGGACTTATCATAACTGAATTAAAGGAACGTAACCCTGAACTTGTATATTTTGATGATTCTTATACAGGAGAATATCCGGAGGAAGCTCCGTTTACCATATCAGAACTTGAAGAAATATATCCGTGTGCGAGCGGAAAATCAAAAGAAGATCCTGAGTACAAAGACAGGGCTCATCAGGCAACATTGAAGTTACAGAAGGGATACAAACCATATGTTGAGTTATGGAAGCATATTTTAAATGTATCGGTTGAAGACCTGAAGAAAAACTACGACCGTCTTGATGTGTCGTTTGATTTGTGGAAAGGCGAAAGCGATGCTGATGAGTATGTTCCGGAATTGTTAGACGTGTTAAAGAAGAAAAATCTATTACACGAGAGTCAGGGTGCGATGGTAGTAGATGTGGCAGAAGAGACAGATACAAAGGAGATTCCGCCATGTATTATCCAAAAATCAGATGGTGCTGCATTATATGCTACCTCTGATTTGGCAACTCTTATACAGAGAAGACGCGATTTTAATCCTGATGAGGTGATATATATTGCGGATAAAAGGCAGGAAATGCATTTTACACAGGTTTTCCGTGTAGCGAAAAAGGCTGACGTTGTGGCTGATAAGACAGAGCTGGTTTTTAACGGTTTTGGAACCATGAACGGAAAAGACGGCAAACCGTTTAAGACCAGAGATGGTGGAGTGATGAGACTTGAGCATCTTATTAGTGACATAGTTAATGCCGTATATAATAAGATTATGGAAAATCGTTCAATGGAAGAGCATGAAGCGAAAAATATAGCTCAGATAGTAGGACTGTCTGCGTTGAAATATGGTGATTTGTCAAATCAGGCAGCAAAAGATTATGTATTTGATTTAGACAGGTTTGTATCGTTTGAGGGAAATACGGGACCTTACATCTTATACACTATCGTAAGAATTAAGTCAATTATTGCAAAATATATGTCTGAATCCGCAGATAAGAGTGCATTGTCAGAAGATATTATTCCTGCAGGAAGTGACAGCGAAAAAGAGTTGATGTTAAAACTGGCAGGATATCAGAGCGTTATTAATAATGCAGTGGAAGAACTTGCGCCGCACAAAATCTGTGCATATATATATGATGTATCAAATGTATTCAACAAATTCTATCATGATACAAGAATTCTAAGTGAGTCTGTTGAGCAGAAAAAGAAGAGTTATATTGCACTCATTAATCTTACAATGAAGATTTTAGAACAATGTATAGGTTTACTTGGATTTGGAGCACCGGAAAGAATGTAAAAAAATCGGGCAGGAGAAAATCTCCTGTCCGATTTGCATTATTCTGCGTCTGAATCCGCAACATCTTCATTTTGTTCAGCTTCGTCTTCGACAACATTTTCATCAGATGCTTCAGATGTTTCAAATGCTTCGGATACTGTATCAGTTACATCTTCGACAGTCTCTGAGTTAGCTTCTGTGTTTGCATCTGAACCAGCTTCAGCAGAAGTTTCTTCTTCAGAACTCTTTCTTTCGATAATTCGGTCGATTTCGCCAGAAGACAGATTTGTTACCGGTCTATTGACAGAATTGTCTTTTTTAATGAATTTTGCATATACAGACCATCCGATAAAGACAATCAATACAACAGCAACTAAGACTAAAAACAAATTAATAAGTAATTCAGTATGTTTACTGCTGTTAGAATGTTTTTTACGGTTTTTCTTTTCTTGCTTATAACGGTCTACTTTTTCCTGACTCATGATTCCATCCCTTTCCATCACCTGAAAAATACAGGTAATTAACATCACGATACATTATATAACAAAATGTAAAATTAATAAATAAGAATTTGAAAATTTTTTTTATTCGTTGTGACAAAATTACAAATTAAACAGGGATTATTATTGACATCATTGTGCTAATGTAATAAAATACTATATATAAAACTAGAGAAATGGGGAATAAGCGATATGATTAAAAGTTTTGTGCAGATTTTGAATATTGGTTTTGGTATCATTAATAACACTGAACCTGTAACCGATAGGAATCCGGATGCCGTAATGGAACATATTTTAAGCATGGACGATCCTGCAAGAGATATTAGAATTATAGGTTTCCGTTTTTACGACATGGATACAGATACGGGTATGATGAGTAATCAGAGCGGAATCTATTACCTTGAAGGTGAAGAATTTACATACCCTAAAGTTGATAATGATATCACAACTTATATGAAGACAACTAATATTGACTATGAAAAGGGACAGCAGCTTATTAAGATTAAAAAGCCGAACGTATTGGTTTATCCATTTAATGCGAATGATACTATCCTTGACACAGCATCAGTATTGGTTAAGATGAAGATTAAGAAGGAAGAGGAGAGAAAGGCAAGACTTGAAGAAGAGATTGTTGCATATAAGAACAATCTTGTGCTTGAACTCAGGAAAGTTCAGGAGCTTCTTGAAGGCAACCAGTTTAATGCTATACCTTTGATCGATACTTCTGAGGGTGATGCTAAGGCACTCAATATTATGGGTGATAAAGGTAACTTTAACAAGCATATCAATCATATGAGAAATATCAGAGTCGAGATTATGGCCATTGATAAGTTCTTAAGAGAGAATGCGGTTTAGATGAGTTTTTAGCGGTTTAAAAGGCAACTGATTCATGAACGTTTTTGGAATTGGTTGCCTTTTATTATGGTTATGTTTAATGTGGCGAATATCTATAGATATATTTCACAATAAAGTGATATATATCTATATTTTTTTGATAAATTATAACCACAGGAAATTATATTTAAAAAAAAGTAACATTGCAAAGTGACGATATTGCTGGTAGTATCTTGATTATATTATTTTTTCGTTTAAAATATAATCTTGTCGGCAAACTGTAAAATGGTTTTGTGTGCAGTAAATATAAACCGGCAGAGAGGAATTTATAATGCGGAAAAAAAGTTCATTGAAGAAAATGATGGCAGGTGTTTTATCAGCAGTGGTTTTTGCAACAAGTTTTAATTGTACCCCTGTATACGGTGCAAAGACATCAAAAGCTGATGCAAACATATCTTCACAAACCGGATATGGATTTGGTTGTTTACCGGAAGATATGAGTAAGATAAGTGAAGAGAATAAGATTGACACAGTTGAAGAGTATTATGATACTGTTGCAGAAGAACAGTTGGAAGCAGATGGCGTTGTGTCTGAGAATGTAAAAGAAGCAATCGAAGATACAGATGCAGTAACAGCTGATTTTCCGGCTTCTGTTGATAACAGTCAGTCAGAGTATTTCCCGGCAATAGGTGATCAGGGAAGTGTTGGTGCCTGTACAACATTTGCACAGGTCTACTATCAGTTTACATATGAAATGAACAAACAGCTTGGAAGAACTTCAAAAGCTAAAGGTAATGTATTTGCACCTTATTCGGTATATAATTTAATAAATTTTGGTGGGAATAATGGTACGTATGCTGATGACTGCTATGATGTATTAATGAAACAGGGAACTCTTGATTTTAGCAAGTATTCTAATGAGACAAATTATACAACATGGACAGCAGATGCTTCAAAGTGGGCAGAAGCTTCAAACTATAGAGTCGCTTCTTATCAGTTTATAACGGGAAATACAGGATATAGCGGACATTATGTTACTTCACCAAAGGATTCTGATCTTGATACTATAAAGGCAGCACTTAATAATGGTGAGATTCTTACATTCTATTCTATATCAAGAGGATGGAAAAAAGGTTATACCATAAAACAGAATAGTTCAGTTCCGGGTAATAATGCACATGTAGGCGAATATATCATTCCTTATGTAACATCTGCATCAGGCGGACACAGAGTTACAATCGTCGGATATGATGATGATATATGGTATGATATCAATGGGAATGGAATTGTTGAGGAGTCAGAAAAAGGTGCATTTAAAATGGCAAATTCGTGGGGAACTGATGCAGACGGACATAACGATGGATTTGCATGGATGTCATATGATTTGCTTAATAATGATACACAGGTACCGAATTTTAATGTTAAAAACAGAATTAGAGGTATTTCGCAGATTGCAAGAATGACTGTGCAGCCATATGATAATGATTCAGACATAAAGTTATATTATACAATAAAGACTGCAGCAAGATATCAGGCAAGGATTAAAGTTAAAGCAACAAAGAAGTCTACCGGTGTTTCAAAGACAGCATATACTACACCATTCTATACATCTGCAGGTGAGAGCGTTAATCTTGGATATGATGGAACAGCAGGCGAGCAGACGGGTTCAATGTGTATGGATCTTGATAACTGTATAGATGGATTAAATAGCGATAATTTTAATGATTATGATTGGGAAATAGAATTTAAAGATACTATAAATGATAGTTATACAAGCCAGATTGTATCTGCAGAGATTGTTGATTCGAATAATGGAACAACGTATACACTTTCAGGTAACTACCCGATAAGTATCAATGGTAACAGTCAGAAAGCTACAATTACAGGTTCATTAAATAATTTTGATGTGAAAAATGTAGATATTAACAGTGGTTATCCGTTTACATATATGAATGTTGAATTAAAAGGCGGAGTTGCACCATATACATACAGCTACACATATACAAAGAAAAATAATGGAACAGAGTATGAGGCAGCTTCAAATGTTTCTGTAACAAATAAGAACTTTAATGTAACGCTTAATACAGATGCAAAAGCTGCAAATAACGGAACATACCCTACAGCGGGATTTAATGGTTCAGGAGTAAATCACATATACATGACTATTACTGATTCTAAAGGCAATACATGTACACTTGACCGTGATATAGTGGTTGAGCCATATACAATTAAGTCAATTACAGCAGATAAGGTATCTCCACAGAATATTGATACAGAGATAAGATTTACAGTGACAGACGCTTACAGATTCAACGGATACAGTTCAAGAATGCCGCTGAACTATACATGGGAATATAAAAATCTGAGTACAGGAGAGACTGGAACAATTTATGGTATACCAGCTTCTAATACAGGAGTATGGACACCGGATAAAGAAGGAAGATATCAGATTACGGTAAGTTCGTCAGATGGAGTTAACGCTTCTTCAAAGTCTATAGAATATGTTGTAAAAGATAACAAGACAACCGTTTATTATACTAATAACAGCTGGAGTGAGGCTTACATTCATTTTAAGACACAGAACGGCTCATGGACATCAGTACCGGGCGTAAAGATGGAAAAATCAGACGTGGCAGGATACACATGGAAGTATGTAATTGATCTTTCACAGGATGACAGTGAAAATGTTCAGGTATGCTTTAATAATGGAAATGGTTCATGGGATAGCAGAAATGCACAGAACTACATATTAAGCAGTGGAGTTTACAGCATTCAGAATGGAAACATTAATACGGTAGGATTAAAGGTTACTTCATTTACTATTGATAAACCGATGACGGTAGGCTTAGCTGATTCAAACGTTTCATGCACAGCTGAAGCGGGATTTGGAAGCGGAGATTATTCATACAGATTTGGTACAATATTTAATGGAGTTAAGTATTATTCAAGTGAAAAATACTATAAAGACAATACACAGACGATTTTCCTTTCATCAGTCGTGAACGCACAGTATCCATATCATGGTGTGATTGGAAATCATACATTATTTGCAGAAGTAAAAGATAATGTAACCGGAGAAATTGAGACTAAGACGATTGAAAATTTTGTTGTAAAACCATTAGCGATAAAATCATTTACATCAGATGCAGCGTCTAATGTAATAAAAGTTGGAACAACTGTTAAATTAACGGCAGAGACAGAATATGAAGTTGGATATCGTTACAACACATATAGATTTACGGCTATTAAAGATGGTGTCAGAACGGAAATCAGACCGGGAGAATATTGGAATCATTATACAAAGAACTGGACTCCTACTGAAACAGGAAATTATACGATTGAATACTATGTTTATGACGGATATGAACAGTCAGCAACGGCAACTCTTAATTTTACTGTAGTTGATGATAACACAACAACACTGTATTACAACAATGACAGCTGGTCACAGGCTTATGTACACTATAAGATAAATGGTGGAGAATGGACATCTGTACCAGGAGTTAGAATGGAAGATACTACAGAGCAGAGCGGTTATAGATGGAAATTCGATTTTGATCTTGGAGATGCTGATGGAGTTACGGTATGTTTCAATGATGGAAATGGTAACTGGGATAGCAGAAATGCACAGAATTATTATATAGGAACAGGCGTATACGGAATTAAAAACGGTTCAGTAAATAGTCTTGGACAATAAAATATAAATATATCAGGGCCTGACGGTGATAAGCTGTCGGGTCTTATTTTTTACTCATTGACAAATTATTATTTGAAAAGTATACTATTATATTGAGAATTTAGAGTTGATTCCATGAAAGGGGAAAAGTGTGATTTGAAAGAGGATAAACCTACGAGAATGTGGAAAATCATTTCACCTGCTATTATCTATTATTTTATTCGTATGGCTGTTGAGATGCTTTTTGGATTATCCGGAATATACATGGAATTCAGGGAAACATACCGAAGATATGGTGTTATAAGTGAGACGGCTTATTTTGTTGAAAACCTCCAGCGAAAGATAGGAGACTATTCGGATTACACGATTTTCCTGTCTGCGCTTTTAGCGTTAATATATTTTGGGTATAATATGAAAAGAGAGAAAACGGGGATTGTAAAACGTCTCAAATCAAAGATAAATGTACAATATCTCATATCCTGCATCATTTTTGCAGTATCATTAGCTGCCATTATCAGTACATTTTTATCTATACTGCCGACAGATGAAATGTTTGGAAAATACGGTATCAGCGATGGTACAATATTGTCAGACAGTATAGTGTTCAGGTTGATTACGATAGCTGTAATGGTTCCTGTTGTTGAAGAGATTATTTACCGTGGATTGATATACACAAGGATCAGAAATGAATATAGGGCATATATTGCAATGATTGTGTCGTCACTTATTTTTGCTGTGTTTACCTTTAGTATTAAACAGGGTATTTATGCTTTTATAATGGGAATGGCATATTCATTGTGTAATGAGTTGTCTGATGATATAAGGTATCCGGTTTTTATGCATGCAGTTGTTAATGCCTGCTTTGTTCTGGCCGGCTACTATAGAACAGATGGGATTTATGACAGTATATTTATGACAGTTATAATGAGTGTTGTTGAATTGGCTGCATTGTTGCTGGCATTGGGAGTAATTTTAAAAATGGATGAGAAAAGAGGATAAAAAAGTGAAGATTTTAAGCGTGGTAATACCTTGTTATAATTCGGAAGCTTATATGAATAAAGCTATTAACAGTGCACTGGCTGGTGGTGATGATGTCGAGGTAATAATTGTAAATGACGGTTCAACGGACAGAACTAAAGATATTGCCGATCAATTTGAAAAAAAGTATCCGGGTATTGTTAAAGTTGTTCATAAAGAGAACGGTGGTCATGGTGATGCTGTCAATACCGGATTAGAAATTGCTAAAGGACAGTATTTTAAAGTTGTGGACAGTGATGACTGGCTTGGTGAAGAGGCTTTTATTAAAGTTTTGAAAGTATTGAAAAATTCGGTTAAGGCAAATGCCGGTCTTGATATGCTTCTTACAAATTTTATATATGACAAAGCCGGTGCCTATCACAAAAAAGTTATGAGATATAATAAAGCACTGCCTAAAAAAAGAATACTCGGATGGGATGAGAAGATTAAGTTTGGAAAGTCACAATATATTCTGATGCATTCTGTAATATACCGGACAGAATTGTTAAGACAGTGTGGATTGAATCTTCCAAAACATACATTTTATGTTGACAATATATTTGTATTTAAGCCGTTGCCTTATGTGGAGAAAATATATTACCTTGATGTCAATCTGTATCATTACTTTATAGGAAGAGATGACCAATCGGTTAATGAGAAAGTTATGATATCAAGACTTGATCAACAGATCAGGGTAAATAAAATCATGATTGATATATTTATTCAAAGTAAAGTTGAAAATAAAAGATTATACAGATACATGTTCCAATATCTTGATATGATGATGTGTGTGTCTTCTATGATGGCGCTGCTATCAGGTGAAGAGAGAAATATGGAGCAAAAAGAGGAACTTTGGGATTATTTAAAAGAGCAGGATGAGGAGTTGTATAAAAAACTAAGAAAGACTTTCTTTGGAAAGATAGTAAATGTAAAGACAGGTGCCGGAAGAAAGGTTTCAATTGGAATATACAGAGCGGTGCATAAAATATTTGGATTCAATTAATATTAGTGGAGCAGTGCATTGGCATTGCTTCTTTATTGTATAAAAAAAACGGCTCTTATGAACCGTGTGAATTGCATAAAAAAGTAGCGGAAGGGAGATTCGAACTCTCGACACCACGGGTATGAACCGTGTGCTCTAGCCAACTGAGCTATTCCGCCACATAAATGGGACCTACAGGGCTCGAACCTGTGACCCTCTGCTTGTAAGGCAGATGCTCTCCCAGCTGAGCTAAGATCCCGTCGCGTTTGTTCCTAACGAACTTGCTTGTATAGTATATTATAATTGTTTGATGTTGTCAAGCAAAAAATAAAAAAAAATAAAAAAAAATTTTAAGCGCTGTTTTATGCAAAAATATATTGTTACAAAAAAGCTGGTGTGTTATAATTTTTAGATGGTCTAAGACGTGAAAAAACAAACCGGAGGGATTAATTTGAAATTTTTAAAAAAATACAGTCATGCATGGACTTTATTGTATGTGTTTATATATATGCCATGGTTTATGTGGTTAGAAAAAAGTGTAACGGCATATCATGCTGTGCATATTAGATTAGATGATATGATACCGTTTTGTGAATACTTCATTATACCGTACCTGTTATGGTTTTTGTATGTGCCCATTGTATTGTTGTACGAATTTTTCACATCAAAAAGAGGATTCTACAAAGCATCTGCATTTCTATTTATAGGGATGAGTATCTGTCTTTTGATTTGTACGGTATGGCCAAACGGACAGGAGCTTCGGCTTAATATTACAGGTAATAATATATTTTGCAGTATAGTCAGAGAATTATATAAAAGTGATACAAATACAAATGTATTTCCAAGTATACACGTGTTTAATTCTGTCGGAATTATGATAGCAGTTTTTAAATCAGACAGATTGAAAAAGAGTATGATTGTGAAGGGTTCAGCATTTTTATTAACTGTTTCAATCGTATTATCCACAGTATTTTTAAAACAACATTCTGTTCTTGATGTTGTGGGAGGAATACTTTTAAGCGTAATAATGTATGTATTAGTATATATTGTAGATTACAGTAAGATTTTTGGAGTCATAGAAGATAAGAAAATTGACAAAAAAGGTTATTTAGAAGGTGAGAATATATGAGAGTAGGAATGGGATATGATGTTCACAGACTTGTAGAAGGAAGAAAACTGATTATAGGGGGGGTTGATATTCCGTATGAATTTGGTCTTTTGGGACATTCGGATGCAGATGTTTTATTGCATGCCATTATGGATGCGCTGTTAGGTGCTGCGGCACTCGGAGATATTGGAAAACATTTCCCGGATAATGATCCGCAATATAAAGGAATATCGAGTTTACTTTTATTAGAAAAAGTTGGTGAATTATTGTCTGAAAATCAATATGTTATTGGAAATATTGATGCGACCATAATTGCCCAGAAACCAAAGATGCTGCCATATAGAGACAAGATGATAGAAAATATTGCAAATGCACTTAAAATCGAAAAAAACAGGGTAAGTATAAAGGCGACGACGGAGGAGGGACTTGGCTTTACCGGAAGCGGAGAGGGTATTTCTTCGCAGGCTGTGTGTCTGTTAGAGACGGTAAGTAACTACGCTTATGATAACAGTATGATGTGTGGCAACGGTTGTTCGCAGTGTGATGGCTGCCCTGGAAACTAGTTTAGTCGTGAAGAAAGGAAAGAAGATTAATTATGAAGATATATAACACTTTAAGCAGAAAAAAAGAAAATTTTGTACCTATTGAAGACGGAAAAGTATCTATGTATGTGTGTGGACCTACAGTTTATAACCTGATTCATATTGGAAATGCAAGACCTATGATAGTGTTTGATACGGTGCGCAGATATTTGGAATACAAAGGATATCAGGTAAAATACGTGACGAATTTTACGGATGTCGATGATAAAATTATAAAAAAAGCCATAGAAGAAGGTATTACGGCAGAAGAAGTGTCAAAAAGATACATAGAAGAATGCAAAAAGGATATGAAGGCACTTAATGTTAAGGAAGCTACAAAGCATCCGCTTGCCACTGAAGAGATAGACGGAATGCTTGATATGATTTCAACACTGATTGATAAGGGATATGCTTATGAAGCTAACGGAACTGTGTATTACAGAACCAGAAAATTTGCTGAGTATGGTAAGTTGTCAAAGAAGAATATTGATGATTTGGAAGCAGGACATAGAACTATAAAGGTTGCCGGAGAGGAAGATAAGGAAGATCCGCTTGATTTTGTGCTTTGGAAACCTAAAAAGGAGGGCGAACCATTTTGGAAATCGCCATGGAGTGACGGTAGACCGGGATGGCATATAGAGTGCTCTGTAATGTCAAAAAAATATCTTGGAGATTCTATTGATATTCATGCAGGCGGGGAAGATTTGATTTTCCCTCATCATGAGAATGAGATAGCACAGAGTGAGGCTGCAAACGGCGTAGAGTTTTCAAAATACTGGATGCATAACGGTTTCTTGAATATTGACAATAAGAAAATGTCAAAGTCTTTGGGCAATTTCTTTACTGTCAGAGACATAAGTGAGAAATATGATTTACAGGTTCTTAGATTCTTTATGCTTTCAGCTCACTACAGAAGTCCGCTGAATTTTAGCGATGAGTTAATGGAGGCATCTAAGAACGGATTAGACAGAATCCTTACAGCCGTAGAGAATCTTAAGCACTTAGAAAGCATTTGTGCAGATTCAGATATTTCTTCTGAAGAGAAAGATAACGAAGATACAGTAAATGATTTAATTAAGAAATACGAAGCGGCCATGGAAGACGATTTTAATACTGCAGATGCCATTTCTGCAATTTTTGAGATTGTAAAGCTTGCAAATAGTTCGGCAAATGGACAAAGTTCACTTGAATTTGTTAAGATGCTTAAAGAGACGATAGTCAGACTTTGTGACGTTTTAGGAGTAATTGCTGAAAAAGAAGAGGAAATCCTCGATGAAGATATTGAAAAACTGATAGAAGAGAGAAAACAGGCAAGAAAAGATAAGAATTTCAAACGTGCGGACGAAATCAGAGATGAATTGCTTGCAAAGGGAATTGTTTTAGAAGATACCAGAGAAGGTGTGAAATGGAAAAGATCATAGATGTTTTCAGTGATATATGCGAATTAATGCAATTAGATGATATTGATGCAGGCACGTATTCGCCCCTTACACTGGCCTATATCGGTGATGCGGTGTATGAAGTTGTAATTCGTACAAAAGTCGTTAATATGGCAAATATGCAGGTTAATAAGCTGCATAAAAAAAGCAGTAGTCTTGTAAAAGCACAGACACAGGCGAAAATTATAAGATTACTAGAGGATGAATTAGATGAAAATGAAATGTCTGTATTTAAACGCGGTCGTAATGCCAAATCATTTACAAAAGCGAAGAATGCGTCTGTTACGGATTACAGAATGGCGACAGGCTTTGAGGCATTGGTAGGATATTTATATCTGGCTCACAAATCAGACAGAATGCTTCAGTTGATAAAGATGGGGCTGGACAGAATGGAGAATGAAAATGCGATATGAAGAATTGACGATTGAAGGACGAAATGCGGTATTGGAAGCATTCCGTTCAGGTAAAACGATAGATAAAGTGTTTATTCAGGATGGATGTCATGACGGTCCGGTGAATACAATTGTAAGGGAAGCAAAAAAGAGAGATACAATAGTTCAATATGTTCAAAAAGAGCGTCTTGAACAGATGTCGGACACAGGTAACCATCAGGGTGTAATTGCTTATTGTGCAGCGTACGAATATGCGAGTGTTTCGGATATTTTGGATAGTGCAAGAAAAAAAGGGGAAGATCCTTTCGTTTTTATACTTGATAATATAGAGGATCCGCATAATCTTGGAGCAATAATTAGAACTGCAAATCTTGCAGGAGCACACGGTGTGATTATTCCAAAGAGAAGAGCCGTGGGATTAACGGCGACAGTTGCGAAGACATCTGCAGGTGCAATAAATTATACTCCTGTAGCAAAGGTTACCAACATTTCTAATACAATAGAGGAATTGAAGAAGGAAGGCATGTGGTTTGTCTGTGCAGATATGGATGGAGAACTTATGTATAACCTTAATCTTAAGGGTTCAATTGGCCTCGTTATCGGAAATGAAGGAAGCGGTGTCAGCAGGCTTGTCAGGGAAAAATGTGATTATGTTGCATCAATACCTATGAAAGGTGATATTGATTCTCTGAACGCTTCAGTGGCAGCAGGAGTGCTCGCTTATGAGATTGTGAGACAGAGGTTGTAAAGACAAAGAGTGTAGGGATAGGAATGAACCCCAAACCGGCGACAGGAATACACCCACTTTATATTTGCCTATGATTCCATCTGCGGCGCCCGCATCAATCGACGTAGCCACCGCTACGCCCTTGTAATTAGAGATATTTCAATTTTATGTTTATTAAGTTTACCCCAAAACACCTTAAACTATCTGAAAGTGATTATGAGGGTGTGTACTGAATATATATCAAAAGTAATCGTTGACAAAATATCATATATTTGATAAAATTTCATTTGTGATGCTGATATGGCTCAGTCGGTAGAGCGTCGCCTTGGTAAGGCGGAGGCCACGGGTTCGATTCCCGTTATCAGCTTTATAGAAATTTTTAGAAAACAGAGTCGTTAAAACGGCTCTGTTTTTTTTGAGGATAAAAACATTGCAGATGATATCGTGAAATGTTATAATTGTAAAAGGATTACTTATCAATGATTTGGTAATAGTTACTAATGCTTTTAAACAGGAGGAAATCGTATGGGAAAAATGAAAAAGATAATCTTAACTGCTGCGATTATGGCATTCATGGTGGGAATAACAAGTGTCACCGTACCGGTAAAAGCTGCGACAGGTAAGTCTGTATACGTTGTTTCAGCCATTAAAATTAAAGATGGTTCTGACAGTTACACGAAAAAACTTTCATACAAGAATGGATTTATTACCAAAATAGAAACACCATCTTCTGTGGAAGAGCTGTTAGAGACATTTAGTTATAACAAAAATTATGAGTTGAAAAAATATGTTCAGAAAGTTCTGTCTGGAGATTGGAAAGGATTCCAGGAGACAAGTACATACCAATATAAAAAAGGTTTATTAGTAAAAAAAGTGACAGAAAGAAATGACAGCGATAGAGATACAATGTCATATTCGTGGAAAAACGGGAAGATAGTTTCGGCAGAGAGTAACTCAACCTGGAAAGATGAGAATGGCGAAGAAGGAAAAAGTAGTGCTACATATGAATATGCTTATAAAAACGGACATGTAGTAAAAGAAACTATAAAAAACAGCTTTGCAACCATGGGTTCAAAGATAACCTTAGACATAAATAATAACATAACAAAATACCAGATGACAGGTAATCCGGATTCATATTATAAGGCAGCAATTACATATGACAAGAACAAGAGAATATCTAAAATGACAGTGAGATATAAGAATCCTATGATGGGTAGCGAAGTAAAACAGGTAATGACTATTGTGTATAAAAAAGTTACAGTAGGCAGTAAATATGTAAGTGCAATAAAAGCTCAGCAATGGCAACTGTTAAATGGTGGTAACAGATCAAGTTTGGCAGCGAATTTTGCGTGGTAAATGATTTAAAAAGCCTTCACTATATTTAGGTGAAGGCTTTTATATGGGTAAGTGAAGAATACGTTTTTTGTAGGTAGTAAGAGAGGTGCTTGAATTGAAAATACAGAAGTTAAGAACAATAGTCTTTGTAGTTACGGTGATAATGATTGTTTTGTGTAAAAAAGAATATAATTATGCACAGACATCGGGAAATTATAACGGGATGAAGTATATTATAACAGACAATCAGGTAACAATAACAAAGTATTCAGGAAGCGCAAAGAAGGTAGTTATACCTGCAAATATTGACGGCAAACCGGTCAGAATCATAGGAAAAAATGCATTTAATTGGGATACTTCATTAGAGGAGATAATAATATCTGGAAAAGTTAAAACGATAGAAAAAAATGCATTTTCATATTGTTATAAACTTAAGAAAATAACTTTAAAAAAAGGGATATGTACTATAGGTGTAAATGCATTTGCATACTGCCCGGGTTTAGAAAGTATATCAATGTCAGAAGGGATAAAAATAATAGCGGCAGGTGCCTTTAAAGGATGTAAAAAACTTTCAGCTTTTAATATACCGTCAGGTGTAACAAGCGTAGGAGCAAATGCATTTGCAAATTGTACTAATATAAAAAAAGTTACTTTGCCGGATTCAGTCAAAGTATTAGGAAGCAGTGCTTTTTATTCCTGCAGGAAACTCGAAAAAGTAAAAATATCCGGAAGTATTACTAAAATACCGGATTATGCATTTGAAAATTGCACTTCACTAAAAAATGTCAGTATACCTTCAAGCGTAATAACCATAGGAAATGGCGCGTTTTGGAACTGCAAAAAGATGACTGCTGCAGTATTGCACAAAGGTGTTATTAATATAAAAGAAGCAGCATTCGCAAATTGTAAATCACTAACGTCAATTACTATACCTGTCACGGTTAAAAACATAAAACAATATGCAATTGGTTATAACTATAATGAAAGTGACTCGGTATGGAATTATAAAAAATCAAAAAAACTTGTTATATATGGAAAAGATAAATCATATATACAGGAATATGCAAAGAAATATAAATTGAAATTTACTGTTATCGATTAAAATATCATTTAACATGACTTGAAGAAATTTTTGAGTTAGTCTATAATAAGTGTTGAATTAGTTAGTAAATAAAGGAAATGGAGTCAGTTATGTTTAAAAAATTAGGTAGAAATGATGATTGTTGGTGTGGAAGTGGTAATAAATATAAAAAATGTCATGAGGCATTTGATGATAAGCTGGCAAAATTAGAACGCGAGGGGCATATTGTGCCGAGTCACGATATTATAAAGACACCTGAGCAGATTGAAATGATAAAGGAAAGCTGCAAGATAAATATTGCGGTTCTCGATTACATAGCAGAAAATATAAAAGCAGGAATGACTACAGAAGAGATAGACCGTATGGTTTATGAAAAGACGACAGAGATGGGCGGTATACCTGCACCACTTGATTATGAAGGATATCCGAAGAGTGTATGTGTTTCTGTAAATGATATTGTTTGTCACGGAATACCATCTGAGGAAGAAGTAATTCAGGACGGTGATATCGTAAATGTTGACTGCTCAACCATATATAAGGGATATTTCTCAGATTCATCGAGAATGTTTTGCATAGGTAATGTCGATCCGGAGATGAAAAAGCTGGTAGACGTTACAAAGGAATGTGTTGAAAAAGGACTTGAACAGGTGAAACCGTGGGGATTTTTAGGCGACATGGGTCAGGCTGTCAATGACCATGCAAAAGCAAACGGATTTTCAGTAGTAAGAGAAATAGGTGGACACGGTGTAGGACTTGAATTTCACGAAGAACCGTTTGTAAGTTATGTAACGAGTAAGGGAACCGAAATGGTTATGGCACCGGGAATGATTTTCACGATAGAGCCTATGATAAATATGGGAAAAGCAGATGTGTATGTTGATGACGAAGATGACTGGACAGTATTTACGGCAGACGGTTCACCATCAGCACAATGGGAGATTATGGTTCTGGTGACAGAAGATGGATATGAAGTTTTGTGTTACTAATACATCGGATAATAAAAATAGGTATTTTATGAAAGAGTATAAGATAATATACTGCTTTTTCCATTATCTATAATCATATAAAACACATACTGATAATCGTATATTATAAACAATAATTACATTTTTGGGAGGAACAAAATGAAAAAGAAAATTATATCATTTGGATTAAGCTTATTAGTATTAACAGGCATATTTGGATCACATGAGTTAACTCTAACGATAATATTTTTTATAAAAAAGGAGCTGTGCACTAATTTTTGTGCGACAGCCCTTTAATAGTGTGCGGATGCACATGTTTAATCATTATCTTTTTCGATGAGATATTGTTTTTCAGAAAGTTTTTTTTCTATTTTATCAAGTATCTCGTCTGATGCAGCTTCTACTGTGTGATAATGATAGCCGGAAGTAACATTTTTTAAAGGAGTAGAACTTCCGGAGTCAAGCTTGTCTAGATAATTTAACACGTCAAGTCTTGAGTTTATATTCAATGAAGCTGTCATCCTGCCGTAAATCTTGTGATTAACAAAGACATCTATAACAGTTCCGCCAAAATCTACGATAGTATTTAATTCATCAGCAATCTCTTCATCGGAATGACATACCTTAAAAATACGTGATTTTTTCAGAGAACCGGCGTAAAGATAGCCTTTATTGGTTGAAATAATAGGATAACCCTCAGCTCTTAAAAGAGCGATATCCTGCACGATAACCTGTCGGCTTACATTAAACTTTTCAGATAAAGCGTTACCGGAAACAGCATTATTTTCCAGTGTAAGATAATCAATAATTTGGTTTCGTCTCATTGTTCCAATCATAATAATCCTCCATTCCGGGCACTGCAGATGCTATAATGTATGAAGGTTTTTAAGGGAAATGTCCATAATAGGTGCGGAATGAGTGAGGGCACCGCTTGAAACAAAGTCTACGCCGAGATTAATAATATTCTGAATATTTTCCTTAGTTACATTTCCGGAACACTCTGTTAAAGCACGTCCGTCAATGATTTCGATTGCTTTTTTCATAGTTTCAGGAGACATGTTATCGAGCATGATGATATCTGCACCGGCTTCAACAGCCTCTTTAACCATATCAAGATTCTCTGTTTCGACTTCAATCTTCCTTACAAATGGTGCGTACGCCTTTGCCATCTCTACGGCTTTTTTAACACTTCCGGCTGCACCGATATGATTATCTTTCAATAAAACTCCGTCAGACAGATTATAACGGTGATTATTTCCGCCACCTGTCTTAACAGCATATTTTTCAAATATTCTCATGCAAGGTGTTGTCTTGCGGGTATCGAGTAATTTAGTTTTTGAGCCTTCAAGCAACTTGGCAACCGAATTTGTATATGTTGCAATTCCACTCATTCTTTGAAGATAATTAAGAGCAGTACGTTCACCGGAAAGCAGTACACGGATATCACCGGTAACAGTTCCCATAAGAGTGCCGCTTGTGACAAAATCTCCGTCTTTAACATTGAAAGTTATATCAGTATCAGGGTCAAGCAAAGTAAAAACTCTTTCAAAAACCTGAAGACCGCATATAATACCGTCCTGTTTGCATATAAGGTCGACCTGTCCGTCCTGATAATCAGGCATTACGGCATTTGTAGTGACATCTTCACTCGAAATATCCTCTTTAAGGGCAAGTAAAATAAATTCATCAGCATTTAAAAGCATTGTTATATCGTTCATGATTATAAATCCTTTCCGGCCTTTTCTCTAAGGCTCTTACGGTGTTCTATTTCTTTTAAAACAATTTCTTTATATTGTGATTCAAGATTTTCAGTATAGCAGGTAAGATCCGGTACTGAAAAAACATCAAACTTCGTATAATTTTCAGAAATGTGCTGTGCGGCACGTTTCGCAAAAACAAGTGATTCTAACAGAGAATTACTTGCAAGACGGTTAGCACCGTGTACACCATTACAGCTTGTTTCACCTATGGCGTAAAGTCTGTCAGCGGATGTATGACTGTCAGAATCTACCTTTATACCACCCATAAAATAATGCTGAGCCGGCACTACAGGAATACATTCTTTTGTAACATCATATCCTTCATCGAGACAGTACTGATAAATATTAGGAAAATGACTCTTAATGGTTTCAACCGGAATAGGTTTCATAGAGAGCCATACAAATGGTTTATTATCCTTTGTCATCTGTTCACGTATGCGGGCTGTAAGGACGTCTCTTGGCTGCAATTCATCCGTAAAACGTTCCATATCTGCGTTATACAAAAGAGCACCCTCACCACGGACAGACTCTGATATCAAAAACCTCCTTCCGGGTTTTTGTGAGTAAAGAGTAGTAGGGTGAATCTGAATATAGTCGATATTTTCCAGTTCAATATTATGCTTAAGACTGATGGCAAGAGCATCTCCGGTAAGATGCGGAAAATTAGTGGAATGGGTATACAAACCGCCAATACCGCCACTTGCAAAAACAGTGTAGTCGGCATTTATAACATCAGTTTCTCCCGAAGCAGTTTTAACGATAACTCCCTGACAAATATTGTCTTCGCATACTATATCAATCATGGTAGTATTCTCCATGAGGGTACAGTTTTTTAAATTCTTTACTGCAGCAAGTAATTTGCTGGTGATTTCCTTACCCGTAACATCTTTATGAAAAAGAATCCTCTTGTCAGAATGTCCTCCTTCACGCGTAAATAAAAAAGAATCATTTTCTTTTTCAAAATCGACACCGTAACTTTCGAGAGAATGAATGATGTCCGGTGAAGTGCGGATCATTATATCGACAGAAGTGCGGTTGTTTTCATAATGACCTGCTTTTAAGGTATCTTCAAAGTAGTTGTCATAGTCTGATTCGTCTTTTAACATGCAGATACCGCCTTGCGCCAAAAAAGAATCGCTTTCTTCAAGTTTTGATTTAGTAATCAATATTATATTTTTATCTGCCGGAAGGTTAAGAGCCATAAATAATCCTGCGGCTCCGGTTCCGACTATTACAATATCACTTTTCATGGTGTCTCCATTCATATTAGTTTGCGAGCTTATGCATCATTTCTAAAGCGGATATGGAACCTTTAGAAACTGCTTCGTCAACAACAACTTCATTTTCGCCTGTTTTAAGAACGTGAAGAATTTTCTCTAATGAGTTTTTCTTCATATTAGGACAGACAGGAACTGATTTTGCGTAATAAAACTTCGTATCCGGGTTTTTAGTTTCTAATTCATAATTCACGCCTATTTCCGTACAAATGATAAACTCTTTATTTGAATGTTCCGTTGCATAATCTATAATCTGGGAAGTGCTTCCAAGAAAATCAGATATATTCCTGATAGATTCTGCACACTCAGGATGAGAGAGTACAGGTGCGTCCGGATGCTGTTCTTTAAGCTCAAGTATTTCCTCATATCTCATTTTTTCGTGGGTAGGACAGAAACCTTCATTAAAAATAAAATGTTTTTCAGGCACCTTTTCAGCTATAAAATGAGCAAGATTTTTGTCAGGTATAAAAAATATATTTTTTTGAGGGAGAGCTTTAACAATTTGTAAAGCATTAGAAGAAGTAACACATACATCAGAGTGCATCTTCAATTCAGCGGTTGAGTTAATATAGCATACAACAGCCAGATCATCATATTCCTTCTTAACCTGTTCAATTGTATCTGCATCGCACATGTGAGCCATAGGGCAGTCAGCAGATATGTCAGGCATTAAAACAATTTTTTCAGGGCTTAATATCTTAGCACTTTCGCCCATAAAAGAAACACCACAAAATACAATTGTCTTTTCAGGTGCCTTGGCTGCAACCTTACTCAGATAAAACGAATCACCTACAAAATCAGCAATTTCCTGAATCTCCGGCATCACGTAATAATGAGCAAGAATAATAGCGTCTTTTTCTTTCTTTAATTCTTTTATTTCATTTATAATATCCATATCATTTGTCCTTTCTATCCGGATAATTGTCATAGAGTATAACACATAACTTTACAACTGACAAGACAGACACGAAATTTTTTGTTATCAACTTTACAATATATATAGAATATACTAAAATGTAAATGTTTATAACAAGAACGAAAGGAAGTTGTATTATGTCAGAATGGAAAGAAATTAATATTGAAGATTTGGATAAGAGTGCGTGCAGACTTATTGGAAAAGACTGGATGCTTGTAACCGCGGCAAAAGACGGAAAAGCAAATACCATGACAGCATCATGGGGCGGACTGGGAGTTATGTGGGGGAAAAATGTGGCATACATTGTGATAAGACCGCAGAGATTTACAAAAGAGTTTATCGATTGTTCAGACAGATTATCACTGACATTTTACGGAAATGATAAGAAAGAAATGTTGTCATATCTCGGAACGGTATCAGGAAGGGACGAGGACAAGATTTCTAAAGCGGGACTTACGGTAAAATTTGACGGTGAGACACCGTATTTTGAAGAAGCAGAGATGGTTTTGGAAGTTAAGAAATTATATGCACAGGAGTTTTCACCTGAGTGCATGCTTGATTCAGAGATTGACGAAAAATGGTATGCCGCAAAAGATTATCATACGATGTACATATGTGAAATAGAAAAGGTAATGGTAAAATAGTGAATATAATCAACCTGGAAAACGTAAAAAAGACATTTGGAGACAGAGTTATTCTAAACTCTGTCTCGTTAGGAATAAACGAACACGATAAGATAGGAATAATCGGAGTTAATGGAACCGGCAAAACCACATTCTTAAAGATTATTGCAGGAATTGAAGAATGTGATGAGGGAGAAGTTATTAAAGCAAACGGGATTACGATTTCCATGCTTTCGCAGGTTCCGGAATTTGACAAAGACGCCTCTGTTATAGAATATGTAAGCATGGGAGGATATGTTGCAGACAGCTGGGATAAAGAAGGTGATGCAAAAAATATCCTTACAAAGCTTGGCATTACTGATTATAATCAGGATATATCCACCATGTCCGGAGGTCAGAAAAAACGTGTGGCTTTAGCAAGGACTCTGATACATCACTCAGATGTGCTTATAATGGACGAGCCGACTAATCATCTTGATAATGACATGGTAGAATGGCTCGAGGAATACTTAAAGAAATACCGTGGCGTACTGATTATGGTAACGCACGACCGATATTTTCTTGACAGTGTAACAAATAAAATTGTAGAGATAGATAAAGGCGGGCTTTACACATATGAGACGAATTATTCCGGTTTTTTAAAGCTGAAAAGCCAACGAGAGGAAATGGCGTTAGCTACACAGGAAAAGCGTGAGAATATCTTAAGAAATGAATTGAAATGGGTAATGCGCGGGGCGAGGGCTCGTTCGACAAAACAAAAAGCAAGACTCAGCCGTTATGAAGAGATGAAGCAGATCCGTGGTATAGAAAAAGATAGTGTAGTTGAGATGGAATCCGTTTCTTCAAGACTTGGTAATAAAACTCTCGAAGCCTGTGAGGTTTCGAAGCGTTACGGTGAAAAAGTAATAATAGACAAATTTAGTTATATTTTTACCAAAGGAATTAATATAGGTATTGTAGGAAATAATGGTTCGGGAAAGACGACATTATTAAATATTCTGACAGGGATATCTGAACCGGACGATGGTTATGTTGAGACAGGAGAGACAGTCAAAATAGGATATTTTACGCAGGAAGTAAAAAATATGAATCCGGAGCAGAGAGTTATAGACTACGTGAGAGATATTGCCGAATTTCTGCCTACATCTAACGGTACTATATCAGCTTCAAAAATGTTAGAAAGATTTTTGTTTACTTCAGATATGCAATATACCTGTATAGGAAAATTATCAGGTGGAGAGAAAAGGAGACTTTATCTTTTAAGCATTTTGATGCAGGCACCGAATATCCTTGTGCTGGATGAGCCGACTAATGATCTGGATATTTCAACACTTACTGTTTTGGAAGATTATATTGACCAGTTTAATGGTATTGTCATTACCGTTTCGCATGACAGATACTTCCTTGACAGGATAGTTGACCGAATACTTGCTTTTGAAGGAGCAGGTGTGATTAATCAGTATGAAGGAGGATATACTGATTATAAGAACAAAACGAAAGACATTATGAAGATTTCCGAAAATACTTCTGAAATAAAAGAGAAGACAAAGAAAACAGGTACAAGAAAGCGTAAGATGTCTTATAATGAACAGAGAGAATATGAGACTATAGACGATGAAATTGCAGTCCTCGAAGAAAAAATAGTACAGGCAGATGAAGAGATAGCAAAAAACTCAAGCAATTATTATGAGCTTAATCAATGGATGGAAAAGAAGCAGACATTTGAAAAAGAGCTTGAAGAAAAAATGGAGCGCTGGATGTATTTGCAGGATTTATCAGAACAGATAGAGAATGAAAGGTAGCAGTTATGAGATTTGTTATACAAAGAGTTAATCACGCATCAGTAACAATTGAAGGAAAAGTACATGGCTCAATTCAGAAAGGATATGTAGTGCTGATTGGAGTGGGAGAAAATGACACGACAGCGGAGGCGGACAGACTTGTTAAGAAAATGTTTGGTTTAAGAATATTTGCCGATGAAAATGGTAAGACTAATCTGTCATTAAATTATGTGGATGGAGAACTTCTTTTAATATCGCAGTTTACGCTGTATGCAGACTGTAAAAAGGGAAACAGACCGTCATTTGTACATGCCGGTTCAACTGAGCATGCCGAGCAGTTATATGAATATATTATTGAAAAATGCAGGTGCTATACGGAGAAGGTAAGTGTTGGAATATTTGGCGCAGATATGAAGGTTTCACTCGAAAACGATGGACCATTTACAATTATTCTGGATAGTGATGTGATATAATGAAATGGTTTTATAAAAGAATGATAATGCTGGTGTCTGCACCGCTTTCTATGCTTATATTGTATATCGGAAAGAAAAATTCATGGATTGCAGAATATGTTTTCGCAAGAAATATAAGCTATTATCCGGCACAAGTCATAAGTACGATTACAGGAAGTATTCCTATTTCAATTGCGGAAGTATTTTTGATTTGTTCTCCGTTTATACTGGTGGTCGCAGCTGCTGTATTTATAAGGAATTTTTATAAAAATCCATCCCGCAGAAAAGACATATTATATAAAGCTGTTGTAGACATTATTTGTGTGGCATCGGTTATGTTTTTTCTGTTTGCTATTTTTGACGGAATATATTATTATAGGTATGATTTTTCATATTATGCCGGGCTTAAAGAAGAAAAGTCCACAAAAGAAGAATTATTTATGGTCGGAACTGATTTGATAAAACAGGCAAATGAGTTGCGCGAAGGATTAAATAATGAGGATAATAACGGAGTATTTGCGTTGAAACATGACTATCGCACACTTGCACGTAATGGAAGAACGGCGTATAAAAAGCTTGCAAAACACTATCCGGTATTTAAAGGACACTATGGCCTTAGCAAAGAATTGCTATCATCAAAATATGTATCGTACACGGAAATAGTTGGGATTTATGTACCATTTACTTTGGAAACGCATAATGACACAGATATAGTTGACTACAATATTCCAAGCGACATGTGTCATGAGCTTGCACATCTGCATGGATTCATTAGGGAAGATGAGGCTAATTTTATAGGGTATCTGGCCTGCATTTATTCCGGCGACAGAGAGTTTATGTATAGTGGAATATTGCAGGCTTATATTGCAGTAGAAAATGCATTGTATTCAACAGACAAGGATATGACTCTTGAAATGTCGTCAAAGATTAGTGAAAAAGTCTTAAGAGATATGACGGCAAATAGTGAATACTGGAACAGGATAGAAAGCAGTAAGATAGGGAATGACGTATCACAAAAGGCCGAAAAAATAAACGATACCTATATTAAAGCTAACGGTGAAGAAGAAGGTGTAAAAAGCTATGGGCTTATGGTCAATCTTCTTGTTTCACAGTATAAAAAGGATGGATATTTTAACGAATACGATAGAAACGGAGAAAAAGAATGAAATTACATGATTTTTATTATGAATTACCACAGGATCTTATTGCACAGGATCCATTAGAGGACCGCTCTTCATCAAGACTTATGTTGCTTGATAAGAATACTGGAGAGATAAAGCATGAGCATTTTTATAATATAAAAGACTATCTGAAACCCGGAGATTGTCTGGTAATTAATGATACTAAAGTCATACCCGCGAGATTATTCGGCGTAAAAAAGGATACCGGAGCTAAGATTGAAGTGCTTTTATTAAAACGCAAGGAGAATGATAACTGGGAGGTTCTCGTAAAACCAGGAAGAAAAGCTAAGCCAGGAACTGTTATTTCATTCGGTGACGGTCTGCTTGAATGTGAAGTGAGTGATGTTGTTGATGACGGAAATAGAATTATACATTTTTCTTATGACGGTATTTTTGAGGAAATTCTCGATAAACTCGGAGAAATGCCATTACCGCCTTACATTACGCACAAGCTTCAGGATAAGAACCGCTATCAGACTGTTTACGCAAAACATGAAGGTTCAGCAGCGGCTCCTACGGCAGGACTTCATTTCACGAACCACTTATTAAAAGAGATAGAGGAAATGGGAGTTAATATTGCTCATGTTACGCTTCATGTAGGATTAGGAACATTCAGACCTGTTAAAGTAGAAGAAATCACAGACCATCATATGCATTCTGAATATTATTGTATTGAAAAAGATGCGGCAGATATAATTAATAATACGAAGAAAAATGGTGGAAGAGTCATAGCTGTCGGTACAACAAGCTGCAGAACATTAGAATCAGCGGCTTTGGATGATGGTACGATTAGTGAATCATCGGGATGGACAGAAATATTCATTTATCCCGGATATAAATTTAAAATGATAGATTGCCTGATTACTAATTTTCATCTTCCGGAATCTACACTTTTAATGCTCGTATCGGCACTTGCAGGAAGAGAAAATATCATGAATGCTTATAGCGAAGCAGTACAGGAGAAGTACAGATTTTTTAGTTTTGGTGATGCCATGTTTATTAGATGACATGAAAATTTTTAAATTATAATCTGCTTTTCAAATGTGGATAAATATGTTAAAATTGTCTTGGTTACATCGATTATATACAAATATGAAGGAGATAAGCATATGCAGGAGAGAAGAAAATCAAATAGGATGAAGATAGATGTTAAAATCAAGCTTGATCCGATGAAAAATGGAGCGGCAGATGTCAGCCGATTAAATAAAGAAGAATTTACAGTTGAGCTGGTAGATATCTCAAAAGATGGACTAGCATTCAAGACCACTGAGAAATTGGAATTGAACACATATTATGATACAATGGTGGTATTGTGGACTAAGGAGAAATTTGAGACCGTTATCGAGATAGTAAGAATGGAGAACTACGGAGACGGTCCTACATTGTATGGATGCCGTTTTATAGGAATCATGCCTTCAGACCAGTTAAAAATACAGATATATGAGATGGTAAGCGAAAACGAAAAACAGGAATAAAGAAAAACCTCTTTATAGGTTGTGACTATGAAGAGGTTTTTTTATATTTCTTAGATTTGAATTAGTGCAGCTGTTGTTAAGCTACGAACTATAAACCAAAAAACAAAAATAATCTGTGGTCCCGTCTGAAAAGCAAAGTGCCCACCAGTTATGCCCCCACCAAATATTCTAAATCATTATAAAAATCAGGATATGATATTTTCACACAATCCGCATCAACTATCTCTGTTTCTCCATCAGCAACAAGTCCTGCTATTGCAAAAGACATAGCAATACGATGATCCGCATTGCTGTTTATGGTTGCCCCATGAAGTGGTTTGCATCCGGTTATAATCATACCGTCATCTGTGGCACGGATGTCGGCACCCATTTTAGAGAGGTTATTTACCATCACGTCAATACGGTTAGATTCCTTGACCTTTAATTCAGCAGCATCTTTAATAACTGTTTCGCCTTCAGCCATACAGGCAAGAATTGCAATTATAGGAATCTCATCAATAAGAGTAGGAATAATATTTCCACTGATAGTTACAGCCTTTAAATCGCTGGATTTAACAAATATATCAGCAACAGCTTCACCAGCCACGGTTCTTTCATTTAATAATTCAATGTTACCGCCCATTTGTTTTACAATGCGGATTATGCCATCGCGTGTAGGGTTGATTCCTACATTTTCAATCAGAATTTCAGAATTAGGAACAACAAGTCCTGCAACTATAAAATAAGCAGCAGAAGAAATATCTCCCGGCACAATGACTTTCTGTCCGGTAAGGCGTGTGACAGGTTTAATGGTTGCAGTCGTATCGTTTGATGAAATATCTGCACCAAAACATTTAAGCATTAGTTCGGTATGATTTCTGCTTAAATAAGGTTCGGTTACTGAAGTTTCGCCTTTGGCATACAAACCGGCAAGTAAAATTGCAGATTTAACCTGGGCAGAAGCAACCGGAGAATCATAGTGGATTCCGTGAAGAGTAGTTCCGTGAATTTCAAGAGGAGCACAATCGTTTCCACGCATGCTTTTAATATCAGCACCCATCAATGAAAGAGGCTTGATAATTCTCTTCATAGGGCGTTTTTGGATTGATTCGTCACCATTTAAAGTACATGAAAAACTCTGGGCAGCCAGTATACCAGAAATAAGTCGTGTAGTAGTACCACTGTTTCCTACATCAAGCATTTCTTTCGGAGCTTTAAGACCATGTAATCCGTTACCTTTAATCGTCACCTTGTCTGCTTTGTTTTCAATTTCCACACCCATTTTACTGAAACAATCAATTGTGGAAAGACAATCAGCACCCTGTAAAAAATTAGTTATTTCAGTCGTTCCTTCTGCGATAGAACCGAACATAATCGCGCGGTGGGAGATAGATTTATCACCGGGAATTGAAATTTTACCCTTCATTGAGCTTTTTTTTGTAAAAATCATAGTATATCCTTTCTAAAATGAATCCCTGTATTTTTTACTCTTTGCAAACATATTCTGAATATAGGTATCGTCCCTGACTTCAAGAGATTTTTTTATTTCCTGCAGGGAATCGATATATTTGTCAATCAGAGTAATAAGATTCTTAGAATTAGCATTACAAATCTGTTGCCACATAACAGGAGAAGAAGATGCGATTCGTGTTATATCTTTAAATCCTCCTGCAGCCAGCGTTTTCATAATACCGTCATCATAATCATTATCCTTTATAAGATTGACAAGGCTAGAAGCGACAAGATGCGGAAGATGACTTATTCCTGCAACGCTGTAATCATGTTTAGCATAATCTAGTATAATAGGAATGGCACCAATTGACGAAACTATTTCAACAAGTTCATCAATCTTATTTTTATCGGACAGTTTAGTCGGGGTAATAGCATAAAATGCGCCCTGCATCAAATCAGAAGACGAATTGTCGTATCCGGTTTTTTCAGAACCGGCCATAGGGTGACCGCCGATAAAATTTACTTCCATTTCATTTTCAATAACTGTTTCGTGAATATCAGTCTTAGTACTGCCTACATCAGTAATAATGCAGGTATCCTTAATAATACCTTTTAACTGTTTAAGGTAAAAGCTATTATATTCTACGGGGGTGCAGAGAAATATATAATCGCAACCGGAAAAACTCATATCGATTTGCTCACATACGATATCTGCCGTGCCATCGTTAAGAGCGGCAATTCTTGGAGCTTCACTACGATTAAATGCGATGATTTTAAAATCAGGGAAAGTATGACGAATGCTTTTTGCAAGTGAACCGCCAATCAGTCCCAGACCGATAAAACCTATACATAAATTATCCATAACAAATCCATTCTTTCTAAATATTATAACATTTGTCATTATAGGACAGAATAGTTGCGTTGTCAATGTAACACTTTGAAGTGTAAAAGTATTTACATGTTTGAGACACTTGACATATAAGGCGTATTTAAGCTATTATAATACGAGGAAATCTTTTGGAATATAGTTGGAGGATACGATGTTAGATTTAAAATTTTTAAGAGAAAATCCTGATATAGTAAAACAGAATATTAAGAATAAGTTTCAGGACAGTAAGTTAGAACTGGTAGACAAGGTTATTGAACTTGATGCAGAGAGCAGAAAGGTACAGCAGGAAGCAGACAGCTTAAGAGCTGAGAAAAATCAGCTTTCAAAGCAGATTGGTGCTTTGATGGCACAGGGAAAAAAAGAAGAAGCAGAAGAGACAAAGAAAAAAGTAACAGAGGAATCAGCACACCTTGCAGAACTTGAAGAAAAGGAAAGAGAACTTCGTGATAAAGTTACAGAGATAATGATGGTGATTCCGAATATTATAGATCCAAGTGTGCCGATTGGAAAAGATGACAGTGAAAATGTTGAGATTCAGAAGTACGGTGAGCCTGTAGTGCCGGATTTTGAGATTCCTTATCATACAGATATTATGGAGAAATTTAACGGTATTGACCTTGATGCTGCTCATAAAGTAGCAGGTAACGGATTCTACTACCTCATGGGAGATATTGCAAGACTTCACTCAGCAGTTATTTCCTATGCAAGAGACTTTATGATTGACAGAGGATTTACATATTGTATTCCACCATTCATGATTAGAAGTAATGTTGTTACTGGGGTAATGAGTTTTGCTGAGATGGATGCGATGATGTATAAGATAGAGGGAGAAGACTTATATCTTATTGGAACAAGCGAGCATTCGATGATTGGAAAATTTATAGATACGATTATTCCGGAAGATACACTTCCTAAGACATTGACCAGCTATTCGCCATGTTTTAGAAAAGAAAAAGGTGCACACGGACTTGAAGAGAGAGGCGTGTACAGAATACATCAGTTTGAAAAGCAGGAGATGATAGTTGTATGTAAGCCGGAGGAAAGCCCGATGTGGTTTGATAAATTATGGCAGAACACAGTAGATTTATTCAGAAGTCTGGATATTCCTGTCAGAACTTTAGAGTGCTGTTCGGGCGATTTAGCAGATTTGAAAGTTAAGTCAATTGACGTAGAGGCATGGTCACCGAGACAGAAGAAGTATTTTGAGGTCGGAAGCTGTTCAAACTTAAGTGACGCTCAGGCAAGAAGACTTAAAATCAGGGTAAAAGGTGAAAATGGTGAGAAATATTTTGCCCACACATTGAATAATACTGTAGTAGCACCACCTAGAATGCTTATTGCATTTCTTGAGAACAATCTTAATGCAGATGGTACGATAAATATTCCAGAAGCATTAAGGCCATATATGGGCGGAAAAGATAAAATTCAGTAAACTATATTTAATGAATAATTCGCACAGGATATACAGCAAGTGTACAAAATAGTATGCTTGCTGTTTTGTGAGTGTAAATGTTTTGGACACAAAAAAAACACAATTTTATCAAATTATAATCATATAAATTTTTTATAGTGAATTTCGAGATTACAGTTTAAGTGAATGGAGGAATTATTGTGATAGAAGTAAAAAATCTGGTCAAAAAATATGGTAGTCATCTGGCGGTTGACCATTTAAGTTTTACCGTGGAATCCGGTAAAATATATGGATTTTTGGGACCTAACGGAGCAGGAAAGTCCACGACAATGAACATAATGACAGGATATATTGGAGCTACTGAAGGAGATGTTTTTATAGACGGACACAGTATTAGTGAAGAGCCTGAGGAAGCAAAAAAGAGAATTGGCTATCTGCCTGAGATTCCACCTTTATATGTAGATATGAAGGTGATAGAATATATGAAATTTGCAGCTGAGCTTAAAGGCATTCCGAAAGGAAAGAGAGCAAAGGCGATTACTGACGCTATGCAGCTGACGAAGATTTCGGATGTACAGGGAAGACTTATTAAGAATCTTTCAAAAGGTTACAGACAGAGAGTAGGACTTGCACAGGCAGTATTAGGACTTCCTGATGTAATTATACTGGATGAGCCGACTGTAGGACTTGATCCAAACCAGATTATTGAGATTCGAAATGTGATTAAAAAATTAGGTAAAGACCATACAGTTATACTGAGTTCGCATATTATGCAGGAGGTCAGTGCAGTATGCGATGAAGTAATGATTATTTCTCATGGGCAGATGGTTGCATGCGATACACCTGCAAGGCTCGAGAAGATTATGGAAGACACGTCTAAGATTATTATTAAATCAAATGCTGACGTAAATGCAGTTTCAAATGTTCTTAAAACGATACCGGGCATAGCATCTATGAATGTTAAAAAGAGTGAAGAGACTGGTACGGTTGAAGCGGTTGTCACGATGAGTACAAATGAAGATATGAGAGAACGTATTTTCAAAGCATTTGCAGATAACGGTGTAAGCCTTATAGAGCTTTATTCACATAAGATGTCATTAGAAGATGTATTTATTAAGCTTACTTCCGGAAATAAAAAAGAAGTTGAAAAAGTAAAAAAGGATAAGGAAAATGAGAAAGAGGAGGAAGAGGTATAATGAATGCAGTATATAAAAGAGATTTAAAATCATATTTCAGCAATATGATTGGATGCCTGTACATTGCTTTTATAGTAGCATTGGTCGGTATTTATTTTTCATTTTATAATATGGGAAATGGTTATCCATATTTTGGAGATGTGTTAAACAGTATTTCATACATAGTATTTCTTGCACTGCCTATTCTTACAATGAGAAGTTTTGCAGATGAGATAAGAACCGGAACGGATCAGATTCTCTACACTTCAAAGGCATCCATTACAAAGATAGTTATGGGTAAATTTTTGGCAATGGTAACAGTTTTTGGAATTGCAATTGGATTATTGTGTTTCTGTCCGCTTATTATTTCAACGTGTGGTACACATGATTTTAAAGTTGATTATTCATGTATTCTTGCAGTATTTTTAATTGGAGCGGCTTATATTGCAATGGGTATGTTCATTTCATCACTCACAGAGAGTAATATTATTGCGGCTGTTCTTACATTTGGTGTTCTTTTGCTGTTACAGCTTATGACAGGTATCACAAGTTTTATACCGACAACGGCACTTGCTTCATTTGTAGGTTGTATTATTGTAGTGATAGCAATAGCGGTTATTTATTATATTCTGGCTGCTAATGTAATTATCGCATCAGGATTGGGCATTATAGGTACCGTGGCACTTGTGGTTTTATATTTTGTTAAAAAGTCAGTATTTGCGGGAATGATACCCAATGTGCTTAATAAGATTCCGCTGACAGATTCGCTTAATAATTTTTCGCTGAAAACGTTTGATGTTACTGCTATAATTTATTATATTTCGGTTGCGGTGTTATTTATATTTTTAACGACACAGTCAATTCAGAAAAAAAGATATAGCTAAAAATGGAAAGGCATGGTGAATGAAAGTGAAAGATAATAACATAAAGAAATCATTTAAATCCGGTGCTTTTAAGAAAGGCAGTTATAGTGCCGGTTTGTGTGCTGTAGTAATTGCAGTTATAATTGCTATAAATATGGTTGCTACCCAGCTTCCGGATTCAGTAAAATCAATTGATCTGACAAGTCAGAAATATTTTACATTAAGTAAATCGACAAAAGATATTTTGAAAAAGCTTAATGATGAAATAACCATTTATCAGGTGTCAAATAAAGGAAGTGAAGATAAAACTATTTCAAAGCTCCTAAAAAAATATCAGGATTTATCTGATAAGATTACTGTAAAAAGCTTAGATCCTGAATTAAACCCTGGTCTTGTAACTCAGTATGAAGCATCAGACCTGTCACAAAACAGCCTTATAGTTCTAAATGGAGATAAGAAAAAGCTTATAGATTATTCGGATATTTATGAGACTGATTATTCGGGATATTATACGACAGGAAATACATCTACAAGTTTTGACGGTGAGGGTGAGATTACGTCAGCTATCAATTATGTTACCATGGATGAACTTCCCAAGATGTACACACTTACGGGACATGATGAGCAGAAATTAAGCCAGACAATATCAGATGCATTTGTAAAGCAAAATATTGAGATGGCAGATTTGAACCTTCTTACAGCCGGAAATGTACCGGAAGATTGTGATATACTCGGAATATTTGCACCTGCTAAAGATTGCAGTAAAGAAGAAGCACAGAGTATAATTTCATATCTTGAGAATGGCGGAAAAGCATTAATAGTTATGAATTATTATTTCTCAGCCGGAGATTTGCCGAATTTTGGAAGTGTACTTGATGCATATGGTGTTGCGATGGAGCAGGGATATGTAAATGAAGTAGATGAGAATTATTACTTCAGACAGGGATATTACCTGATACCGGAGATAAAACAACATGATATTACATCATCATTCTACAACAGTATGTATGTGATGGCTCCTATATCACAGGGAATAAAAAAAGTAGATGGAGCCAGAGAGACTCTTAAAATAGAAGACCTTCTGACTACATCAGACAGTTCATATTCAGATGTTGATTATGGCGCAGAGATAGCTGCAGATGGAACAAATACAAAATCTTCTGATGACATAAGTGGTCCGTTTTCACTTGCGGTTTCAATCACAGAGGAGAATGAAGACAGTACGACAAAACTTGTCGTTTACGGATCATATATAATGTTTACGGATGATATTATAAATTCATATTCACTGGCAAATGTTGATATGCTTAAAAATTCAGTTTCATGGATGTGTGATTTAAAATCAGCAGGTACAATCAGTATTGATGCAAAATCAATGGATGTTGCACAAAACACAATCGCCGCAGGTAAGGCAAATGCATGGACTGTATGTTATGTAGTATTGATTCCACTATTTGTAATAGTAATAGGATTTGTAATATGGTATAGAAGGAGAAGAGCATAATGAAAAAGAAAAAAATGCAGCCTTTTATTGTATTGATTACTTTACTTGTAATACTTGCGGGAACATTCTTCGTGCTTAAGGATAATAACAGTAAAAATGAGGATGAGACGGAAGAAGATTCTGAGACGTTGATTAATGCTGATGCAGCCGGAATTAGCACTCTTACGATTACTAATAATCAGGGGACGATGGAATTTACATATGATTCAACATCAAGCGCCTGGAAATATGCACCGGATAAAGAATTTCCACTTGATGATACAAAGGTTTCTTCTATAACAGATTCGTTAAGTGAGTTCAAAGCACAAAGACGTCTTGAGGATACGCTTGAGAATATAGCTGAGTATGGTCTGGATAACCCGGCATACACTCTTAAAATTTCAGGTGATACCAATGTTACGTTGTATATAGGTAATAAGACTTCAACAGGAAATTATTATGCATATATTGATGGCAGTGAAATAGTTTATACTATAGACAGTACACTTCCGGATTCATTAAATGTATCATTAAATGACATGGCAGTTATGGATACGGTTCCGTCAATAACTGATTCTGACGTATATGGAATGGTTATAAATGGTACACAATATGATTATTTTGAGTCAGGAAATCAGCAATATGATTATACATTATCAAATAATTGGTTTGCAAAAGATCATGAAGGTAAGTATATTGCAATGGATACCACTGCCGTGAATGAAGTTATTACAGCTATTACGGGAATGTCATACACGGGTTGTGCAAAATACAAAGCATCAGGTGATGAATTAACCCAGTACGGTCTTGACGATGAGAATAAAAAGACTGTAACCGTAAAATACAAAGAGACACAGAGCAGTGATGAAACTGAGACTAAGGAAGAGTCGTCAGATGACAGTGAAGTAAAAGTTGAAAAAGAATTCAGTTTTGATATCGGTAGTCAGAATGAAGATGGAGATTATTACGTAAAAGCAGCAGATAGTAATATGATAAATATAGTATCGAAAGACAGCATAGAATCAATACTTAAAGATACTTCGCAGCTTGTTACAAAGAATGCGTTTGGAATAAATAGCAGTAATGTCACTTCTTTGAAGGCAGATGTAAAAGGGACTTCATATGATTTAATTGAAAATGGTGCAATCACGGATTCATCGAAATACGAAGCTGTATATAATGAAATCTATGAACTGCAGGCAGAAACTGTTATTGAAGATGGGAACACAATTTTACCTGTTGATTCTGAGCTTACATTGACATATAATACAAGTGTTGCAGGTTTTGAAACTGTAACGATGGAATTTACTAAGTACAATGGAAGTTATTATCAGGCAACTATAAATGGTGATACAAAGCTGCTTGTATTGAAGACAAAGATAGATAGTATTATTAGTCAGCTGGGTAATATAACTCCATAGATTAACGGAGAAATATAAATGAATAAGACGATGATACAGTACTTTGAATGGTATTATCCTGCTAATCAAAGTTTGTGGAAGAAAGTAAAAGAAGATGCAAAGAATCTGAAAGAAAATGGAATTACAAGTATATGGCTTCCACCGGCATATAAGGGTGCCGGTGGAAAAAGAGATGTCGGTTATGCCGTATATGATTTGTATGACCTTGGAGAGTTTAATCAAAAAGGAACGATTGCCACGAAGTATGGCACTAAGGATGAGTATCTTGAAGCAATCAGAAGTTTGCAGGAAAATGGAATAGAGGTTCTTGCTGATATCGTGCTGGGTCATAGGATGGGTGCAGATGAAAAAGAGAGAATATTTGCATACGGTCATGACACGATGGACAGAAACCGCGAGATAGAAGGCAAGAGAAAAGTTACTGTATGGACAAAGTTTACTTTTCCGGGAAGAAATAATAAATACTCTGATTTTAAATGGGACTGGACGAATTTTCATGCCACGGATTATGATGCTGTCAGTAAGGAAAGTGGAATTTACAGATTCATTGGCAAAGAATGGGACGAGGTAGATGCAGAGTTTGGTAATTACGATTACCTTATGGGAGCAGACCTTGACATGAGTGACCCTGAAGTTTTAGAAGAGTTGGACAGATGGGGAAAATGGTACTATGATTTTACGGGGGTGGACGGCTTCCGTCTTGATGCCGTAAAACACATAGAGTTTAATTTTTTCAAAGTCTGGCTTGGAAAATTAAGGAAATATTCCGGCAAAGATATATTTGCAGTTGGTGAGTACTGGAATGCAGAGTTACATATTTTACAAAATTATATTGAAAAGTCAGAACGTTCATTATCACTTTTTGATGTACCTTTGCATTTCAATCTTCACCATGCTTCAAACAGCAATGGATATTTTGATATGAGATATTTGTTGAAGAATACTTTGGTTGGAGCTGACCCGGAACTTGCAGTAACATTTGTTGATAATCATGATACCCAGCCGGGACAGTCGCTCGAGTCATGGATTTTAGAGTGGTTCAAACCACACGCATACTCTGTTATACTTTTGAGAGATACAGGATATCCTTGTGTGTTTTATGGAGATTATTATGGTATACCGCATGATAAGATAAAACCTGTGAAGCATTTGAAAACATTAATAGAGCTTAGAAGAGATAAGGCATATGGAAGACAGCATGATTATTTTGATCACCCTAGCATCGTAGGGTGGACAAGAGAAGGTAACAGTGAACATTTAGGTTCAGGTTTAGCTGTTATTATGACTGAGAAAACAAAAGGCAGCAAGACTATGTATGTGGGTGTACATTTTGCAGGAGCTGTATTTACAGACATGCTTGGTAATTCAGAAGAAGCAGCCTTGATTGACGAAAAAGGATTTGGAACATTTTTTGTTGATGATGGAAGTGTATCGGTATATTGTGCGAAAGACGGATTTATTATAGGAGAAATGGATGATGAATTCATAGATCCTCACGAAGTGGGAGCGTTAGACGAAGTAACAGACAAACCATCAGAAATCACATTTATACCAGGTGAAGAAAAAGAGGATGAAGAGTCATCAGATAATACAGAAAATGAAGAAATAAAAACTGAAGAACAGAATCTGTAAAAACAGACGGGCATGTCAGCCCGTCTTTCTGTTTTTTACAATCATCTCTGCAATGTTTTTTATTACGTCAATCTTTTGGACATCTTTTGGAGACATGTTTCTTTTGAGGACATTTATTATCAGTTCAGTTTCAGAATTTGTTAGATTAACTCCCTGTCTGCCGGCAGTAGAAGTTGAATTTAATAAAAACGGAAGAAGGGCTTCAGGGGTAAGGTTTTCTGAATTATTAATTAAACTGCTTAGCATTTCTAATTTGTCTTCCGGAATATTTTTTGACAGTTCCGGATTATTTTTTAATATGGAAGAATCAATCATAGTTATTTCTCCAATCCCAATAATGATTTGTAGCTGTTAAATATCGCCAATTGTTCAGGTGAGAGCATAGCTTTTAAAAATGAAAGATTATCAGTTGATGAATCGTTTTGCGATAAATGGTAAGCAGCAAAAATATTATAGGCAAAATCCATAGTTTCGATTTCTTTTTTTGTGCAAAATGGTTTTATACTATTCATCATCTCTACAACATTACCTTCTGAGTTTTCAGAGCATATACCCATAGTGTATTCATTTTTGTTATTAAATAGCGTAAAAGTGTTTTTTAATTCTGTAAGCTTTACTAATAATGAAACATTCCTTCTGATATTTAAAGGAATGTAAGGGAGAGCTGATTTTATTATGTTTAATTGTCTTGAAGTTGTAAGATTATCAAATATATTATCCGTAATTATTACCTGCCTTTCTCTGTAATAATGAATCAAAATGGGGGACTATTAATCCCCCGGAAGGTTAAATATTAGCAACCGCAGCCTAAACCGCCATTACCATTTGAACCACAGCAAAGAAGAAGTAAGATAATAAGGAAACAATCATTTCCAAATCCTCCACCGTTACGGCATCCACCGTTATCTCCACAGCCACAGCAAAGTAAAATAAGTATAATGCATATAATATTGCATCCTCCGTTATCTCCTCCGCATCCGCAGCCTACGCCACCACAGTTTGTTGCAGCTAAATCGCTCATGGCAAATCCTCCATAATTTTGATTACAGTTAATAATATGTGAGTATACTTGTACAATAGAAGTAAAAAAAAAAAAAGTTGACAATAGTTGAAAAATAAAATATGATAAGTAGAAACATTATAGACATGAGAGGAGACATTTGTATGATTGAAGTTAAAAATCTAAAAAAAGAGTTTGAAAAGACCATAAAAGATCCGGGCCTTTCAGGTGCGATAATGTCTTTAATACATAAGAAAACGACGACTGTTAAAGCTGTTGACGGACTTACTATGCACGTTGATGAAGGTGAGATATTAGGATTTATCGGTCCTAATGGAGCAGGAAAATCTACTGCGATTAAGATGCTTACAGGTATACTTACACCGACCTCAGGAACATTAAAGATTAATGGTCAGATTCCTTACAAAAACAGAAAGGAATACGTAAAAGAGATAGGCGTTGTTTTTGGACAGAGAACCCAGTTATGGTGGGATCTGCCACTCGTTGAGACATATAGCGTTCTTAAAGAAATTTATTGTATTGATGAAGCAAAATTCAAAGACAGAATGGACTTTTTAAATGAAGTGCTTAACTTACAGGAGTTCATAAAAAGTCCTGTCCGGACATTATCACTGGGTCAGCGAATGAGGGCTGATATTGCAGCATCAATGCTTCACAGCCCAAAGGTATTGTTTTTGGATGAGCCAACCATAGGTCTTGATGTTGTAGTAAAGGATAACATAAGAAAAGCAATATCTAAAATCAATAAAAATGATAAGACAACTATAATTCTTACCACACATGATTTAAATGATATAGAAACTCTTTGTGAGAGAATCGTAATGATAGATAAAGGAAAAATGGTTTATGACGGTAGTCTCTATCATATGAAAGAAACATATGGAAAAATGAGAGAGGTAATCATAGCACTGAATAATCCGGAAGAGATAAAAAATATAAAGCCGGATAAAAAATTCGGATTGACGGCGGATGATTATGATATTGCGAAAAAGGCAAATTCCGTAAGTATGAAATTTAATTCTGCAAAAGTCGAGATACCGGACATGCTTAATTATATATTAGGAACCGTCAGCGTGAAGGACATTACGGTAAAAGATGCAGACATTGAAGAAATTATTAAAAAAATCTATAAAAGCGAGGTGAAGCCGGGTGAAGCAGTTTAAAAGTGTAAAACGTACTTATGGTGCGTTTGTAAATGCGGGAATCCAGGATTTTATCGCGTATAAAGCAAGTTTTTTTGGTTTTTTTATCGGAGAAATATTTATGTGCTTTGTCATGTATTTCATATGGAAAGCAGTGTATGCATCGACGGGAAGAACTGACTTTATGGGATTTACAATGTTAGACATGATGGTATACGTATTTCTCACTCACATCTCCGGCTTTTTGATACAGACAGATGCTACATTTTCAATAGCCAGTGAAATAAAAGATGGCAGTATTATAATGAGAATGATAAAGCCGGTTAATGTAGATTTAAGTTTTTTGTTTTTTGAATTTGGAAGTAAAATAATGATTATTACCTGCGTATTTGTACCTGTAATGATTGGACTTGAGATATACAGGTATATAACATTGGGATATGTAGCGTTTAAAATAACAAGATTGCTATTATTTATTGTAAGTATTTCAATAAGTTATCTGCTTTCATTCTATTTAAATCTTATATTCGGATACCTTGCATTCTATTTGTTGAATATATGGGGATTTGGTGTGTTAAAAGAAGAGTTGATAAAGTTTTTCTCAGGAGCTGTAATACCTATAGCTTTTTTTCCGGGGGTTATAAAAAAAGTATTTGGATTTCTTCCGTTTGCCTCCCTTACATACACACCAGTCATGATTTATATGGAAAAATATAACGGAATAAAACTAATATTCAATTTATCCCTGCAGATAGTATGGTTATTTGCATTCATAGCATTTAGCAGTGGACTGTGGAAATGGGCAGAAAAACGTCTGGCAGTACAGGGCGGATGATATGTATCTGTTCAGAACCTGAAAATCAGAGGAAGTTTTTAGACAGAAAGGATGGGAATAAATTGATAAGATTTATAAAATTATACAAAATCTTCGTTGCTCAATTTTTAAAAAATCTTATGGAGTATAGAATCGATTTTTTAACAGGAGCAGTGAGTTTTTTAATAGGCCAGATTACAAATATTTTGTTTATTACTATTATTTTTAGCCAGATTCCATCTTTGGCCGGATGGAAATATTATGAGATTATGTTTATCTATGGATATTCACTTCTGCCAAAGGGGATTGACCACTTATTGACAGATAATCTTTGGAGTGTGGCTTACTTTATTGTGAGAAAAGGAGACTTTGATAAATATCTTACAAGACCGATTAATCCGTTACTTCATGTTATTATGGAAAAATTCCAATTTGATGCTTTGGGAGAACTAATAACAGGTATTGTTCTGGTTATATATTCTGCAATTCAATTGAATTACGTTCCCGGAGCTGAAGAAGTACTTGTTATACTTATAACAATTTTGTTTGGAACATTAATATTTACCAGTGTGAAGATTGCCTGTTGTGCCATAGCTTTTTGGATCAAAAAAAGTGGAAGCATTTTACAGATATTCTATATGTCAAGTGATTTTGCCAGATATCCGATTACGATATACAACAAAGGTGTGAGATTTATAATATCATATGTTATACCATTTGCCTTTACATCATATTATCCTGCGGCATATCTGCTAAGAGGCGGGAACGGATTTGTATGTGCAGGCAAAACTATATTGATTTCTTCTATAGTTTTTTGTATAAGCCTGCTAATATGGAACAGAGGTATTTCTGCGTATGAAAGTGCGGGAAGCTGACGTGAAAAAACAGCAATAACAAAAGAATTAGAGACTACATTTTCGGCAATACAATTATTGTGTGGAAAGTGTGGTCTTCTTCTTTATAGTACATATCCATTTCTCCTGAATAATAATCAACAATCTTCCTGATACTTATTAAGCCTATTCCATGTTCAAACGGATCCGGTTTTTGTGTAATAAGTTTTCCGGTCTTTTTAGAAAACGGAGAACTATTGCACGAATTTACAACATTTATAGTTGTAAGAGGTGAATTTCTTTTATCAGATATGGTTAATTCAATGAAAGAATTATCCATTTTTGAGGCAGCTTCAACTGAATTATCCAAAAGATTACAAAACAGGGATGTAATATTTGCTTCTGATAATTGGTTAATATTTAAGCTTCTTATATCGGTACTAAAAGAAATATTTAATTCGGCAGCCGTATCAAGATAGCGGGAGATTATGGCATTTAACAGATTGCTTCCACCTAATATAATATTCTCTTTTAAATTAGAAGAATTAGTAATACAAGAAATATAGTTGTCGATTTTTTCCACTTCATTATTTTTATTTAAATATGATATTGTTGATAAATGCTGTTTAATGTCATGTATCAGAATGCGCTGATTCTTGTGTTGTGAAAGTAACATTTCGTTGTATTTAGTAATATAGGATTCTTTTTGTAATTGCAATTGAAGCTCGTAAAAATGTTGTTGACTTATTTTGGAATATTTATAAAAACCAAATATGCATATATCACTGGTAAGCACAAGAAAAGAGCTTAAAGATATAAGGATACTAATGTGAGCAGTAGGTTTAAGTTTGTAAATAATCATTGCAAAAGTAAACATTATAAATGCTGAAAAAATAGTAATAATTATAAGAAATGTTTCTTCAGCATTTACTTTTGTAGCGTTTTCTAATGTTTTTTTCTGTTTAAAACTTAGTAATTTTGAGATTATAAGTATTGAAATAAAATACAATAATTTACTTATTGCAGTAAATATCAAAATATTTGCTATACTAATTTTTGAATAAAAATCATATGTAAAGTGTAATAATGCAGAGTCTACTATAATTTCGCACATTCCCATGAGTGCAGTTAATAAGGACGCATGAAATAGTGAAGATAAAATTTTAGTGTCATAAAGATAATATAGCAACAAAAAGTTAATTAACAGGAACATAACACAATTCACTATTATTATTTTAAGAAGTGAACATGTAAAAATCAGCAGATATCCAAGTGATATTAATAAAAATTCGTATTTTCTTGATGAAAATCTTGACTTGAGATTGTTTTTACAATAGATTATAAAAATAGCAGCTTCAATAAAATATATTAATAAATAGCATATTACAAAATACATAATACTCTCCATTCTTAATTATTTGTGCGGGGCTTTCGTTTATTTAAAATTTTTTTGTTAATTCAAGATATAAAAGATATTTATTCTTGAATAATGAATAATTCCGTCTGGAAAGATAAGCTGTGAATTTACCGTCATAAAGTTTTATAAGGGAATGGTCATACTTATTTACATATTCAAAATTGATAATAAAACTTTTGTGTGATTTAAAAAAACACATATCTGTGAGTGTTTCTGACCAATAATTCATGGAACTGGTTGTCTCGTATTGTGTATTTGTGGTATGTATTATTACCTTTTTTCCTAGTGCTTCAACCATAATTATGTTATGAGTATTAACACAATAAGTGCCGTCATGAGTAGCTACGGTAGTAACAGAAGTATTCATTTTATATAATTGCACTGCATCAATAAGGTTATTACGTAATCTTTGTTTATCAATGGGCTTCGTTATATAACGGAATACATGAAATCTCATGGCATCATCCAGATATTCGAGATACGACGTAATGACAATAATAATAGTATTTCTATTTAAATGCATTAATTTATTACCCACATATATTCCGTCAAGACCTTCCATTTGAATATCGAGAAAAACGATTTCCTGGTTCCTCTTATCTGCAAGTAAATCTTCTCCGGTGTGAAATAATGATATTTCAGGTATTTCCAAATTATGATTTTTAAAAATTAACAATATATCGGATTTTAGTTGCGTTGTAAATACTTTATCATCATCGCAAATAGATATACGCATAGTAAAGTTCACCTTTCATTTGTATTGTGGTTAGCAATTATTTACCGTCAGAAGTTAATTATATAAAAAAATAAAAAAATTACAAGGTTTTTTTTAAATTAGTTATTAAATATATAAAATCAGTTTATACTAGTATAGTTGTTTTTGGATGAATATATTGCTATAATTTGATTTATAATTTCTAAATCATCATTATTGCATAAGCGTAAGTTGTCAATAATATTTTTATGAATATTATTTATAGATATATTTCCCAAAAGCAGGTAATCCGGTGATACATTCAAAATATCGCAAATGTCGCAAAATAGATCAAGACTTGGTATGGATTGTGCTTTTTCAATCTTTGACAGGTGAGATATAGAAATATTCAATTTTTCTGCAAGTTCACCTAACGAAATATTTAATTCTTTTCTTCGTGTTCGTATACGGGAACTCATATAGTAATAGTTTCTTTTGTTCATGGTAACCTCCATTCTGCTTATATGTATAATTATACTACAAAAAAAGTTGGCTGACAGGAAAAATTTGGCTGTGAATAAAAAAATACCCGAAAAAATGGCAAAAATGACCAAAAAACGCATTTTTGTGACCGTTCATTCCCAAACTATAGAAAACTATAGAAAAATATATTATCATCAAGTCATACAGATTAAGTATAACCGGTTATATATTTGTAAAAAAGTATATAAAGGAGAAGATGTACTATGAGAAAAATGAATAATAAAGCTGCTAAGATGGTGACAAATACTTTGAAAAGAGTGTTAAAGGTTGAGGCGAATACAAATTCCTGTGTTTTTGTTTATCAGCCGAAAGCACCTAAAAAACTTGATAAATTTAAAAAATAGAAATCAGGTTTTTAACTTGCAGGAGTAGTAATATGTTTCACATGGCGATTAACTATGTTGTTAAATGGCTGGTTGCAAACGGAGCGATAGATGAAGAAGATACAGATTTATACGAGTACGCAATTTATAGTTTTATTTTTCTTGTTGCACCTTTTGTTTTAACCGGTATATTTGGTGTGTGTATTGGAGTGCCATTAAAAGCAATAGTCATGGTTATACCATTTGTTATCATAAGAAAATATAGTGGTGGATATCATGCACGAAGTTTAAGGATATGTGTAATATGTTCTTGTATGTTGCTGTTAGTTTTTACATATATTCTTAAATATGCAGAATCAGCTTTATTGACAGATATAGTGTCATTGGTATCTGGTAGTATAATAATGTTTTTTAGTCCTGTAGAATCAGAGAATAAGAAACTAGCCCCTTCAGATAAAAAGAAATACAAAAAGATATCTATGATTCTGGTAGTTGTAACATGGATAATGTGCATATTTATGAGGCTGATTCGACTTGAGAGGTATGAAATGGCACTTGATATGGGATTGGCACTAACAGCATTACTTATGATTCCTTGTCTGTTTTTGGATAAATAATCACCAGATGTTGCTGAAACTATGTGTCAAGAGAAAAAATTGGGGGGATGAGGTGAGTTTTTAGCATAAATAAATAACAGCATTACAATTTTGATGACCGGACTTTATAGTTAAAGATATAAAGTCCGGGAATATCAAAAGATACAAAGGAGAATGCATATGAAAAAAATTTTAAGTTTTTTATTAGTTTCAGTGAGTTCAGTAATTATAGGTACTAATATAGTACTGGGTAATGAAGAGGAGAGTAATCTGGTAAAGGTTTCATACGAGACAAGTATTAATGAGAATGTAAAACTTGATGAATTAAGAAAAGAGGCGATACTGGATGGAAAAAAAGCAGCATCTATGATAAATGACATAAAACAAAATGACGAATTTGAATATGCTGTTAGGCAGATACTTGATATGTACTATTACGATGATGTAAAAGTAAATACAAATTTGGAGGGATTTATAAAAACGATTGATGAGAGAGCAGAATATTTGGTTGCAAATTATCAGGAAGCGTTTGAAGAGCGAAAATCGGCTATAGAAAATGGATATGCACCGAATCAAATATTGGTTTCTTTTAAGTCAGAACTATCTGATGAGGAGATAAATCAAATAATTAATAAACTATCAGAGGGAGGCGATATATTAACAAATAAGTATGCTATATGTAGTGATATGGACAAAGAAAAGAAAGACTTGATAAAAAAACAACAATCCCAAAAAAATAAAAAAATAGTTGAGATTACAATTGGTGAAGGAGAAACAACTCAAAAAGCGATAGACAAATATAAAAGTTTAGATTGTGTTATAGATGCTTCTGTCAATTATGTGTATGATTGTGATGAATTAACAACGGATAGTGTAGATATTAATGATACGTATGCTTATGGTATGTGGCATTTAGAAAGAATTAATATTGAGCCGGCATGGGAATCTGTTAATACATCTACAACTGCTAGAAGAGTTAGAGTAGCGGTTATAGACTCAGGGGTGCAGATGAATCATGAGGACTTAAGCGGAAGAATAATTAATTCGTTGTCAGTAGATGTTACGAGTGAGCCGTATGCATTATTAAGTTCGCTGTCTACACCGTATGTGAGTTCTCATGGAACAAATGTTACGGGACTTTTAGCTGCTAATGTGAACAACAGCATTGGAATAGCAGGTGTAGCTGGAGTTACTAATTCATATAATGATTATAATTGTAGGATTATGGCTATACAGGTGTATACTCTATATCCAGATGGTGAGTACAAAGTTTCAACATCAAATTTGTTGAAAGCTATTGATTATGCTATTTGTAATGATGCAGAAGTTATTAATTTGAGCATGTCTACATATTCATATAATGCAGATGTGGCAGATGCGATAAGTGATGCATATGATGCAGGAGTGACTGTTGTAGCTTCAGCAGGAAATGATAATAGCACGACACCAGCATATCCGGCATCTTATCCACATGTTATTTCAGTAATTGCATCTGATACAGATAATGGGCGAGCATATTTCTCAAATTATGGAAGCACTTGTGATATATCAGCACCTGGTTTTAGTATACAAACCACAGATGTTGGTTCTTCATACGTTTGTAGTAATGGCACTTCGTTATCAGCACCTATGGTATCGGGCACAGTAATGATGATGAGAGCTATTAATGATGATTTGACGGTTGATGAAATTGAGAATATAATAGAGACAACAGCAACAGATGTTGGAAGTACAGGGTATGATTATAACACTGGATACGGAATTTTAGATGCTGGTTTAGCTGTTCAAAAAGCAAAATATTTGACATTTTCAAATACTGCACCTGTTGTTAGTTTAATTACACCTGTTTCAAGTGGAAAAATAAAACTGAATTGGAGTCTTGTAGGCAATGAAGAGCGATATAATGTATATAGGTCAACGAGTTTGAATGGAACATATACAAATATTAAGTCAATATCAGTTAATGGCTCGGGACCAGTTAGTTATACAGATACTGGTTTAGTGTCAGGACAGAGATATTATTATAAAATATGGTGTAAGTCAAAATATGGAGATACGTATATGCATGGACCGTTTTCGACAATAGTGTCATGTGTCGCAAATTAGTCTTAAAATATCAAGTCAACTAAATGTTATAAATGAATTAAGCTTTCTATGGGTATATACTTTTAATGTTTTATATAATAATTAAATAAAAATCCTGAATGATTTATCAAGTATATGTAGAGCATGAAATCTATTTTAAATAGCATTAGTATGAATAATACAAATTAATTAATTTATTAATCAAAATGGTTGTAAAATTATAACGTTCTAAGATTATTCAGATTATAAGGTAGGTGAATATTTATAAAAATATAGGAACTGGATAATTAAGACGTTATAATAGAATTATTAGAACGAATTTAAGGTAAATACTTTTATAAAGAAGGAGATGTTTTTTATGAGAAAGAAGATTTTATCAGCAATTGTAGCTCTTACATTGGGAATAGGAATGACGGCCGGTTCAGTGTTTTATACTAATACTGTAGCATATGCCGCAGATGAAGGGGAGGATTACAAGATAGTAATTCCAGAGAAGTATTTATATGAACTTAGTGAAGAAGAACAGCAGATTTTAGATGAGGCTTTAAAAGCAGATGGAGAGTCAGCAGCATTACTTGTTAATAAAATTGAATCCCAATATGGATTTGAAAAAGTTCTGGAGACGATTTTAGACAGTTATTTTGAAGATGATTTTAACGTAAGTGAAAAGTTTGAAGCTTTTAAGGCAAATGCAGATAGCAGAGCAAATGAGATTATTAATGACTATATACAGGTGAACGAGCAGAGAACAGGAAAAGTGACTATTACATATGTACCGGACTCTATCTTAGTGAACTTTGATTCAAATATTTCAGATGATGAGATAATAAATGCGATCAATGTAATTTCTAACGGTGGTGAGATTGTAAAGAGTCAGTTGCATGAAGATAGAAACTTGTTTGTATTTGTAAAGCTGAAAAAAGGACAGTTAGCAGAAAAAATGGTATCAGTGTATTCGGAGATTCCGGGTGTAGTACGGGCTGAATTAGATATTTTGTATGGAATGGATATTGAATCAGATAGCCTTAAATTGTCAGAGTCAGAAGTGGAGATTTACAAGAAGCAGGCAGTAAGCGTAAAGGCTGCGTTGAATGGGAAACAGACAAAAGACGTAACATGGAGCAGTAGTGATACCGGTATTGCCAAAGTAAATAAGAATGGTAAGATTACAGGAGTAGCAGAAGGAAGTGCTATTATAACTGCCGTAAGTAAATCAGATGCGGATGTCAAAGCAATATGCAAAGTGACAGTTAAGTCTTACAGTAAAAAAGTTAAATCAAGTAAGAAGACGTTTGTAACAAATGAGAGTTTTACGTTTAATAATGAGTTTATTACAAGCTATTCTCAGATGAATAAGCTGCTTAAGAAATATAAAGCATGCAAAGGAAGTAACAAATCAGTATACAAACAGCTGAAAAAATACGACAAAGATTATTTCAAGAAGAATGCTGTTTGTATTAATTCGCATGATATATATAGTTATGAAAAATTAACTATTAAAAATGTTACCAGAGAAATGAAGAGTAATGGAAAATTTACTGTTAATATTGCGTTAAATGTTAGCGGAAAGCAACCGGACGATGGACTTACATATGGATATGAAGAGAAGAGAGTACAGTGTTTTGTCGAGATACCAAAGACAATTGCAAAGACAGCAGATAAGACAGAATACATTATCGAAAGTTGAAAATAAATGTTTACAAAAATGTAACAATGTGTTATAATTTAAGTAGCATTTGGAGGCGTATGTAAATGCAAAGTAGATTCCGAGAGTACATAGTATTAGGAAGGAGGAATTAATATGAGCTATGCAACAGGAATTGCAATTTATAATTGCGGTAAATTTTCAAATGCAAAAAAGAAAGGAGACAATGCAATAATTGATTGTGGTAACAATGATTATCTAATGATTGACTGTGGACCGGGAGATTCTGCAGCTTCGTATCTGACAGCATTGCTGTCTAAATGTAATCCAAAAACAAGCGGAACTCATAACGGAAAAGTGTATGTCAAGGCATTGGTATTGAGTCATAATCACTCTGACCATGTGGGTGGCTTGGCAACACTTTTGGCAAGCAGTGGATTGTACATAGAAAAAGTATATTACACTTACCCGGGAAGTCAGTATAGTAATGTGGTATCCGCATTGACCGGTCATTCTTCAGAGGTGGTTAGTGTAGGGAGCTACAAGACGGTTACTGTTAATGATACAGTACTAAAAATCTATGGCCCTTCGCAGGCAGCAGTTACTGCTTATGGGGAGAATTATTCAAATTATAATAGTTCTCAGGCTAATAATACTTCCATGATATGTACCATAACAAATACATCTACAGATAATCCATATAGGGCCTTGTTCTTGGGGGATTTAAATATACATGGGTTGGAATATGCAATAGCTTCATGGGGAACGGAAGTGTTCTTTCCTGCTTCGACAATTAGTTCATTGCATTATAATTTTTGTAAATTTGGTCATCATGGTCAGAGAAGCAGTTATAATTATCAGCCACCTGGTGGTGATGGTCAAACAGAGATAAATAAGTATAATACAAGAATTAAGGCAAATAATTATTTTATGACAGTTACAAAAGCACATTTGGTTGCAGCAGATAGTGAGGATCCTGATATATGTTGTTGGAGTAATTACGTATATATTGAAAACAATTTATCCGGTAACATACGCAGGTATATCAGAGATACAACTGATGCTGATTACAGAGTATGGTACGTATATAATAATTGGAATTAAGAAAGGTTGTGTTATTATGAAGAAAATCAAATATCAATTATTAGGAGTAATAATTTTAACTATGGTGTTCTGTATGCAAACATATGCAAATGCAGATACTATTGAGGGAAAATGTGGAAAAAGCTGTACATACAGCTATGATACGGTCACAAAAGAAATCGTGATATCAGGAACAGGAGAGATTACAGATAATCCATGGGTGTTTGAGTCTTATGCAAATGATATAAAAACTGTTACAATTAAAGATGGTATTACAGCCATAAGAGTACATTCACTGTTTGGAAAGAGTAAAGCGAAAGATAGACATCCTGCTTGTAAGTCTATAGAAAAGGTAGATATTGCAAAGTCAGTAAAAACAGTTGGTTTTTATGCTTTTTGTTGTTGTAAAGAATTAAAATCAGTTACAATGCCTGGAGTTGAAATAATTAAAGCACATGCGTTTTGTGGATGTGATTTGTCTGATAATTTTAAGATGCCAGCAAATATCAAAAAAATAGGAGGATTTGCATTTGCGGGAACGAAAATTGGAAAAGGCAAAGAACTGTTGATTAGAAAAGATATAGTGTACGGAGCAGGAGTTTTTTCAAACAGCGGATATAAAAAAGTAATTTATGAAGATGGAATTAAGGTAATAAAACCGGTTGTAGTAACCTGCAGATCAGTTAGAACGGTTGTGTTACCTAGTTCAGCTACCAAAATAGGTGGAGCTGCATTTTGTTCATGTTACAATTTACGAACAATTAAAATTCCTAAAAAAGTTAAGGTAATAGAGGAAAACGCTTTTTGTTTAGCAAAAAAACTAAAAAAAGTAGTTATTAAATCAAAAAATATAAAAGAAATAAAAAATTGTGCATTTAGCGGAATTGAAAATGTAACTATTTATGTTCCGAAAGATAAATATGATGAGTATTCAAAACTGGTAAAAGAATCGGTTAAAAAAGCTACTAATTATACAGTGAAAGAATTAAGTAAGTAAATATTTAACATTAATTGATTCCCGGACTTTATATTTAAAGATATAAAATCCGGGAATAACAAAAGGAGACTTTTTATGAAGAAAAAAAGTATTTTACTAATGATTCTCGTAGTCATGGCTGCTTTTTACACGTATACGGATGTATATGCTGACACTGCCACTTATAAAACTAAGTATGGCACATACACCTATACGGATGATCCAAATAGTGACGGAATAAAGCTTACAAGATACAAAGAAAAAAAGAGAAGGACAGCTATCTATATTCCATCAGATATTGATGGGAAAAAAGTTACATCTTTAGGAAGCCATTTATTTGGTCCCGAAGATGATGTTGATGTATTTGTAAAAAAACTGGTTATTCCTGATACAGTTATCAGACTCGAAGACAGTTGTTTAGATGATGTAGGAACAATGACATCTGTTGTGATACCTGACAGTGTGGAATATATCGGTAAAAGAGCCTTTTCAAGTACTTCATTAAAAAGCGTTAAGCTACCTAAAAATTTAAAAGTATTAAAAAAATATGCTTTTAGCGGTTGTTCATATATGGAGAAAATAAGTCTTCCTGACAGCCTTACAACAATTGAAACAGGTGCTGTAAGCTATTGTGGTAATCTTAAAAAAATTTCGATACCTAAAAATGTAAAGAAGATTGAACAGGGAGCTTTTAATGGGCTCAACGGTCTTGAAACAATCAGAGTATCATCTGAAAACAAAAAATATGACAGCAGAGAATCATGTGATGCTATCATAGATACAAAAGAGAATGAATTAATCTTAGCTTGTAATAATACTGTAGTTCCTGCTTCTGTAAAAGTAATTGGCAGTTATGCATTTTCATATTGTGATAAGCTTGAAACTTTAGAATTGCCTGAAGGCGTAATTACGATAAAAGCGTACGCATTTCAGTCCAATCAGACAATTAAAAAAATGATTATTCCAAGTACAGTAAAAAAAATAGGAAATTATAATATGCCTTTTGCTACTACTGAAATAGTCTTAAAAACGACTAAGTTAAATTCAAAGACGCTTGGAAAGAGTGCATTTGAACTTCCGCAGATGAAAAACAAAGTAAATATAAAATTATGTCATATAGTAATTAAAGTCCCAGAAAGCAAGCTTTCTTTTTACAAGAAATTAATTAAGAAACAGAGTGGTGCAAACTTCTTCAAAGGAATCAATCCATTTGAAGTTGTCGGAATGTAAACATAAAGCAGCCTATACTTTGATAAGTAAATATTGATATAGGAACGAAAAATTAGCATGAGAAATAGACATAGAAATAAGGAGAAATGCTTAAGTAACTAATAATATTATTAAATGTGAGTAAATATACTCA